>JAPLBA010000127.1 GCA_026393015.1 Actinomycetota bacterium
CGATTGATGTGCACCTAATGACTCCCAGAGTTTCTCAGTTGTCTCTGGCATCGTCGCGTGAAGCAAGATTGCCAAGGCACGAAGACTCTCAGCGGTGGCGTAGAGAACTCGATCTAACTCAGCGCGTTTAGAGTCGTCTTTAGCCAACACCCATGGCGCCTGCTCGGTGACATAGCCGTTCACTCGCTTGCAGAAATCCATGATGGCAACTAAGCCACCTTGAAAATCAAGTGCACACATCTTTTCATCCGCGACTCGTACCGCGTCGGTAAGTGCGTCACTAAGAAGTGGTTCATCCGCTACCACGGGCACCTTGGCATCGCAGTACTTCTCAATCATGGCAATCGTGCGCGAGGCAAGGTTGCCAAAATCGTTTGCCAACTCACTTGTATAGCGCGCTGAAATATCTTCCCAGGAGAAAGATCCGCCTGAGCCAAAGGAGATCGCCCGCATGAAGTAATAGCGATAGGCGTCAACACCAAAGTGTGAAGTGATTTCAGAGGGAGCAATTCCGGTGAGTTTGGATTTACTCATCTTCTCTCCACCTACCAAGAGCCAGCCATGTGCGAAAACCTTCTCCGGAAGAGGTAACCCTGCGGCCATCAACATTGCTGGCCAAATAACTGCATGGAAGCGCAAAATGTCTTTACCTACCAAGTGAACGCTGGCTGGCCAGGTATCCGCGAACTTCTTGCCACCTTCACTTGCTGGGTCATCTCCAAGACCAACTGCAGTCGCATAATTGAGCAGCGCATCAAACCAGACGTACACCACTTGCCCAGGATCCCAAGAGACGGGAATCCCCCAGTTAAACGATGAACGGGAAATTGAGAGATCAACCACATCACCAGAAAGAAATGAAATCACTTCGTTTCGCGCAGATGCGGGCTCACACGTTTCTGGGTGCTGCTGATAACGCTCGAGCAATGGCTTCGCGAAAGCACTTAGCTTAAAGAACCAATTTGTCTCAGCGACTTCTTCTAAAGCACGTGAGTGGGTTGGGCAGGTCTTCTCGCCATCTTTTTCCAAGATGTCGCCTGGCAATTTGAACTCTTCACAGCCGACGCAATAGAGACCGTCGTATTCGCCTTCGTAGATGTAACCGCTCTCTTTGAGCTTTTCAAGAAAACGTTGAACGCGAGACATGTGGCGTTCGGATGTCGTCCTAATAAAATCGTCGTTGGCAATATTGAGGTGCTTCCAGAGTGGTATCCAGGCGTCTTCCACCAGGCGATCGGTCCACTCTTGTGGCGGCACTCCGTTTGCCTCGGCGGTGCGCATGACTTTCTGACCATGTTCATCCGTACCAGTCAGGTACCAGACCGATTCCCCGCGTTGGCGATGCCAGCGGGTGAGCACATCTCCGGCAATCGTCGTATACGCATGCCCTAAGTGAGGTGCATCGTTAACGTAATAGATCGGGGTAGTGAGATAAAAGGTCTTCGACACGGGGTGAAGTCTAGTCTGCCTTGGAAGTAGCAATGAGCAGGTCGTAAATATCGCGCTTGGGTATCCCATACTCCTGGGCCAACTCTGTGGTGGCTTCTCGTTTACCCATCCCTAGTGAAATCAATCGCTGCGCCTGCGCAAGAATATGTTCGTTGGTCGGCCGCGATGCGGCGGGCGCAGGAGCAATCACTATGGTGATCTCACCTAAGACTTCGTGAGTACCTGCCCACTCCGACAACTCCACAATGGTTCCGTGAATTGTCTCTTCGTAAGTCTTTGTCATCTCACGGCAAATCGCACCAAGTCGATCTGCCCCCAGTACTTCTGCAGCAACCGACAAAGAAGATGCCAAACGCCTTGGGCTCTCGAAGAGCACCACCGTGCGAGCCTCGTGAACGATGCCTTTGAAATAATCCCTTCGGGCGCCGTCTGTCCGTGAGATAAAGCCATCAAATATGAACCGCTCCATCGGCAATCCCGATTGCGCAAGCGCGGTGGTCACAGCACTCGGCCCCGGCAAAACGACCGGAGTAATTCCAAGTGCGATGGCTCCGCTTATGAGGGAGTATCCGGGATCGCTCACTCCTGGCATACCTGCGTCCGTGATCATCAGGACATTGGATCCAGTCAAAACTGCATCTAACATTTCTCGCACGCGAGCTTCCTCATTCGCCGCAAAGAATGAAATGACCTTCGCTTGTGTAGTTATACCGAGTGCCTTCATGAGGAACTTCGCTTTTCGAGTATCTTCTGCCGCGATCAGGTCAGCGTTTTCGAACACTGAAAGCAATCGAAGGGATGCGTCCTGCGCATTTCCGATCGGAGTTGCTGCGACCCAGAGGACACCATTCATACGAGTACTTTCTCACGCCATATAGGGTTTCCCCATGTTGGCCCAATACGCCCTGCTCGAGCGCCTTCATCGACGCTCGCTTCAATGGGGTCTTCAGGCCGGAATTCTGCTCCTAGGTGCCTACTTGCGCCTCGCTCATCTCGGCCGGCCAACCACATTCATCTTCGATGAGCTCTACTACGTGAAAGGGGCCCAGCAATTTCTGAAATATGGGATTGAGGCCGATGCGGGTAAAGGCATTTTTGTAGTTCACCCGCCACTCGGAAAATGGGTCATTGCGCTGGGAATTCAAATCTTTGGCGATACGCCATTTGGTTGGCGCATTGCCGTGGCCTTCTTAGGCATTCTTTCGATATTCCTTGTAGGGCGCATTGCCTACTGGCTCTTTCGAAGTGAGAGCGCGGCCACCATCGCGACATTGCTCTATGCCGTCGACGCCCTAGCATTCGTACACAGTCGCACCTCGTTACTAGATTCGGTTCTTGTCTTCTGGTTTATCCTTGCGTTCTACCTCATGGTTCGACCTACAAAACACGTAGATCTGAATTACGCACTTGTATTCGCGGTGCTTGGGCTTGCTACCGCGACAAAATGGAGCGGTGGGTACTTCGTAGCTGCCTTCGTGGGCTGGATGTTGCTACG
>JAPLBA010000015.1 GCA_026393015.1 Actinomycetota bacterium
GAACAGTGTCGGCAATCAAAGCAGTGAAGACTGGAAATCCAAGACCAGATCCGAGGCCAGTGAGTGCAGCGCCGATGCAGTACGCGCCAACGTGTGAGACCTGTATTGAAAGCATGATGCCGAGTAGGAACATGCCGACAGACGCCGTGCTGCCGCCAAGAACTAACGTGCGCACACGAGACCATCGATCGGCTAATACTCCACCGACGAGGATGGCGGTGAGTTGTGAAATAACCACGCAGACTTCCACGAGTGCAAGATCTTGTGAGTCTCCCCCTGGTAAATCGAGAATAGCGAACGCCATCGCGATGGGTGCGATAGATCCGTTAACAACGGTAAGAGCGCGCGCTATAAAGAATCGACGAAGATTAGGAATCTGGAGAACTTCAAAGTCAGAACGATGCATTAATGCGTCGCGGGTTGAACAAGTTCGACGAGCACTCCACCCGCATCTTTGGGATGAATAAAGTTGATCAGACTTCCTGCTGTCCCACGACGTGGAGATTCATAGAGCAGGCGCATCCCTCGTGCGCGCACTGATGCGCAAGCAATTTCGATATCGGTAACTCGATAAGCAAGTTGTTGGATCCCTGGGCCACTCTTATCGAGAAAGCGCGCAATGGCGGATTCAGGCGTGAGTGGCGCCAAAAGTTGGAGCTTCACCTCGTGTGAGGCCGGGCCTACCTGAATCATGGCCTCAGCAACACCCTGTTCTTCGTTGACCTCGCGGTGGGCCACTTCGAAGCCAAACTTCTCTTGATAGAAGGCGATAGCGACCTCAAGGTCAGGGACGGCAATTCCGACGTGATCTACACCAATAATCCCCGGTAGTTGTGCGGATGAGGCTGAGGGGCCACTGCTCTGAGTGCTCATAACGGGTATCGTGTCAGATAAAACCACCTGTAACACGTCACCGGGAGTAGAAGCCATGACCACATCTGTCATCGTCGCCGGAGCCCGCACCCCTATGGGGCGCTTCAATGGCTCGCTCAAGGGCTTTACCGCCACCGACTTGGGCGGCATCGCTATCAAGGGAGCGCTCGCGAAAGCCGGGATCTCGGGCGAACAGGTGGATTACGTCATCCTCGGTCAGGTGCTGCAAGCCGGCGCTGGCCAAGCACCTCCGCGCCAGGCCGCGGTGAAGGGTGGCATTCCGCTCGATGTGGCTGCGCTGCTGATCAACAAAGTCTGTCTCTCAGGTCTCGATGCGATTGCGCTCGCGGATCAATTAATCCGTGCGGGAGAATTCGACACGATCGTGGCTGGTGGAATGGAGTCGATGACGCGCGCTCCGCACCTTCTCATGGGCTCGCGCGAAGGATTCAAGATTGGCAACGTCACCATGGAGGATGCGCTCTTCCACGACGGTCTCTACTGCTCTTTCGATAAGTGCCTCATGGGTGAATCCACTGAGTCTTATAACGGGCGTTACGGGCTTACTCGTGAAGATCAAGATCAATTTGCGATGCACTCTCACCAACGCGCGGCTGCAGCTACTGCAGCGGGTGTTTTTAATGACGAGATAATTCCGATGGAAATTCCTCAAGGTAAGGGCGCTACCACGACGCTTGCACACGACGAAGGTATCCGTGCAGACACCACGATGGAGACGCTAGGTAAGTTGCGTCCAGCCTTTAGCGCTGAAGGATCGATCACCGCAGGTTCAGCATCACAGATTTCTGATGGCGGCGCGGCTGTTGTGGTGATGAACAAAGCCAAGGCAGAAGCGCTGGGCCTTGAATGGCTCTGTGAGATTGGTGCACATGGTGTGGTGGCTGGTCCAGATACTTCGCTTCACGCGCAACCTGCGAATGCTCTCGAAAAAGCATTAAAGCGTGAGGGCATGAAAGTGAGCGAACTCGATATCGTGGAAATCAACGAAGCTTTCGCCGCAGTTGGTTTGGTATCAACTCGTCAACTTGGAATTGATCCAACAATTGTGAATCCACATGGCGGTGCAATTGCAGTCGGTCACCCCGTCGGAATGTCTGGTGCACGTTTAGCACTCCACATTGCTCTTGATTTGAAGAAGCGTGGTGGTGGCGTCGGTGCTGCCGCTCTCTGTGGCGGCGGCGGACAAGGCGATGCGCTAATCCTTAAGCGGGCGTGATTGTCATAGATACTTTAGCGTTGGTAAGTGGTGCGCGTGATGGAAATATCCGCTCACTTGCACGCCTTATTTCGCTGATTGAAGATGGGTCAGAGTCGCTGCCAGCGATCATGAAAGAGTTGAAGCCTCATGGTGCTCGCGTTATCGGCATCACTGGTTCACCAGGGGTCGGAAAGTCAACGCTCACCTCTGCACTTATCAAGTCGCTTCGGGAAAAAGGTCACAAAGTAGGTGTGATCGCGATCGATCCTTCGTCGCCTTTTACCCAAGGTGCAGTTCTTGGCGATCGCATTCGCATGCAAGATCACTTTCTTGATGACGGCGTTTATATTCGCTCAATGGCAACCCGCGGCCATCTAGGTGGACTGGCGGCTGCAACTCCGCAAGCCATTCGCGTACTTGATGATGCAGGTTTCGACACCATTTTGGTAGAGACCGTAGGCGTGGGTCAGAGCGAAGTGGAAATCGTCAGCCATGCAGATACCACGATGGTGGTGCTCGCTCCTGGCATGGGTGATGGAATTCAAGCGGTGAAAGCTGGTCTGCTAGAAATCGGTGACATCTACGTCATCAACAAGGCAGATCGCGACGGCGCTGAAGTCACTTCACGAGAATTACGAAATGCACTTGCACTCGCTCCACAAGATCCAGAGCGAGAAATCTTGTTAACATCAGCTGATCGCGAAATAGGAATTGAAGAGTTGGTGTTAGCCATTGACCGCCACCGCCTCTATCTGGCAAAGAGCGGGCTACTTGAAGGGCGTCGCATCGATCGTGCCTCACTTGAGGTGGAGCATCTCGCGTCGGCCAAGTTGCGCGCACAGATCAAAGGGGAACCACTCCGTCGACTTGCGGCGCTCGTGGCAGATGGAAAAATGGATTCATATACAGCAGCCGATCAACTTCTTGCGCAGGAGCGAATTAAGTGAACGAACCTCCCAAGTTGCCCGCCTCTTTTGCCAGCGCGGTTGATCTCAGTTCGTTAAATAGCTCCAAGCCAGCCCCGCGTCCTGAAGGCGCCCCACAGAGTGCATTTGTGATTGATGTAAACGAAGAGAACTTTGAAGCACTGGTGATGGAGCATTCCAAGAATGTGCCGGTGGTTCTCGACTTCTGGGCCGAGTGGTGTGGACCATGCAAGCAGCTCTCACCGATATTGGAGAAACTTGCCGAAGAGGGAAATGGCACGTGGTTGCTAGCGAAGGTTGATACTGAAGCTGCTCCTCGTCTGGCAGAAGCTTTCCGCGTGCAATCCATTCCCACAGTTATTGCCGTGATCAATGGACAGATCGCCCCACTGTTCCAAGGAGCAGTACCGGAGCAACAAGTGCGCGAAGTTCTTGTCAAGCTACTCGAAATCGCTACCGAGCAAGGGCTTACTGGAACTCTGGGAGCCGAGCCCGCCGAAGCGAAGGTTGAGGGAGACGAAGAAGAGATCGACGCCGATGAGGCGGAAGCACTCGATGCGATTGATCGTGGTGATTATGAGAGTGCGCGCATTTCGTATCAAAAGTTGCTTGCTCGCAAACCCACGGATGTATACGCAAAGATTGGTCTAGCTCAAGTGGAATTGCTGGCCCGCGTAAAGGGCTTGGATTTCAATGCTGTGCGAGCCGAGGCGGCTGCAAAACCAGAAGATGTGGATGCCCAAATCCGATGCGCCGACGTCGACATGGTGGGTGGCCATCTAGAAGATGCCATCCTTCGACTAGTTGACGCAGTGCGCGCCACTTCAGGTGCCGAGAGGGCGAAAGCCAAAGATCATCTGATCTCACTCTTTGATCTTGTTGATCCCAGTGATCCGCGGATCGTTAAGGGCCGTACTTCACTTGCAAACGCACTCTTCTAAAGGAATAAGCCTTACCTTTTTAGGATTATTTTAGGGAAGTCGACCTATACCCAAACACCAAAGTAATAACTGAATCATCTTGGATTATCGAGAATTACGATAAATCAGTTACTCTTCCGAAATGACTTCACAGACTTCTGTAAATAAGTACCGCTGGCTCATCCTCGGGATCGTCCTTACCGCCGAGATCATGGATCTCTTCAGTGGGTTATCGGTGGCTACACATTGACTCTCGGTGCCGGCCTCGTTCTAGGTGGGCGGCTAGCTGATCGTTACTCCCGCAGAAACGTGTTTTTATGGGGATTAGCAAGTTTCACAATCACTTCACTACTTTGTGCAATTGCTCCAAATATCCAATTACTTATCGCATTCCGCCTCGTGCAGGGATTTGCCGGCGCTATGGTCCTTCCACACGTAATTGGATTCATTCGCGACGTCTTCCCGCCACAGGAGCTCGGTAAAGCTTTTGCAATCTTCGGCCCTGTCTTCGGTCTTGGTGGCATTTTGGGACCAATCGTGGGTGGATTCATTATCGATGGAAACATTGCCTCTACGGGCTGGCGTGCGGTCTTCCTTGTGAATATTCCTATTGGAATCATTAACCTGTGGTTGGCATGGAAATATCTCCCCAAGCGAGAGTCAGATCATTCGATCAAGATCGATCTTCTCGGTAGTTTGTTAATCATCGTTTCCTCAGGCTTACTCCTTTTGCCTTTGATCCAGGGACAAGAGGCTGGCTGGCCGTTATGGACATTCATCTCTTTGGCAGCTTCATTCGTTGGATTTGCAATCTTCACGTTGCAACAACGTTGGGTGATTTCTCGGAAGAGAACCCCACTCGTAGACCCAGATATCTTTAAGGCCACTACCTATGATTTGGGACTGGCAGGGATCTTTGTCTTCTTTGCAGGTTTCACCGGTGTCTACCTGATCATCACTCTCTTTCTGCAAATCGGCGAAGGCTACTCGGCTCGCGGCGCAGGCATAGCAAATATCGCTATCGCGTTGGGCACGGCGATGGGTGGAGCGCTGAGTGGAGCGGTACTGGCCGATAAGTTCGGAACACGTGTGCTGCAAATGGGTGCTATAGCTCAAATTACTGGCGCTATCTTGCTCTTCGTCGCACTGCCAACAATGCAATCCTTCAATTTCTGGCATATTGCACCGGGAATGTTTGTCTCTGGTTTCGGAACTGGACTAGTCGTTGCAGCGCTCTTCGATGCAATTCTCCTCTCGATCAAGGATGAGCTAGTGGGCTCTGCCTCTGGTGTTCTGTCGGCTATTCAATCGATTGGTTCCTCCGTTGGTGTGGCGCTCTTTGGAACCGTGTTCTTCCACCAAGTTACTTCTGGTCGGATTGATAAGGGCTTCCGAGATGCGCTACTCCTCCAGATCGGTCTCGTCACGCTTTTCTTGATTATTACGTTCTTCCTACCCAAGAAGGCAATGGATAGCTCTGAATACGCTCACTAAATAAGCCGTTTTTTCAATTATTCCTCTTCGGCTATTCGCTTCAAGTTAACTAAAGGATTTGGCCACATCTACAATTAGAAATGGATCAGCCAGAGCCTTCGGTATTTCCTGGATCAGCCGCACTCACGTCGTGAATGGCGTACTTCTCGAGTGCACTCTTCACTACTGAGATATCTACTTCGCCCAATCGATTGAGTTCGTAGAGTGCGGCAACCGCAATAGATTCGCCATCTACTCGGAAGTGACGACGAAGCGCTCCTCGAGTATCTGAAAGACCGAAGCCATCAGTGCCCAGCGAAATGAATTCTCTCTCGACCCATGGCGCAATCTGATCTTGTACAGCGCGCATGAAATCGCTGACCGCTACGACTGGTCCCGAAGATCCTTTCATTTGCATTGTGACGAAAGCTTCTTGGCGGCCCTCTTCAGGATGGAGCATGTTATGTCGATCAACTTCGAGACCGTTTCTGCGTAACTCGTTCCACGAAGTCACTGACCAGACGTCGGCAGAGACGCCCCAATCTTCGGCGAGTAATTGCTGAGCCTTAAGCGCCCAGTTAACAGCTACTCCGGAGGCGAGGAGTTGCGCCTTCTTTGCATGAGAGGTGGCAGCCGGTGCGTACTTATAGATGCCACCAAGAATTCCGGCTACATCGATATTTGCAGGTTCGGCTGGTTGTACGTATGGCTCGTTGTATACGGTGAGGTAGTAGTAAACGTTCTCTGAGTTTTCGCCATACATCCGGCGGAGACCATCTTTGAAGATGTGCCCAATTTCGTATGCGAATGCCGGGTCGTAGGAAACAACGGCTGGGTTAGTAGAGGCGAGCAGATGTGAATGACCGTCTTCGTGTTGCAAGCCTTCACCATTGAGCGTGGTGCGTCCGGCAGTGGCGCCAAAGACGAAACCACGGGTCAACTGATCGGCTGCTGCCCAGAAACTATCTCCAGTACGTTGGAAGCCGAACATTGAATAGAAGACGTAAATTGGAATCATCGGTTCACCGTGTGTGGCGTATGAAGTGCCGACAGCAGTAAAGGATGCGACAGAACCAGCTTCGTTAATGCCTTCGTGAAGAATGACACCTTGCTTAGATTCCTTATAGGAAAGCATTAAGTCGCGATCGACAGACGTGTAAGTCTGACCATGTGGTGAATAGATCTTCTGGGTCGGGAAGAGTGAATCCATTCCGAAGGTGCGCGCTTCGTCAGGAATGATGGGAACGATGCGCGGCCCAATCACCGGATCTTTGAAGAGATCCTTGAGCATGCGAACAAATGCCATCGTGGTAGCCACTTCTTGCTTACCCGATCCGCGAGTAACGGATTCATAAACGGAATCATCAGGTTGGGCCAATGCCTTGGGGCGCACAATACGACTTGGTAGCGGTCCGCCAAGCTTTGCCCGACGTTCCATCATGTACGCGTACTCGGCAGAGTCTTTGCCCGGGTGGTAGTAAGGCGGGGTGTACTTATCAAGTTGATCATCGCTAAACGGAATTCCGAGACGATCACGGAAAGTCTGAATATCTTCCAAAGTAAGTTTCTTCATTTGGTGTGTGGAGTTGCGACCCTCAAAGTGCGGCCCTAGTCCCCAGCCCTTGACGGTCTTGGCCAAGATGACCGTGGGTTGACCCTTATGTGCCATAGCGGCGGAGTAGGCGGCGTAGAGCTTGCGATAATCGTGGCCACCGCGGCGCAACCCCCACACTTTCTCGTCATTCCATCCTTCAATAAGTTTGAGCGCGCGTGGATCGCGACCGAAGAAGTTTTCGCGCACAAATGCGCCACCTTCGGCTTTGTACGTTTGGAAATCACCATCAGGAGTGACGTTCATGAGATTTACGAGTGCGCCTTCGCGGTCTTGGGCAAGCAGTGGATCCCACTCTCGACCCCAGACGACCTTGATGACGTTCCAACCTGCACCGCGGAAATAAGATTCCAACTCTTGAATGATTTTGCCGTTACCGCGCACCGGACCATCGAGGCGCTGCAAATTGCAGTTAACGACAAATGTGAGATTGTCGAGTTCTTCGCGTGCAGCTAAACCAATAGCACCGAGGCTCTCTACTTCGTCGGTCTCGCCATCGCCAAGGAAAGCCCATACATGTTGGTCGCTCGTATCTTTAATTCCACGGGCCTGTAAGTAACGATTGAAGCGGGCTTGATAAATGGCATTGAGCGGCCCCAAGCCCATAGAGACTGTGGGGAATTCCCAGAAGTCTGGCATGAGACGTGGATGCGGATATGACGAGAGACCACCTGCTGGATGTGAAAGCTCTTGGCGGAATCCATCGAGTTGATCTTCGCTAAGTCGGCCTTCAAGAAATGCGCGGGCATACATGCCAGGGCTTGCATGACCTTGATAGAAGATTTGATCGCCGCCGCCAGGATGGTCCTTGCCGCGGAAGAAGTGATTGAAACCTACTTCGTAGAGCGATGCTGAAGATGCGTACGAGGAGATGTGTCCGCCCACACCGACGCCCGGGCGTTGTGCGCGGTGCACGAGCATGGCAGCGTTCCATCGCATGAAGGAGCGAATGCGGCGCTCTATTGCTTCATCGCCCGGGAAATCTGGTTCGCGCTCAGGCGGAATGGTGTTGATGTAATCACTATTGCGAAGGCTTGGTACGCCGACTGATTTCTCCGCCGCGCGTTGCAGGAGCGAGAGCATGACATAGCGCGCGCGAGTGGGTCCGGCATTTTCAAGGAGTGCATCAAAGGATGCTCGCCACTCGGCGCTCTCTTCTGGATCAGTATCGACCAACTGGCTCGGCATGCCGCCAGTGATCAGCGGATCTTGGTCTGGTCCAGAGAGTTCAAATTCAACAGCCACAGTTTGGCGCCCTTCGGGTGAGATGGGGTCTGCCCAGCCCTTGGCGGGACCGGCGAGCGATCCAGGATCCCGGGTCACGGGAGTCTTTCGCACTCGATGCCTATCTTCCCCTAGCCAGGGTCGATTCGTCACATTAGGTGCCTTCGCCTGATGAATACCTGGATTAATCCCAGGCTCAGATTGATTTTTACCCAGGAGGACTTGCGGAAAGCCTCAGATCTGGGTGGAGTACTCTCCAGAGGTATCGAAAACCGAAATCCAGAGTTCCAAATGAGGAGGGGATTGTGTGAGTACGGCCGCGGGCTCCGCGGGAGTAGCGAGTCGCCTTGGTGTCCTTCCCGGCGCACTCGTCATGGAAATGGGCTTTGGCTCTGATGTCGATATGGCCCTTCGCGAAGAGATTACTGCGCTCGCAGGATCTGATTTCCTCAGTGTTGAAACCGAAGAAGTTGTTGATGTTGCCCTCATTTGGTTTCGTGAAGATGACGGAGACCTCGTTGATCTTCTAGTTGATGCACTTACCTTCTTAGCCGATGCCGGAGCTATCTGGGTGATCACTCCTAAGGCTGGACGTCCGCAACATGTTGAGCCCAGCGACATTCAAGAAGCTGCGCCCACTGCGGGCCTTTCACAAACTTCATCTTTTGCAGTTGCAAAGGATTGGACAGCAACAAAGTTCACTGCACCAAAGGCATCTCGCCGCTAATCGCTTGACCAATCGCGGCGCTCGCCGCACAAAGGAGAAACATGGCACTTTCAGTTGGCGACATCGCCCCAGATTTCACACTCAAAAATCAGCAGACCGAAGAGGTGACGCTCTCGTCTTTCCGTGGAAAGAAGAACGTGCTCATCACCTTCTATCCTTTCTCTTTCACTGGTACTTGCACTGGTGAACTTTGTGGCCTTCGCGATGACCTCAGTTCTTTTCAAAATGAGAAGACTGAACTCCTTGCCATCTCATGCGATTCTCCTTATACACAGAAGGAATTTGCTGCCAAGGAAGGCTTCAACTTCTCTGTGCTCTCAGACTTCTGGCCACATGGCGCCGCGTCAAAGGCATTCGGAACCTTCATCGAAGAGAAGGGCTTTGCTAACCGTGGATCCTTCATCATCGACAAGGAAGGCGTACTCCGTTTTGCCCTTTACAGCGGTATGGACGCGCGAAATAACGAGGATTACAAGAAGGCCCTAGCTGCCCTCTAGTATGTTCCGGTCGCGCCCACTTAGTTGGGAGCGATTAGGGTGCTTAGCTCAGCGGTAGAGCGCCTCGCTTACACCGAGGATGTCGGGGGTTCGAAACCCTCAGCGCCCACCACGCAGATCGCTACTTTAATAAGTGAGTGGCGCGTTTGGATCACTCTTCTGATGAGTGCGAATTACTTGTTCAGTGCACTCTGCTAAGTCGGCAAGTAGTTTCGCTTTAGAGAGTTCATGTGGCAACGAGATTCCCATCATCATTCCGCGTGGTTGATATGAGCGGCCGAGGTACCAATCTCTTTTAGCCATCTCGTCGTAGATCGCCAGGCCATCAACGTTCTCCTGGTCTGACGGACCAAAACTAATGATGAGGGAATGTGGCGTGCTGTTAATGGTGAGTCCTGGAATTGCGTTAATGCCAGCCATAATTTCATCACGTAGGTTCATGAGGCGCTTATTCAACGCTAGATACCCGTCATGCCCAAGATAATTCATCACGGCGTAGGAGCTTGCGATCGATCCGCCAGGACGAGTGCTCGCCACGTTGGGGTTTGAAAATTGACCAAGGGGCCAGTCATAGAAATTGAATGGTTGAAAAGAGGCGAGTTCGGCGTTTGCATAGAGAACGAGCGATGAACCTTTGGCGCCAAAGCCGTACTTGTGCATATCGGCGGAGATCGAGCTCACTCCTGGAAGTGAGAAATCAAAGTCGGGAACTTCGTAGCCAAGTTCGCGCGCGAAGGGAGCTTGTAGTCCAGCGATACACGCATCAACGTGTAGCCAAAGGTTCTTTCGTTGCGCAAGAGCGCTGAGATCGCTGATCGGATCAACTACGCCGTAAGGGAAGCAGACCGCAGAGCCCACGAGTGCGATGGTGTTGGCGGTGATCGCGGCTTCCATGGCAGGAACATCTCCGCGCAGGTCTGTAGCAACTGGCACGCGCACAATCGTGAGTCCTAGATACTCTGCGGCTCTATTGAAGGTGGGATGACCAGAGAATGGAATCACTACTTCGGGTGAAGTAATTTCTGGTTTATGTTTACGTGCCCAATCGCGAGCGGCTTTCAGGGCGACGAAAATACTTTCACTTCCACCTGAGGTGATGTGTCCGACGGCCGTCTTTCCTTGCAAGAGTCCAGCGGCATAATCGATGACCGCATCTTCCATGATCTTCAGACTTTTAAAAGTTTTGCCCGCACCCCCACCGTTTTCTTGCATGTACATCGCGTAGCTCTCGCGCTGTACCTCGAAGATGTCATCGCCGCCGTACCAGACATGGAAGGCATGGCGGCCTTCCCGCCACTTCACATCGTTTGTGGAGAAGCCAGACATCTCGTCCTTGATCTCTGCCCAAGGACGGCCATGTTCCGGTAGCGCTGGTCTCATCTCTTCTCCTCGATAGGTTCACACCCAATCTAAGGGCATGGGTCAGCGAGTGGAAAGGATCCCAGCTGGTCTCTGGTGGCCTCTGGTGGGTGGGATCGAGCTCGTGGGCGCGGTAGCCTTAAGCCAATTCCATATCGGCCCCAGGAGGTCCTCGTGAAAGCTGCGCCAGCAGATCAAGCGAAGCTACTCGATATTGCGGGCCTTGATCAGACCCTCTCCCAGCTCGCACATAAGGCCAAGTCGTTGCCGGAGCACGAAGCGATCGCCAAGGCTGGGGTCCGACTTACAGAGCTCAACAATCTTATTGTGGCAATCACCACCGAGCAGAGCGATATCAAGAAGGAATTACTTCGCGCAGATGCCGATGTTGATCAGGTACGCACTCGCGTTGCTAAGGATCAAAGCCGACTAGATGCCGGTCAAGGAAGTCCCAAAGAACTCGAAGCTTTCCAGCACGAGTTGGTCTCACTTGGGCGTCGCCAGAACGAGCTCGAAGAGATAGAACTTGAAATTATGGAACGCATGGAGTCTGCTCAAGCACGTGAGAAAGAATTGCGTACCGAGCACGATGCGATTGCCGCTGATGTAGCTTCCATGGAATCAAAGCGCGACGGTGCGCTCGCAGCAATTTCCGGAGAAGAAATCGTCACACGCGAAATGCGCGGAATTCTTGCAAGTCAGATCGATGATGCTCTCCTTGCTCAGTACACGAAACTCAGCGAATCCATAGGCGCACCTGGTGCCGCCGCACTCCACCAACGTCGTTGCCAGGGATGCCGGCTAGAAATCAACGCGGTCGATATCGATAAGTTCCGCGCCGCGGCTGCAGATGAAGTTTTGCGCTGTGAGGAGTGCCGCCGCATTCTCGTTCGTACTTCAGATTCTGGGCTTTAATGGCGCGCTCTTTGGTAGTTACTGCAGACGGTGGCTCACGTGGCAACCCTGGCCCTGCCGGATTTGGCGCTGTAGTTATTGATGCGAAAACTGGCGAGGTGCTTAAAGAGGTAGCGGAGTCCATTGGTGTGGCCACTAACAACGTGGCCGAATACCGCGGATTAGTTGCCGGCCTTACCGCCGCTCATGCGATCGATCCCGAAGCGCACATTGAAGTCCGGATGGATTCCAAACTTGTCGTGGAACAAATGTCCGGGCGCTGGCAGATCAAACATCCCGATATGCGTGAACTCGCCAAACTCGCTCGCACCATTCACCCCTACGAATTGATTAAGTTCGTTTGGATTCCGCGGGAACAGAATTCACATGCAGATCGCTTGGCCAACGAAGCTTTGGATGCTGCTGAGCAAGGCCAGGCCTGGCAGGGGAGTCCAAATGTGGATGTCCCGGCCGATGCTGCTCCGAAGAAGAATCAACTTGTGGGTCGCCTCACGAGCGGTACACCAGTAACAACCTTGATTTTGATTCGCCATGGCGAAACTCATCTCACTCCTGAGCGCCGTTTTTCAGGCAGTGGCGGCACCAACCCTGGTTTGAGTGAACATGGTGAGTGGCAAGCGGCACATATGGCGAAGGCCGTTTGCGTTCGGGAGATTGACGTTCTCTATACCTCGCCGCTTTTGCGTGCCAAGCAAACTGCCGCGCACATTGAACAGCACGCAAAGCTAAAGGCCGTTGTGGAAGATGATTTTACGGAATTGAATTTTGGGGAGTGGGAAGGTCTTAGTTTTGCAGAGGTGAAAGAGCAAGATGGTGCACGCTTAGATCGCTGGCTCGCATCGACTTCGTTACCAACGCCAGGCGGAGAATCACATGATCAAGTTTCAGCGCGTGTTATTCCTGCGATGCATCGCGTAGCCAAGAAGCACGCCGGTAAGACCGTTGCGATCGTGGCGCACGTAACCCCAATCAAGCAGATGTTGCGAGATGCGCTGGGGGCTTCGATGGAAATCATTCACCGCTTCGATCTTCATCCGTGTGGGGTTTCTGTCGTGAGTATCTGGGAGGATGGCTTTGCGCTCGTACGAGCGATGAACGACACCTCCCACCTCGCTAATCACTCTGAGTGAGTCGGTCTACTAGCGGATGATGATATTTAGATAGTGCGGTTTCTTCGGACTGCTTGGCACTTCATGTTCCACTTCAAACTTCTTGCTTAGAACTTTGACAACTCCAGCGATACTTGTTGGCGCTTTCGATTGCAATAAGAGTTCTCGAGCCACTTCTCCGCGCGTTAACTTTGCCATATGGGAGATAGCGCTTCTCTTCCCATTCTTCTCAAGGAAGACACGCACCTGTGCTGTGTTGGCGGGATTCGGAACCCACGCGGTTGCATATGTTTGTGAACGCATATCGATAACGGGCGCGGAATCTAAACCAGCAAGTGCAAGAGACAAATGCTTCTTCCAGAAGGCACTCAGGCCACCAACACGGGGGAGCGTCACATCCATGCTCAAGCGATAGGCAGGAATTGCATCCGATGGTCTTAGCGCACCGAAGAGTGCAGAGATCACCAATAGCTGATCCTCGGCTCGCTTGCGAACAGGGGTCGGTAGCGAACTCCAGCCGAGTGCTTCATAAAGGACCCCCGAGTAGACCTCAAGTGCCGGTGAACACGGTGCGGTTATGAGGCCGCTATCGACCTTGATCTCCCCGGCCAGTCCAGGGGTGAGCCCCAAAGTGTCGCTTGCCTTCTTCTGCGGTCCTTGGGCTAGCTTCACCAAAGACTCCAAGACCTCTGAGCGTGGCTTCGATAGTTCTGAAGCGCAGGTGAGCGTAGAGAGCGCGAGTTTCTTGCCCTTGGCAGGCGCACTCTTGCCCTCACTTGGTGGGAGAAGAATCAGCACAACACGAGAGGCTAGCGGGCGGGTAGGCTCACTGCTTGAAGAAGAGTCGTCTGGGTTACCGCGTCGGAGTTAGCTTGCTAATTGCGCCGAGGAAAGTCCGGACTCCACAGGGCAAGGTGGTGGGTAACGCCCACTCGGGGTGACCCGCAGGAAAGTGCAACAGAGAGTAGACCGCCAAGCAATTGGTAAGGGTGAAAGGGTGGTGTAAGAGACCACCAGCGATGATGGCGACATTGTCGGCTAGGTAAACCCCACCTGGAGCAAGGTCATATAGAGAGCGTTTGAGATCGGCCCGGTCGAGCTCTCGGGTAGACCGCACGACTTCGTTGGCAACAACGAGGCTAGATAGATGGTGACCCATCCGATACTCGCGAGAGTGCGGGGGACAGGATCCGGCTTATAGGGCGACTCTTCTTTAAATTACTGATTAGTGACCATTTCCCGTGCGGAGATGGTCACTTTTCTTTTACAACTCTATGCACAACCTAACAAGAATTTATAAGTTTATGTGGGCAAAAACGTGGGCATGTGGGCAAAAACGTGGGCAGAAATTAGTCTTGTATAGGGCGACTCCTCTTTTCATTAGCGAATTTTAATCAACGCAAAGGAAGTATTTGC
>JAPLBA010000093.1 GCA_026393015.1 Actinomycetota bacterium
AAAAACGGAGTGATCATGTCGCTCTTCACTGGACCTGGACGAAAGAGCGAGATATCGATCATCAGGTCGTTAAAGCTCGACGGTCCAAACTTGCCTACCAGCTCTCGTTGCCCAGGGCTTTCTACCTGAAAGATGCCGAGAGTCTTAGTGGACTTAATCAGATCGAAAGTCTCTTTGTCATCGAGTGCCAAGGAGTCGAGATCTACCTCTTCCTTCTGCTCACGTTTAATCTCTTCAATTGCATACGCCATTGCTGACTGCATCCGCACGCCAAGGATGTCTAACTTGAGCAGACCCATAGCTTCAACATCATCTTTATCGAAAGCCACCATGGGGTATCCCTGAGCGCTGAGTTCTGTAGGGGCGCGATCAAGAAGCGATGCATCGGAAAGAACCACCGCGCATGGATGCAGCGCGAGATGGCGCGGAAGACCATCTAGTTTCTCGGCAAGAGAGAGCCACATCCCTAACTTTGTCTCGCCAATTGAGTTCTGCAACGACCCATCTCTGAGTTCAGGCAACTCTGCTAAAGCATTCTTAATACTTTTTGCTCTAATGTGCGGAAAAGACTTTGCCACCATGCCAATATCTGCGGGAGGTACTCCTAACGCAGCTCCTACATCGCGAATCGCATGGCGCGCTCGATATGTCTCTACCATCGACACCGCCGCAGTACGAGCTGGCCCAGCTGGCCACGATCCAGTAGGGGCATAGCGAGCAAAAACTGCGTCATATATTTCAAGACGCCTGGCGGATTCCACATCGATATCAATGTCTGGAAGATCTCTCCGGAGTGGAGAACAGAAGCGCTCCATTAACAAACCGTGATCGATGGGATCAACGCCCGAAATGCCGAGGAGATAGCAGATCAGACTGCCGGCACCGCTTCCTCGAGCAGCTACTCGAATGCCTCGTTCTCGTGCCATCGTGGCAATATCTGCCACCGTCAAGAAGTACGACTCATATCCCAAACTCTTTATGACTGAAAGTTCTTCTTGCAACCTATACGAACCACGAATACGTAACGCTTCACTTTGATACCGCCACGAAAGACCCGCTTCGCACCTCTGAGTAAGAATCTCAATTAATTCTCCATGCGAAAAACCACCCACTACCTCCGGTTCGGGAAGGTAAATGCCGCCGAGATAATCGCCCGGGTTGAGTATGTGGGTCTCCCCGCAAGCGATGGTGTCATGCAATAAGTCGCGGCCACTTTCTCCTGCAGCACGCGCAATTTCATGAGCAATCCGACGCATCTCTGCTGGGCTCTTTAAATACGCCTCGCCATTACTGCGCTCCACATGCCGATGATGCAGTGGCACTAGTTTGCGGGCCGCATCAAGTACGTCAGCCACCGGGGCATCTTCCTTGTTGAGCATGCGTACTTGGTTTGTAAGAATTGCCTGTACCTGATGCTCGCGAGCGAACTTAAACAGCCGAGCCGCACCCTCTACTGACCGAATGCCTTCGCGGTGAAAGTGCGAGACACATTCAATAACAATGCGCTCTCCCGCGATCTCGCGCCACTCTCTTAAATGCTCCACAGCAAGATCGGGTCGGCGCCTACTCAACGCACGTGCAACATTAGAATCTGCGCCGAGCAGAATAGAAAAATTTGACCCTTCTTGCAAAATATTTCGGGTAAGAATCGGCACACCACGTTCTTGTTGACTATGAATAGTTGAAATGAGTCGGGCAAGCCCCTTCCAAGAGTCCCTGGCAAGCAAGGTGACACGTGGGAGTGTGCTCTCTACCCGCACACCACCATGAGCGGGACTCTTTCTCCGTTCCCGCACTCCATCTGCGCTATATGCAAGATTGCTACCAACGATCGGCGAAATACCTTCGCGAGCGCATGCCTGCAAAAAGCGCACCCCTCCGGCAAAACCATCACGATCGGTAAGCGCTAGTGCGCTCATGCGAAACTCACCCGCGCGTTCCACTAATTGATGTGGCATCGCAGTGCCATATTGAAATGAGTAACCACTCACTACATTGAGGTGGATAAAACTCTCTTCTTTAACCATGGTGAGTAATCCGCCAGAGACCCGAACTTTCATCTCGTTCCAAGTCATAGACCGCGAGCGCACCCTCGGGCGCAGCTTCTACACGCCATGACGTGCGGGCACCATCGTTGATTCCGTTCTCATGAGTTGTTGAGTTTTCTGGTGAGTTCTCAGTTGAAGCCCGCTGCCACCAGCCACCTGATTCACACCATCGAGAGAGCACCGAGTACACCCGGTATGAGCGCCCGCGCCAGGTGAAGAAGAGGGGTTCGCCCGCAGGAGCAACCACATCGAGCAGAAACCCGCGCTCCGCTCCCCGCTCGGCTGACATGAGACCCTCCTCGCTCTAGTGAGCGACGAGGAGCGCGCCTTGAGGCTTTCCTCCTCAAGGCGCGCAGGTACTCAGATCCCGCTCATATATGAGACCGATAGGAAGACCCGCGTATATGTGGGTGGAAAGCCTGCTATCGAACATTTGTTCGAAAGAGTACCTTGGGGAGCGACCGCACGCAAGGAGGCGCGAACTAGCGGTCAGCGGCCAGGGATTCCAGCCTGGGACGCAGTATCGCGGTTAACGCAGGCCCGGCAGCGAAGGTGAAGATGGCACTTTCAGGGCCACCGTAAAGATCAGAAACAATCGCCC
>JAPLBA010000090.1 GCA_026393015.1 Actinomycetota bacterium
ATTTATGCGATTTACGGATAGCCAACAGGGGGCCCTACCCTTGACCCTTACCGATATTTGCGAACCCATACAGGTGAGGAGGGGAAATGAAGGATCTCATTCGTACCGATCAATTATTGCGCGAAGACGTGGAGTTACTCTTTGATACCGCGACCCGCTTCGCCGAAACCCCTCTTGCGGAGCGCTCCTTCATCGCTGGCGAGACGGTCGTCATTCATATGACCAAACCCTCCACTCGTACCCGGCTTGCATCTGAAACTGCCGTGGCACATCTGGGTGGCACGCCGATCTTTGTGCGCGCAGATGAACTACAGCTCGGTCGCGGGGAAACAATCGCCGATACCGCGCGCATCATTAGTGGCTATGCGAAAGCGATAATCATTCGTACTTTCGCACAGAGCGATGTCGAAGGACTTGCTGAGCATGCCTCTATTCCCGTTATAAATGCACTCACTGACGACGATCATCCGACACAGGCACTCGCCGATTGGTTAACTATCCGAGAAAATTTTGGCAATAATTTCAGTAATCGTAAATTCACGTATGTCGGCGATGGAAACAACATGGCACACACTTGGCTCGAAATGGGCGCGGTACTTGGCGCGCACGTTGTGGTGGCCACTCCTTCCGGTAAGTGGGCACCTAACGAAGGAGTTGTTTCCCGCGCTCAAGAATTAGCTCGATTAACTGGCGGAACTATCGAAGTCACCCACGATGTGAAGAGTGCTTGCGCAGATGCCAGTGTCATCTACACCGACGTATGGATGTCGATGGGAGATTCCGAGGCGGATCGTGCTGAGAAATTTACCGCTCTTGGTGAATTCGCAGTCACTGATTCGCTCATGAGTCTGGCTGCTTCAGATGGCATCTTCATGCACTGTCTTCCAGCTCATCGAGGAGAAGAAGTGAGCGCCAGTGTGATCGACGGTGCAAGATCAGTCGTGTGGCGTGAGGCCTACCATCGCCGAACCACCATTCAATCTGCCCTCTTCCACTTAATTCGCGGAGACATCAAGGGGCGGCTAGCGTAATCACCATGCGCACTCGTTTAACTCTTCTTACCGCGCTCATCCTTGCAATCGCACCGTTTGGCGCACCGCTTGCACACGCCACGACATCTACAAGTTCAATCACCATATCCGGCGGTCCTACTTCAGCGAGCGATACAACCCCGATCAAAATTGACTGCGAGATTTATCTTCCCGCTAACACTCCTGCGCCCGCAGTCCTACTAGCGCACGGATTTGGGGGCAGTAAAGATTCGGTAACCGAGGAAGCGAAAGCGTTGCAGGCGCGCGGATTTGTGGTCTTGGCATGGAGTGCTCGCGGATTTGGGAATTCCACCGGATCAATTTCCATGAACTCACCAGATCGCGAAGTGGTGGATGTCGCCAAACTCATCGACTATCTGGGTAATCGTAAAGAAGTAATTCAGGACAAGAAGAATGACCCCCGCGTAGGCATCACTGGCGGATCATATGGTGGCGCCATCTCATTACTAGCAGGCGCGCAAGATCAGCGCATTGATGCGATCGCCGCGGATATCACTTGGAATAACCTCGAAGGCGCGCTCTTTCCACAAAGTGCACTAGGCATCGCTGAGCCTGGTCCCTTCAAACGCGTCTGGACTGGAACATTCTTTTCTATTGGATCGTTAGGTATGAGGGGCACTTCAACAGCGCCTACTCCCCAGACTCTTCTCTGCGGCCGATTCGCCCCCGAATGGTGCGCCGCGTATCAAATGAGCGTTGCCCAAAACGCGCCGAGCCCAGCAATCAAGACGCTCATGAAAGCGGTCTCACCAGCTACCTATGCACAAGACATCGTGGCACCTACTCTGCTTATGCAAGGCGAAGCTGATTCGCTCTTTCCTCTCACGGAGAGCACACGCACTGCGAAATCAATCCGCGACGCACATCCTGCAACACCGCTAGCCATGATTTGGCATAGCGGCGGGCACGACGGCGGGCAGGATGAAAGCAAGCGCCTGCAAGGACAGGTGGCGAATTGGTTTGATATTTACCTCGCTAAAAAAGCATATTTATTTCCAACTTTTCAATTAACCCAGAGTGCCGCTGCAATCTCCTCGCAAGACTCCGCCCCTGAAGCCAGAGTACAAATAGGAACTTCGCTCCCCCTTGCCACCACTTCCGTGGCTCTTACCATTACTAGCAAAAGCAAAGTTCTCCTCGCACCCGCCGGCGCTGCGCCATCAGCCGTGTCAGCACTCCCCGGATTCGGTAGCGCATTGAGTCTGGCGGGCGGACTCGGCGCCTTCCTCCCTGGCCAGAGCGCGTTCTTCGAATCTGCACCGCTCACCGCGCAACTCCCCGTCATTGGTGCATCGCATGTAAAAGTGCGCGTGGCCAGTACAACGGGAGATGCCACCCTCTTCTTCTCCGTGGTCGTTAAGAGTGCGAGCGGGCGAACTACTCAACCAAATGGCCTTGTTGCGCCCGTACGACTTCTAGGTATTCCCGCCAACGGTATTGATATAGATGTAACGCTGCCGGCAATAGTCGCGAATGCAACTCCGGGAGATCGCATCGCACTTGCTGTTTCCACTACAGATCTTGGATACGCAATGCCACAAGATGGTCGGGTTTATTCGATCACCCCACTATCCCCGCTCTTTGTTTCAACCATGGCGCTCAAGAACGCCCCAAGCACTACTCCGCTATACCTGTGGCCGTTGATTGCTGTTGGATTTTTCGGTCTTTCACTTCTCTGGGTATTCATCAGGCGCCCTCGCCATCCTGCAATGAAAGAGCCCCAACGCGATGCGCCCTTAGTCTC
>JAPLBA010000009.1 GCA_026393015.1 Actinomycetota bacterium
ATCTGCCCCGAGAATGGCCTTGCCGGTGGAGTCGAGGACCGCACCGCTCTTACTGATCTTGATCGGTGCACCTTTCTTATCGGTGATCGGTGTGCCATTGGTAAATAGAGGCGTACCGGTTGCCCCGAGGATGAGTGGGCGGCCATCTGGTGTGACGACGTTTCGTGCCTTCTCATCGATGATGGTGCCACCAAAACCGTAGGTGAGAATGACGCCGGTGCTCTTGCCTATCACTTCACCTGATGCGTTGAGCGGTGCACTCCCTGCAGCGCCGACAGTGATCTGCTTCCCTCCTTGGAGAATCGCACTTCCGGATGTAGAGAGTAGTGGTTGCGAGACCAGCGGGAAGCCATCGGCGCCAAGCCTCAACTTGTTGCTGGCATCAACGACGGGCTTAGCAAGAACGGGATTTCCTTTTGCATCGACGATGGGTTTGCCGTTCGGGTCATACATCGGAGGTGCGTAGAGAATTGCGCCGTTAGACGCGGTGATGGGTTTATCCTTGCCGTTTAACAGTGGCTTAGCGATAACACCCTTACCGTTCGCATCAATAAGTGGTTCCTCTTCACTGGTCACCATGAGTTTGGTGTAGAGCGGGTTGCCATCAACACCGATGATCGCTTGTCCTTTGGAGTTAAGTATCGGTAAGAGCAAAATGGCGTTGCCATCGGGATCTACTTGTGCAAAACCATCACTGGTCATGGCAGCCTTGGTACTCAAGGGTTTTCCATCAGGCCCGAGGATGAGCTTGTCGTCGGCGCTAAGCACGTTGAAGATGAGTACAGGAGCCGATGAAGATTTCTTTGTTGTCTTAGTAAGCAGTGTCTTGCCAGCATCATCTTTAGCTAGTTCAGAATAAATGGCATTACCGTTTGCATCAGTGACGGGAACTCCCGTGCTCGTGATGATGATTGTGCGGTAAATGATCTGACCTTCTCGATTAGTGAGTGCATTTCCGTATACATCTGTGACACTCTTTGGTTCTAGCACAATGCCGTTTTTGTCGAGATATTTCTTGATGCTATCTGCGACACTCACTTTGCCCTCTGAAGGTACCTTCACCACGTCACCATCGATCTTCAACGCAGCATCTTTACAACCCTCTTGAAAAGCGTTCACGGCGCACGCGGCATCACCGGTAATAACGGTGGTTCCGGAGACGGTACAACTCGCATCGGTGGGATTCTTGTAACAGAACGATCCTGGTGAGCGATCAATGATGACCGCCCCCTTACACGATTCATTACTGCTAGCCCCAGATCCACTACATGGGTCAGCGACCACCACCGCGGCAGTTTTCGAGGCAGTTGCTTGAGTACAAATCTTGAGAGCAGGATCAGCCGCGCACTTCACGATCAACTCAACGAACGGCATAAAAGCCGCACATCCGATGGAGTTTGGGAAGTCAAAGCACACATCCATCGCGTCGAAAACATCCCCTAGGTCGGGGACGTCTGTTCCGGTGAGTGGAATGGTGACTATAGGCGTGGGATCAGCAGCTGAGGCCGGACTCAGTTGGATGCTGACAGTGCCGGCAAGCGCCATTGAGATGCTGATGAGGGCGAGAAAGCTGCGACGCATGGGGACTCCCGGGGTTATGGCGTGCCAATGTTCCCAGATTACTCCTGAATAGGCTTGTCACAGAGGGCACTCTTTGCCAGGCTTGCCTAGTAATCACTCAGGCTTAGCACTTTCGAAGCTCACAGTGGGCCGTAAATCGATGGAGGAAACATGACTGCAATGCCCCCCACACCAAAGAAGACCAACGGCATGGCCATTACTGGCTTTGTGACCAGCTTTTTCTGCGGCGTTTTAGGAATCGTCTTTAGTGCGATTGGAATGTCACAAACGAGCAAGGATCCAAGCCAAGGTGGACGCGGTCTCGCGATCGCCGGCTTGATCATTTCAATCGTCAGCTTGGTGATCACCTTTACGTTCTGGGGATCATTCGCTGACGCGATGAATAACGCTTAAAGTTCTAGTTATAAAGTTTCAGGTATGAAGACGGGGGCGGGTTCTCAAGTGAGAACCCGCCCCCTCTCATATTGGCCGGCGCTCTTTCGCGAAATCCCGGTCGCACGCTACGCCTTAGTTTTTATTGCTAATGCAATCACCTGGGTGGGCGCGCGTCGCACCGAGGGATACACCACTGGGCCAATCCTCTGTCCGTTTCGTTTGATCACTGGACACCAATGCCCATTCTGCGGAACTACACGTTCCTTCGGGGCGCTCGTACAGGGAGACATCTCTGGAAGCATCGCCTACAACCCCAGCGGTATTTTGCTCTCCACCGTCATTCTCTTCTGGATGATTTCGCCGGCGAAGTTTCGTGCAGTGCGCACTCGCATTGCACAGTTCTGGTGGCGCATTTCAGAACCCACACGTTGGATGTTATTGGTGCTACTCATTGGCACGGTCGCGGGATATATCTTCGCGCGTTGGTAAGCGTTACTTAATATTAAGAATGCCCATCTTGCCGCAGCGGCTGTTGAGTAGCGTGATACGGAAGCCACCCTTCTTCAAAGGTGAGAAGATAGCGGTCACATCCTTGCCGCGGTAAGTACCGTTATCGACTGCCGCTACATACTTGGCAAGTCCGTTAGACTTGATGCACGCTACGGTTTCTGGTGAGAGATCCCCGAGACCACCCACAGCTGACTCTGGTCCGATGTAATCCACGATATCTGCAAGTGATCCGTCGTAAGGCAGACCCGAGAAGAGTTCCACGATCGGCACGGTCTTACCTGTAGATCCTTTGCTCAAGAGCGAACCAGTATCAGTACCGCCTTCATCTGCAAGTAATCCATCAGTAGAAGGTTTCGGGGTGGGCTTCTTTGATGGCGCAGTAGTGGGTGCATCTGTCGCAGTGGGTTCAGCTGATGGTTCCTCGGTAGTTGTATCACTTGCGAGGGGAACCGAGCTAGAAGAATGTGATGAGAAGAGATTGCCATTTGTGACACCGATTCCTACGCCAGCCACGAGTACTAACGCAGCGGCGATGGAGACTGGTGTAATCCACTTGGCACGTGGCTTGAACTCGATGATTTGCGCGCCGTTATCTTCCTTAATGAGGTCGGCAGGATCAAATGGGTTCGCAGCTCGCGCGGCGTCGGCGGCAGTAGCCTTAGCAGCAGTGGCATGTACGGCAGCCACTTGCTGGGCCTTCTCTTGCTGGGCCCTCTCTTGCTGGGCGACCTCGATGGCGAGCATCGCGGTAAAGCGATCGGCTACCGGACCAGGAGGCGGAGTAATGAATTGCGCGTTGCTGAGCAAGGCATCGATAGTTGCTTCGCTGGTGGCATCCAGCATCGGATCGCTACCTTGATCGCTGGCATTGCTGACATTGAAATCGACGCCGCTCTGCTCGTTCTCGTTCATAACTGACCTCCTTCCCTGTGCTCTACTTCGAGGTTCTCAGTACCTAAGACGCTGGGGGCGGCGGTTTGGTTCCCGCCACCGGAAGTCTTTCCGCCGGGGCTGCCTTGGCTGAGCCGGGGATCGAGCTCGCTCAAGATAGCGGCTAGCGCGGCTTTCCCTCGAGAGCAGCGGCTCTTGATGGTGCCGGCGGGGACTCCCAAGGTTTCCGAGGCCTCTTCGACCGAGAGCCCCTCCATCACCACGAGTACGAGCGCGGCCCGCTGATCGGGGTCGATCTCCATGAGCGCCTTCATTACGGTCTGGCGTGAGGTGATCTCTTCGCTCTGATCTTCTACGCTGAAAGTTTCGGTGTACTGATCCACATCGACGTTGACATCGCCCTTGCGGTACTTACGCGCCACATCCATGGCGCAGTTATGCACGATCTGATACATCCAGGTGGTGAACTTTGAATCACCTTTGAATTGATGTGCACGTTTGAAGAGTGCAATTGATGCCTCTTGCATCGCTTCTTCAGCGAGGGTGGCATTTCCTAAAAATTTCAGTGAGAGCGACCAGATGAAATCCCGGCGGCGAATCAGTAGCGCCTCAAGGGCGCGTGGATGTCCACTCACAAAAGCAGCGAGTAACTCTTCGTCACTCGCATGCTCAAAACTGAGCTCCAGCACACCGCCTCCAGAGGATTTAACTTCCCTAAGAGTACTTGGTGTGCCGGAGCTCTGTTCACTTCTGCGCCCGCCTGGCAGGCTATTTATGCTGGTAGATCAGGCTTACATCTTGCCATCTTCGGTGGGTACGAAGGTAACGGTGAAGGGGTTGCTGACGATCTGACGTTGCATGCCGGACTTTAAGACCTTGAGGCGGTAGGTAACGTCGTGGCCGCACCATTCAGTGGAGTTGCCGTAGTCGTTCTCGCAGAATGGGCTGACTCGAATGAGTGCAACGCCAGCAGTATCAGTACGAGTCTGTACCTCAGTACTCCATGAGCGATCGAAGGGATCTTGTACTTCAAGTATCACGCGACGGCCAGGGCCAGGCATTCCGACAGTTACTTTAAGAGCTGGAATCTGTAATGCATCGTCGTAATCATCTTCAGAGAAGTCGCGGAACTTCTTGGAAACGCCATCTTCCCAACCCCAGGCAACGACCTGTTGCTTGTTCGCGGTGACGGTTGGATTATCGAGTGCTTGGGCAGGTGCTGCAGTGAGCATCCCGGTTGAAAGTACGAGAGCTGCAAGGCTACCGACGAGAATTTTTACTGAGTGCTTCATGGTTTCTCCTAAGTTGTAGTGGTCTTCGTTCGATATCCCTTTGACTCCCGGACCCCAGAGTTCGGTTCCCGAGATCTTTGGAATATTTCTTGTGAGAATTCGGGGAACCGGGAAGGCTCCCTATCCGTCTCAGCCATAGTGGAGGAGTATCTGAATGGGTTTAGAAAGAGGCATCTCTCGCCTACCATGGGACTCAGGTAAATGACCAGATCAGCGGTCTATCAAGGAGAATTGAGCGTATGCGAGCGGTGAGAGCAGTGAAGAGAACGGCCGGTGCAGTGGCTTTTATTGCCGCCGCCGCCATCGTCGCGCTCGCCGCCTTTGCAGGTCGCTCCGATGCAGTGGTCTTTGGCAGTGAAATTGCTGACGCCGGAACCAGCGCCCCCTGGGTTGCCTCTATCTGGTATTCAGACGATGCACACGGGACCCCAGAGTTTGTGTGTACTGGTTCGTTGATTGCCAGTGACATTGTACTTACCGCCGCACACTGCACTTTCGACAAAGGTTTTTACTGGGTGCGACTTAAGTCAGACACCCTCGAATCTGATGAACCACTTCGCAAAGTCTCCGGTGTCTGGCGCCACACGCGATACAGCACGAAGACGGGGCAAAACGATTTAGGTCTCTTGCGGTTGCGCACAGCTGTTGAAGATGTGAAGCCCATGTTGCTTCCTACCTCTGCTGAAATCGCGAAGGTGACAGCAGCGAAGACTTTCCGCATTCTCGGATGGGGCGAGGACCAAGACGCCAACGTGGCGAAATTCTTGCGCGCAGCGACTCTCGACAACCAAGATCTCGCAGCTTCTAAGGTCTACGGTCGACTTTTTAATAAGGCGACCATGCTTGCCAGTGGTAAGTACATCAAGAGTGAACGCCTCTACGCCGGTGGCTGCCACGGTGATTCCGGTGGCCCGCTCACTACCAAGCTCGGCGGTAAGACAGTGCTTGCTGGACTCACGAGTTGGGGTTCGGCATCGGGTTGCGATCGCGGCAAACCCACCATCTTCACGCGCGTGAGCTACTACCTGGCAGATATCAAAGCCGGTACCGCACTTGTCCGCCGCAGTGTTTATGGTCGATTAATTCCTGAAGCTGTGCAATCCCCTGTAATTCAAGGCGATGCCCGTGTTGGCGCCACTCTCGTGTGCGATCAGGGCCAATGGTCAGAAGAAACTGACTTCACTTCCCTTCAGTGGACTTCGCCCTCACGCATCTCCGGACAGAGCGCCCCGAACATCGTGGTGACCCAAGCCGATGCTGGCCAATTCTTTGAGTGTGAAGTAACCGGAGTAAATAAGAATGGCGAGGAGAGAGCGCGTGCCACGAAGTTGATTCCACGTGCGCCACTGATCGCTGCTAAACCGACTATCTCTGGCATTACATCAGGAGATATTCCCAAGCTTGGTCAAGCGATCTCTTGTGCTGGTACGAAGTGGGCAGATGCCGTTGAGGCTGAGAAGAAGTCTTGGTTTATCGCAGACATTAATTACGACGGCACCCCTCGTAATGAAGTTGCTATCAAAGATGAGCTGGGCGCCGCCGCAGTAGGAACCTTGATCACGTTGGATAGAGAGACAATTCTGGCGGCGCAATCCAAGGGAATCTTCTGCCGTGCGCAAGCGCTCAACGCCGGTGGCATCACATCAGTCTGGGTTTATGTTTCAGTACCACGCATCAGTATGCCCTCGCCTAATGTGACGCTCGTGGGCTATGACGGATCCATTGCCCCTTCGGTTGGCACCACTCTCACCTGCAAGCTCGATCGCCCCGAGCAGTACACAAATGTGAAGTATGAGTGGAGCATCCGCCAGGATCGTTCAAAGACTGCCTCCTCGGTTTTGGGTTCTACTCCCACGCTCACCTTCACTCGTGAACTCGTACTCGCTGCGAAAGAGAAGTACCTCGCGTGTGATGTCTCTGCGGAGAACATTGTGGGAACTGGCGCCACCACTAACTTCGTTTATGTTCGTGCACCTATCAAGCCCACGTCGATCTCACCAGATATTGCAGGCGTTGATGCCAGCGGTAATGCCACTACTTTTACTGCCAACACCCCTCTGGCCAAGTGCACCTTCCGTGATCTCGTTAAAGACGAGACCGCGATGGTCACTTGGTACTCCGGCAAGGCAGGCAATCTCTCAACGATTAACACCATGCTCGGAGTAGGCCCAGTTCTGCGAACAACTCCAAGCATCATCGATGAGATTGTGGGCGGATCGATTATCTGCAAGGCCGTCGTTTCGAATATTGCTGGTGATGTTGAAGGCACCGATTACGTGGGTATCGATATGCCAGAAGTTGTTTACTTCTCGCAGACCGGTCACTATTACAAGTTCGTCAGCTCACGTATCTCGTGGCTGGATGCCCGCGCCGCTGCCATGGCGACCGAGTACAACGGCTTGAAGGGCTACCTCGCGACTGCCACCACGAAGTCCGAAGAGAACTTGATTAAGCGCAAGGCTGGCGGAAACCAAATCTGGCTGGGCGCTAGCGATGCCGAGAGTGAAGGTTGCTGGAAGTGGACCGACGGTCCAGAGGCAAACCAGAACTTCTTCGCTGCTCCGACCGCAGTGAATTGCGTCGTCAATGCTTCCGTCGCAAATTCTAATTGGGGTGCTAGCGAACCAAATAACACCAATGGCTATGAAAACGTGGCACAGATCAATTCGGATGGCACGTGGAATGATGTGGCTGGAAATAATTCATTCGCTTACGTCATTGAGTACGGCGGAGTAGTCACTCCGCTTACTTACTCACCAGATGCTAATGCGAGTGCAAAGATTTCAATCATTACACCTGTAGATACTCCTACCGTGCGCGGTACTTACACCTTCACGGGCGTGGCAACCGCGGAACGATTCGGTAATTCCTCGATCTCCAAAGTCGGTGTTCGTATTACAAGCACTCTCGGCTTTAGCGCAGGCTCCTATGCACGTGTCTGCCCGACGGGTGGATATAACTGTTACTACAACGGTTATGGGACGAGCGAACTTACCTTCGGAACCTTAGGCGCTGCCGACTACGTGTGGACCCCGCCTAGTGGAGCTATCTCCTTCGCTATCGACACCACAACGTGGGCCAATGACACCTACACAGTGACGCTCTTCACCAGAGATTCGAGCGGTCGGATGGCTATCTCGGAATCTAAATTATTTGTTACTGACAATGTTGGCCCCACCACATCGATCACAACTCCGGCTACTAGCACCACTCAGAGTGGCATCGTTAACGTCACGGGTACCACGCGGGCGGCTGCCAGCGGCAGCGCCACCATCAACAAGGTGGGTGTGAAGGTCACTGGCGGCACTGGCTTCAGCGCTGGCTCTTATGCACGTGTCTGTCCGTCGGGCGCTTACAACTGTTATTACAACGGTTATGGCACCTCTGAGCTCACTTTTGGGACAGTGGGTGTGGCTGATTATGTGTGGACTCCATCATCGGCGGCAGTTTCGTTTGCTATCGACACCACGGCGTGGGCAAACGGCACGTACACCATCACTTTCTTCACACGTGATAGCAGTGGTCGCGTGGCAGCTTCCACACCAAACACTTTCACCACTTCTAATGGCGCTCCCTCTGCGGCCGTTACTTCACCGGCGAGTGGTGGAGTAGTAAAGGGCATTGGGACATTCACTGGGTCGGCTCGTGCTGACTCCTCCGGAACTGCCACCATTAACAAGGTGGGTGTGCGCATTACTGGCGGTACGGGATTCGGTGCTGGTTCATATTCACGGGTCTGCCCCTCCGGTGCATATAACTGTTACTACAACGGTTATGGAACTTCAGAACTCACCTTCGATGTGGCTGGCACCGCAGATTATGTGTGGACTCCACCAGCCGGAGCGGTCTCTTTCAACATTGATACCACCGCCTTTGCAAACGGCACGTACACGATGCTGCTCTTCACTCGCGATACCAGCGGTCGAGTAGCGGTCTCTGCGCCCAGCACTTTTGTGATTACCCCGACCGTGAGCAACGTGGTCGCCACCTCTATTGCGGGTTCGGCAACCTCGATGGCGGTTACCTGGACGGCGCCGCTCAACATGACAGGTGTAAGTGATTACCAAGTGGAGTCTGCAACAGCTGCTGGTGATTGGAAGATTTTCGCGCACTCGGTTTCAACATCGCCTGCAATCACGGTCACCGGGCTTAATGAACTTACGGCTTATCAATTCCGTATTACGCCAATCTTTAGTGGCAGCGTAAACACCATTGGCGCTGCGACTTCTCCACTCGCGTCCACTCCTGCGCCACTTGTACTTACTTTGGCTACCATCACTAGCACGTCGAATTGGTTGCTTGCCGGTGAATCCAGCACGGCTTCCACATGGCAACCCGCGGTAGTCGCGAATAAGCTTCGCATCACTTCAAGTACCGGCGGACGCGGTGGCGCCATCAACAAAACCGCATTCGACACCACTAAGGGGCTCGATGTGCAGTTCCGATTTAATTTCAACACCGGAAGCTCAATCCCTGGTGATGGCTTCACCTTCTTCCTCGCAAACCCAGCCAATGCCGACCTAGCAAGTGCGCCAGCCATAAGGGGCACGTGGCTCGGCGGTGGCGGTGGATACCTCGCCTACAACGGTGATGGGGCAGCGGGCCAGGTGAAGGGCGCACTCCTCGGCGTCGGTGTGGTTCTCAATGGATCGCCACAGGTTCGTATTTACGGAGCCACCGGAGCAAACGGTGTGCTGCCCACTCTCTCGGCGGTCTCCATCACAAATCCTTACAACGTGAGCTACTACATGCGTGTGGTGATTGACCCAAGCACCGTTTCAGCCGCCACCCGTGGATATCGCGTCTATATCTCGGCGACTTCAACTTTCAGCACTACCCCGACGGCGTCAGGTCTGCTCTCAACAATCGGCATGACTGATCTCAGTAGCGGTGTCTACTTCGGATTCACCGGTGCTACCGGAGCCAACACGGTAAATACCGACATCGATGCTATTAATGTTTATGGTGTACTAAAGAGCTAACCAAATAATTTTTGCTACGAAAGGCGAGTAATTTAAATGCTCCATACTGTCTGGTCTCAGTGGGAGGATTTGAAAGTACCCTCAGGATTCACTCGACTCTCGCCCAGTAACTGCTCTTTAGAAACCGATGACTTAAGCAAAATAACTTTCTACGTACCCACTTATGCAGGCTTCCGACCTGCGCTACTTCACTCGTTAAAAATGCCCCAACTCCAAATCCTACAAATGCTGAACGCTGGATACGACGATGCGTTGGAATTTGTGCGACCAGGAATGACGCTCTGCAACGCACGTGGAGTACACAATCCAGCAACTGCTGAATTGGCGCTTGGGCTTGCGATTGCATCAAGACGCGGCTTTGCGGAAACGAGTGCGGCACAAGCAGCCGGCGAGTGGCAACATCACCGTTACTCAACTCTTGGGGGCGCCAGAGTCGCTATCGTGGGATACGGATCAATCGCCCGCACACTAGAGACTTACTTGGCTCCCCTGAATGTTGAAGTCGTTTCATTCTCCCGCTCGGGAAAAATTGGTTCTCTTCCGGTCGCCGATTTTGATGCGCATCTGCCCAGTTTCGATGTGATCTTCCTACTGATGCCGCTCAATTCCGAGAGTCTTCATTTCTTCAATACTGAGCGTTTTTCGGCGATGAAAGATGGTGCGCTCTTGGTAAATATCGCGCGGGGGGCAGTGGTTGATACCTCAGCGTTGGTTGCGGCGTTGGCTACTCGCCGCATTCATGCCGCGATTGACGTGGTGGATCCTGAGCCGCTACCGGCCGGCCATCCACTCTGGAAGTCACCCAATTTGATCTTTACCCCAC
>JAPLBA010000150.1 GCA_026393015.1 Actinomycetota bacterium
CGAACCCCTATTATGTGATCGCCCGCTGGGATTCCGGCCTTGCGGGACATGGTGGGCGTAGCTCAGCTGGTAGAGCGCCGCGTTGTGGTCGCGGATGTCGCGGGTTCGAGTCCCGTCGCTCACCCCACCTCTTATTTGAGTGACCGTTTTTATTTGACCCACCCTTTTTCCTCTACTTCCAGGTAACTCCACGCCTGTGGCACTTCTTCTGCCGGTCGCCAAATCCCCGTATGATCGCTTCGATCGCAAAGGGGTCCACATGCTTCAGCCAGCCGAGTTCACCGACGTTCTCTACGAGGTACGCGATAGCGCCGCCGTCATCACCATCAACCGCCCAGATCGCTACAACGCGATGCGTGGCCGTACGGTCGATGAATTGCTCGCCGCCTTCACCCACGCCTGGGTCGACACCTCGGTAGGTGCCATCATCCTCACCGGCGCTGGAGATAAAGCTTTCTGCACCGGCGGAGATCAGAAAGAACGCGCGGCACTTGGAAATTACGGCCCCACCGAAACGGGCATGTTTGAAATTGAACGCCTCCATCGCCTCATTCGCGGCATACCTAAACCAGTGATTGCAGCTGTCAACGGTTTCGCTATTGGCGGTGGACATGTTCTTCACGTGCTCTGCGACATGTCACTCGCCTCTTCCAACGCACGCTTTGGCCAAACAGGGCCACGAGTCGGATCATTTGATGCAGGCTTTGGCACCGCGTATTTAGCTCGGGTAGTAGGAGAGAAGCGCGCGCGCGAAATTTGGTTCCTCTGCGATCAATACGACGCCGTCACTGCCGAGCGTTGGGGTCTTGTAAATCGAGTTGTAGAACCAGCAGAACTCATGCCGCTCGCACTTGAATGGGCCGCCAAAGTTGGTTCGCTCTCCCCCACCGCTCTTAAGACGTTGAAGCATTCGTTTAATGCTGACACCGATCACATCGGCGGTATCCAATCACTCGCTTTCGATGTGCTTGATCTCTTCGTCGAGACAGATGAAGCAAATGAAGGCGCACAAGCATTCATTGAGAAGCGCCCACCTGATTTCAAGCAGTTTCGCTAAGAAAGGTGCGCCATGAAAAGCTATGACGCAGTCATTATCGGAAGTGGCATTAACGCACTGGTGGCTGGCGCCGTACTCTCAAAAGGAGGATGGAAAGTCGCACTCTGCGAACGCAACGATCGGCCTGGTGGCGCTATTCGCACCGAGGCAGCAACGCTTCCTGGCTACACGCATGAACTTCTCGCAAGTTGGCACCCGCTCTTTCTAGGCGGACCTGCATATGCAGAACTCGCACCGCTCCTTGAAAAGCGCGGAGTTGAATACAAAAACACTCCCGCACCTACCGGCGTAATTTGCAAGGAAGGCAGTGCGATTCTCTTCACAGATGCGGCAGCCACCGCCGCCGAGTTCGATCGCCTCGGTGACAAAGCTGCCTGGGAAGGCATGCTGGGCGAGTTCATGGGAAAGATCGATCTTGCCTTTGGTCTTCTTGGTGCTGATCTGTGGAAGCGCAAGTCATTCAAACTTCTCCTCAATGCTCGCAGACGCTTCGGCACTCGCGGCCTCATTGGAACGGCACCTGAAATCTTGGAACCTGCAGCACCGTGGCTTGATCGCACCTTCACTTCTGAAGTCTCTAAGAGCCTCCTCGCACCTTGGGCGCTCCATAACGGTCTGGGACCTGATGATGCATCAAGTGCGTTTATTACCAAAGTAATTTCAGCCGCTGTGGCACTCGGCGGAATGCCCGTGCCGGTCGGTGGAGGCGTGGTGCTGGTGAACGCTCTGCACGGCATCATTAAAGAAGGTGGCGGCACGATCATCACAAACTTTGATGTCACCGAAATCATTACTGAAGGTGGCAAAGCGGTTGGTGTGCGCAGCGCCGGTGGCGAAGAAGTGCGTGCTGGCAAAGCAGTTCTCGCCAGCGTCACTCCACAAGCGCTCTACAACACTCTCATTCCTGCCAAGAATGTCCCTGAAACTTTCAAGAAGGCCGCAAACAACTTCCGTTACGGACGCGCAGGTTTCCAAATCCATCTCGCGCTCTCCAGCAAGCCTGAATGGAAGCGCGATGCGCGCCTCGGTGATGTTGCCATCGTGCACGTCATGGATGGCATGGATTCACTCAGCGAATCAGTCAATGCTTCAAATCGTGGATGGCTCCCCCGCCGCCCCACCATCGTGGTGGGCCAGCCGTGCACAATCGATCCGACGCGCGCACCCGATGGTGCTTCCATCCTCTGGATTCAATTACAAGAGAACCCACAAGTAATCAAGGGTGATCTTGCTGGAGAAATCAACATCGGTGATGGCACCTGGACCGATGAGATTCGCGACGCATATGCAGAACGCGTCATTAATCAGATCTGTGAAGAGATTCCCAACCTGCGCTCACTGATCAAAGCGCAAATCAATCTTGGTCCAGCTGATCTTGAACGCATGAACGTGAACTTAGTGGGCGGAGATCCATATGCCGGCGATTGCCGCATTGATCAATACGCTGCCTGGCGCCCGCTCTCTTCAGCAACCGGACATCGCACACCAGTAAGAGGTCTCTGGCATATCGGTGCCTCTACACACCCTGGCCCTGGTCTCGGTGGCGGCTCTGGCTTCCTCGTTGCAAGCCGCCTCCTGGGCCGAAAGTAATAACTACTTCTTCTTGTAACCCACAGGGCATCGAGGATTAACAGAGGTCACTTTCTTCGTCGTCTTGCCTTTGTAACATGTGATGGTTGTCGACTTCGCTTTGGCAACCGGCTTACTTGCTTTGCTTGTAGCACTCGCTGAGACTTTCGTCGCCACAGGCGTTACCTCTGGAGCAAAATCTGGCTTGACAACTTTCAAACGAATCGTTGGTGCGCTGTAATGAAATCCATACGCGTGGACGACTAAAAAACCATCTCGAATATTAAATGAGGTAGTAGCAATCTGGGTCGAACCATCTGCATTCACTACCGAAACTTCAACCTTGGGAGATTTTGTTACATTATTCTTTGGCCACATGCAATCCATCCAAGCAACCGACATATAAGTACTAAAGAATCCCATATTCAAC
>JAPLBA010000144.1 GCA_026393015.1 Actinomycetota bacterium
TGCAGTCAGTTCAGCCGCGCACTCGTCCTTGGTCGAATATCTCGGAGGGGACGCGGTGGTGATTCCGAACGGAGTCGACACAGCGCCATTTGCGATGGCAACGGTAAACCTGGATTGGAAGGATCGCACTATCGGTTTTTTGGGACGATTCGAAGACGCGCGTAAGGGTTTTGATCTCTTGGTGCAAGCGATTGCACTATTGCGTGGAAGGGGTGAACTCGCCGACGTGCGAATTCTTATCGCTGGACGGGGAGATTCAAAGGACGCGACTGAGAAGATCGCGAAAACATATGGCAATGAGATCGCGCAACATTTCCATTTTCTCGGAGAGATTTCAGATTCGCAAAAGGCAGAATTTCTCAAATCGGTTTCACTTTATGTCGCTCCGAATACGGGGGGAGAATCCTTTGGCATCATCATCGCAGAAGCGATGGCAAGTGGCGCAGCAATATTGGCTAGTGATTTACCGCCATTCGTGGATGTACTCGGTGATGCTGCTGAATATTTCGAGAAGGAGAACGTTCTCGAACTTTCTACAAAAATACAAGAAATGATGAGTGATGATGGTTTGCGTGCGCAGTACAGGCTCCTTGGGTCGGCGCGTTCTCCCATGTTTGATTGGGACGAGATTGTTCCCAAAATCTTGGCAATATACGAGATGATTACTGCAGGCGGGCAACGAGTAAGTGAATCTACATCGCGCAGGAGGAGGGGCGAATGAATATTGGAGTAGTGAGCCTCTTCTTTGTCTTGGCGCTCTTGGGGTGGTACCTCTCCTTCACGGCCGCGCGATTGGATCGTCTTCATCATCGAGTAGAGACCTCCTGGGCCACCCTTGATGCGGCGCTGCATCGAAGAGTGGGCGTTGCCCTAGAGATTTCTTCTTCTGGATATCTGGACCCGGCATCTTCACTACTGCTTGCCGGCGCTGCTCATGATGCGAGAGAGGCGACCGGTGATGAGCGCGAGCGTTTAGAACATGAGTTGAGCGATGATCTTGCTTCCATCTACGTTGAGGCTGATGAAAAAGTGCGTGAGATGATTCGTGGTGCACAAGAACGTTCCGCGCTAGCTCATGCCCTCCACGCTGATGCGGTACGGTCTGTGCATGCCGTGCGGGAGAAGGCGCTCGTTAAAATCTTTAGATTGGCCGGACATGCACCCTCGCCGCAGTACTTCGAGGGGGAATTCACACATGCGAGCGAATAAAAATATGATTTTAATTCCCATTTTTATCCTGTTGCTGACCGCGTGTGGTTCGGCGAGCGATACGGTGAATTCGAAACCAAGTGAATCGCCTGCCCCACCAAAACCTTTAGTTCATCCACTGAGCGGCCGGGATGTGAGCGCTTCTGCTGTTCTTGCGGTAAAAATCGATGACACTGAGCCGGCGCATCCCCAAATCGGCTTAGCTTCTGCCGATGTCGTCTATGTAGAACAAGTTGAGGGTGGTCTCATTAGGCTCGCGGCGATCTTCTCAAGTGAGATACCAACAGAAATTGGTCCAGTTCGCAGCGCCCGCATCAGTGATATTGACATCCTGGCTCCTTACGGTCGCGTAGCTTTCGCCTACTCTGGAGCGCAGTCGAAATTGCTCCCGGTTATCGCGAAAGCAAATGTAGTCAATCTAGGTGCTCAGCGTGAGTCTTCCAAGATTTACCATCGCGACAAAACTAGATATGCGCCCACCAACCTCATCCTCAATCCGATCCCGTTGTTGGCAAAGTCCGAGGGAGTGGCTACTGCGCAGAGCGTCGGCTGGCACTTCGGACCACTTCCTACTGGTGGAGAGACGCTCACCAGCGTCGAAGTGCATTGGCCAGCGACATGGTACCTTGCCACGTGGTCTGCTACCGAAAACCGTTGGTTGCTTTCTTACGATGGTGATGCGGATCTCGATTCACTTGGTGCGCAGTTGGGACCTACTACGTTGGTCGTGCAAATGGTCGATATTCATCCGAGTGAGTACGGCGATAAGTTCGGTGGGAA
>JAPLBA010000111.1 GCA_026393015.1 Actinomycetota bacterium
GGCGCAGTGACCGATCCCTTCGGTCCAGACCGGAAGTAATTCGCCAGTTCACGCTTAGTACTCCTTAGTAACGAGTCGGCAAGAGCCAGATATGGCTCAGTAATGACTCGGTAATGACTTAGTAATGACTTAGTAATGACTGAGCAGTACGTAGGTGCAGTACCCGAGACTTTGCTCCCCTGGAGCACGAACGAGCGCGGAGCGCTCACGAAAGTAGTTCAACATGAGCACGATTGATGAAAATTCAGAGAGCACTCCCAAGAAACCAGTTCGCCGCGTAGCTAAGAGAGCTGCAGGCGCCCCTGTGGCAGCAGTGACAACAGGGGCAGCAGCACCCGCAAAACTTGCGCCAGCCAGTGCACCGGTCGCCAAGAAAGCTCCGGCGAAGAAGGCAGTAAAGAAAGCAGAGGCCAAGGTGAGCGCATCGGCTGCGCCCGTCGCCGGCGCGCTCTCACCAATTTTCCAAGCCCCCGATCTCACTGGAGTGAAATCTCCCGCTAAAGCCACCGCTAAAGCGCCGACTAAAGCTGCAGCCCTCAAGGCCGCCGACAAAGCAAAGAAATCTCCCAAAGACTCAGAAGCTGAGTCGGCTACCCCAGCTAAGAGTTCCACGCGAACACGTACCCCTGCCAAATCTGCCGCAAAGTCAAAGAGCGATGAAGGCTCTGATGCGGCAGACGTTGAGAGTAATTCGCAAGATTCAGCGGGAGACGATGATGACTCGAGTGAAGGCGCGGCTCGTCGTCGCAGGCGTCGTCGAGGTGGACGTGGTCGTAAGCGCAGCGGTGATACTCGTGCCGGTTCTTCATCAGATGGCGATGAAGAAGAGAGTGGTACCGAATCATCGGATGAGAACGGAGAAACGGGGGATGGCGCAACACGCCGCCGCCGTGTTCGTGAACGACGTGCACCGAGTGAAGCTCGTGAAGATGTAGTTGTTCGTTCCGGGAGTCGCACTCGAACTAGTACTACACAAGATCTCGCTGGCTCGACGCGCATCGAAGCTAAGCGTCAACGCCGTCGCGATGGCCGCGATAACCCGCGCAAGCGCGCTCCTATTCTCACCGAAGCGCAATTCTTAGCTCGCAGAGAATCTGTGGATCGCGTGATGTTAGTTCGTCAAACAGGCGACCGCACACAGATCGCAGTACTAGAAGACAATATTTTGGTAGAGCACTATGTGAATCGTTCAAGTAATACTTCCTATGTAGGCAATATCTATCTTGGGCGCGTACAAAACGTGCTGCCGTCTATGGAAGCGGCGTTCGTCGATATCGGCAAAGGACGTAACGCAGTTCTTTATGCAGGTGAAGTGAATTGGGATGCTGCAGGAATTGCAGATGGCACGCCACGTCGCATTGAAACCGCTCTCAAAACTGGCCAGCAAGTACTTGTTCAAGTGACTAAAGATCCAATCGGCCAAAAGGGAGCCCGCCTCACGAGCCAAGTAAGCCTTCCTGGTCGCTACTTGGTATTTGTTCCTGGTGGTGGGATGAGTGGCATTAGTCGTCGCTTGCCAGATGCGGAGCGCGCACGCCTGAAGCACATTCTGAAGGATCTCGTTCCCGAGGAGGCTGGCGTTATTGTGCGCACCGCCGCTGAGGGTGCATCTGAAGATGAACTCACTCGCGACATCATTCGTCTCAAAGCTCAATGGGAAGATATCGAGAAGAAAACTGAGAGTGCTTCAAGTTCTGGCTCCACTGCGCCCACACTTCTTTATGGTGAGCCTGATCTTACGGTCCGCGTTATCCGAGATATTTTCAACGAAGATTTCAAGACCATGTTCGTTCAAGGATCTGAAGCGTGGGATGAAATTAACGGGTACCTAGGACATGTTGCACCAGATCTCGTTGCGAAAATTCAACGTTGGACATCTGTTCGTGACATGTTCACCGAGCATCGTGTTGAAGAACAGCTTGTAAAGGCTCTCGATCGTAAAGTCTGGTTGCCTTCAGGTGGTTCTCTCGTCATCGATCGCACCGAAGCCATGGTCGTGGTTGACGTTAATACCGGGAAATTCACCGGTAAGGGTGGCAATCTCGAAGAGACGGTAACAAAGAACAACGTTGAGGCTGCAGAAGAAATTGCTCGCCAACTTCGCTTACGCGACCTCGGTGGAATTATTGTCATCGACTTTATTGACATGGTTTTGGAATCCAACCGGGAACAAGTACTTCGCAGACTTGTAGAGTGCTTGGGCCGTGATCGGACGAAGCATCAGGTTGCTGAGGTAACTTCGCTCGGGCTCGTACAAATGACCCGTAAGCGTGTGGGTCAAGGTCTCATCGAAGCTTTCTCGAATGTGTGTGAGTCGTGCCATGGGCGCGGCATTCATGTCTCGCTTGAGCCGATTGATCGTTCGACCCACCGCCCCTCTTCAGAGGGCGGATTTTCACACTCAAGTGGACCAGTGAAGGATTCATCCGATCAGCACGATCACCAGGATCACCATGACTCGCAGGATGACGACATCACGCCGCTTGACCGTGATCAGGAGTCAGATGATTCAGATGATTCATCCGGCGAGACTCTCGCTGCACCGCGTGGCGTACAATCAGTACCCACTAAGGGTGGAGCGCGACGCCCACGCCGAGGTAAGGGTCGCTAAATGACCTCGAAAAGGTCGCTCGCACTCCTGGGGTCGACTGGTTCTATTGGCACGCAAGCAATTGATGTTGCGCTCAGCCAAGGTGCACACGAAGTGGTGGGTTTAGCGGCCTCTGGTGCCCACCTTGAGCTCTTCATTCAACAAGCACGCACGTTGAAACCAGCTGAACTTGCACTCTTTGATGAGCGTTCAGCGGCTGAAGCAAGTGCTGCTCTCGGTCGTAAGGTTCGTTCTGGTGCTGCTGGAGTAGACGCGGTGGCTTCGATGGGTGCGGAGATCGTACTCAATGGCATCTCTGGTTCGGTGGGTCTCTCGCCTACGTTGGCAGCACTTCAGTCAGGCTCGCTATTGGCCCTAGCAAATAAGGAATCTTTGGTGGCCGGTGGTCCGCTTGTGAAGGCGATTGCCCGACCAGGACAGATCATTCCAGTGGATTCTGAGCACTCCGCGATTGCCCAAGCACTTCTTGCTGGAGCACCCAGTGAAGTATCGAAACTTATTCTCACCGCAAGCGGTGGACCGTTTCGCGGAAAGAGTGCGGCAGAACTCGCTTCCGTCACAGTGGCGCAGGCGCTCGCACATCCCACCTGGTCAATGGGGCCAGTAGTTACTATCAACTCTGCTTCCTTGGTGAATAAAGGACTTGAAGTAATCGAAGCGCACCTCCTCTTTGATATTGCGTATGACAAAATCGAAGTAGTAGTACATCCACAGTCAATGATTCACTCGATGGTTGAGTTTTGTGATGGCTCTACCATTGCGCAAATAAGTCCACCGGATATGCGGTTGCCTATTGCGCTTGCACTCTCGTGGCCGAATCGATCTACGTATGCGATTCCATCCGTAAACTGGTCACAACAAATGGAATGGTCGTTCGCTCCAGTCGATCGCGAAACTTTCCCAGCCCTGGATCTGGCATATGCCGCCGGGCGCCATGGTGGAGTAGCACCTGCTTGTTATAACGCTGCCAATGAGGAAGCAGTTGCCGCGTTCATCTCCGGCGCGCTCTCCTTTGCTGGAATCCCTAGAATTATTGAACAAACTTTGACTCACTTTATGCAAGGGGCTGCCAAAAGGTCTGATGTCTCAGAAGTCTCAGATATCTTAGATACAGAAATTGCCGCTCGGGCTTTTGCTCGAACATTGATAGGAGCAGAAGCATGAACGCTTTAGGCATTATTGCCTTTGTCGTTGCCTTACTCCTTTCTGTAATGTTGCATGAGGCTGGTCACTTTGTGATGGCTCGCCGGTTTGGCATGAAAGTCACCGAATTCTTTGTAGGTTTTGGTCCACGACTCTGGTCTACGCACCGCGGTGAAGTGGAATACGGCGTCAAAGCCATTCCCGCCGGAGGCTATGTACGTATCGTAGGAATGACTCCTAGCGAAGTACTTTCTGCAGAAGATGAGCCTCGTGCCTTTTATAAAGCACGTATTCGCCATCGAGTGATCACTTTGGCGGCTGGTTCAATTGTTCACTTCATTGTGGGCTATGTGCTTATTCTGCTCATGTTGATCTTTGTAGGTGTCGGCACTTACACGGCCAAAATCTCTTACGTGGGTGAGTGCGTTCCTGCCTATAAGGCCACCGCATGCGCCGCAACGGATCCAACTTCGCCAGCGAAGAATGCAGGGCTTCGAGTAGGCGATCAAATTCTTTCAATCGATGGCGTGGCCGTTAAGGATTGGATCTCGAGTACGGATGTGATTCGTGCTTCTGTTGGGAAGCAACTAGATCTCACCATCGATCGCACCGGTGAGCGAATCCAGATTTCCGTTACTCCGGTTGCTCGTGTGGGAGTCGATGGAAAGAGTGCGGGTTACGTCGGTATCGGACCATCTTACGAATACATTCGGACCAATCCTCTTGTGGCAATTCCACGCGCCGCAAACTCGGTCTGGCAGGTGGCCTGGATCAACCTCAAAGGGCTGGCCACGGTACCTACCAAGATTCCCGACTTGTGGGATCAAACTTTCCACGGTAAGGACCGAGATACGAGTGGGCTAGTCGGCGTCGTCGGGGTCGCGCGCGTCTCTGGAGAAGCTCTTGATGCGCAGGGGCTGAACTGGAAAGACAAACTTTCTATCTTCATTAGCATTGTTGCTGGACTCAATATTTTTGTGGGGCTCTTCAACGCATTGCCGTTGCCACCTCTTGATGGTGGGCACATTGCAGTTGCGATAGCAGATCGTTTTCGTATGTGGCGTGCAAAGCGTCGGGGAGTACCCAACCCGCCGGCGATCGATGTGGCTCGTCTGACGCCTATCACCCTGGTGGTGCTCGCCGTGTTGATCTCGCTCTCCTTTCTGCTTTTGGCAGCGGACATCATCAATCCAATGCGCTTAAATTCCTGATCTACGGCAAGATAGAGCCATGGCCATCGATCTAGGCATGCCCGAGCTCCCACCCATCCCACTTGCTCCTCGGCGAGTGAGTCGAAAGATTCAAGTGGGCAGCGTCGCTGTCGGCGGAGATGCGCCAATCTCTGTCCAATCTATGACAACCACCCTCACATCTGACGTCAATGCCACATTGCAACAGATTGCCGAACTCACCGCTTCCGGTTGCCAAATAGTTCGCGTTGCAGTGCCGAGCCAAGATGATGCTGATGTACTTGCTCAGATCGCCAAGAAGTCTCAAATCCCGGTAATAGCGGACATTCACTTTCAACCAAAATATGTTTTTGCCGCCATCGATGCTGGATGCGCTGCAGTTCGAGTGAACCCGGGAAATATCAAACAGTTCGATGACAAAATTAAAGAGATTTCCAAGGCAGCAAACGATGCCCAGATCCCAATTCGCATTGGAGTAAATGCTGGTTCGTTAGATCCACGATTGCTGGCCAAGTACGGCAAGGCAACGCCTGAGGCATTGGTGGAATCAGCGCTCTGGGAATGTTCCCTCTTCGAAGAGCACGATTTTCGAAATATCAAAATCTCTGTAAAGCACCATGATCCTGTCATCATGATTCAGGCGTACCGCCTCTTGGCGCAACGTTGCGATTACCCACTTCATCTTGGAGTCACAGAGGCTGGTCCGCTCTTTCAGGGAACTATCAAGTCGGCGGTAGCGTTTGGCGCGCTCCTGGCAGAAGGCATTGGTGACACCATCCGTGTTTCGCTCTCAGCGCCGCCAGTAGAAGAAGTCAAAGTGGGCATCGCAATTCTTGAATCACTCAATCTTCGTCAACGCAAGTTAGAGATCGTGTCGTGTCCGTCGTGCGGACGTGCGCAGGTAGATGTGTACACCTTGGCCGAACAGGTGCAAGCTGGACTCGAGGGAATGACGGTACCTCTCCGTGTTGCTGTCATGGGTTGCGTCGTAAACGGACCGGGCGAAGCTCGTGAAGCTGATCTTGGGGTTGCCTCAGGCAATGGTAAAGGCCAAATTTTTGTGAGGGGCGAAGTCATTAAGACCGTTCCCGAATCGCAAATCGTACAAACTCTTATTGAAGAAGCAATGCGCCTTGCAGACGAGATGGAGGCAGCCGGAGTTGTCTCTGGTGCGCCATCGGTGCAGGTTTCTTAATTCGTGATCGCACGACTCCTTGTCGAAGAGGATTCTCGTCAATCTGTGCGTGAAATTCTTGAACGGGATAGCGTAACGAACGCTTTTATTGCCAGCAGGCTACATCGATGGCTAGATGGTTCTCTCTCACTATCCAAACTCTCAGGCGAATTTTGGGTGGTAGAAGACGGTGGCTCCTTCGAAGCGCTTCTCTATGTTGGCGCCAATCTCGTTCCGACTTTGTGCAGCGAACAAGCTATAGATTCTCTCGTGGGTCGTTTAGCCCAGCTGGTGCGCCGCTCAACTTCTATCACTGGTCCGGCTTCTGTGGTGCTCTCCTTGTGGGAAAGATTGGAACCCTCGTGGGGAAGTGCGCGAGTGATCAGAAACGCGCAACCACTCTTGGTCATTGATAGTGCTCCATTGGTGGAGCCAGACGTAGATGTGCGTGCCGTGGAGCCAGTGGAACTTTCACTGATTTTTCCTTCTGCGGTAGAGATGTTTACTCAAGAAGTGGGCACCTCTCCTCTAGGTCTTGATAACGGCGCAAGTTTCAGGAGTCGATTAGCAGAATTGATTCTGCAAGGTCGTGCATTTGCGCGCATCGAAAATGGCGAAGTGCTATTCAAAGCAGAAATTGGCTTAAGCACTCCTCGAGCTGCGCAGATCCAAGGTGTCTGGACTCAGCCGGCACGCAGAGGGGAAGGTATCGCAACTTCAGGGATGGCCACAGTTGTCCTTGAGGCCTTGAAGAGTAGTGATCGCGTCTCGCTCTATGTCAACGATTTTAACGAAAGCGCCTTGCGGGTTTATGAAAAGGTGGGCTTTATGCACCATGGGACCCTGGCGTCGGTGCTCTTCTGAGGCGAAAGATTCGGTAAGGTGGTCCAGTAGATCTTTGTAATCCCTGCAATCTCTGGAATCGCTAAGGAGTAGTTGTGTTACGCATGTCGACGCTCTTTCTACGCACTTTGCGAGAAGTCCCAGCCGACGCTGAGGTCGCCAGCCATAAATTGCTCGTTCGAGCCGGATATGTGCGCCGGATTGCCGCAGGTATCTACTCTTGGCTCCCGCTGGGTTACATCGTCTACCGCAATATTGAGAACATTGTTCGTGATGAAATGAACAAGGCCGGATTCCAGGAAGTTCACTTCCCAGCTCTCTTGCCCAGCGAGGCGTACGAGAAGACGAACCGGTGGCAAGAGTACGGTAGCGATCTCTTCCGATTGAAGGATCGCAAGGGTGGAGATTATCTCCTTGGGCCCACCCATGAAGAGATGTTTACTTTGATGGTGAAGGGGGAGTGCTCCTCCTACAAAGATGTACCACTCGTGATCTATCAGATTCAAACTAAGTATCGCGATGAAGCTCGTCCTCGTTCTGGAATTATTCGCGGTCGTGAATTTGTGATGAAAGATTCGTATTCATTCGATATCGACGATGCGGGTTTGGCGCACTCATACCAACGCCATCGCGATGCCTATATCTCTACCTTCGATCGTCTCAATCTCAAGTACTCAATTGTCTCGGCGGTCTCTGGAGCGATGGGTGGCTCCGCATCGGAGGAGTTCTTGGCTCCTTGCGATACTGGCGAAGATACCTACGTCCTCTGCGAGTCATGCGGTTTTGCAGCAAACGTCGAAGCTATCGTGACACCAATGGCAGAGCTACCTACAGCGAATGTGCCCCCACTTGAAATCTTAGATACGCCCAACACACCAACAATTGAGTCTCTTGTGGAGGTGCTCAATAATGAGTATGGCGGCGGGTTCACAGCAGCCGATACGTTGAAAAATATTCTCCTCATGGCTGATGGCGAGGCGATTTCAGTTCTCGTTCCAGGTGATCGTGAAGTAGATCTCAAACGCTTAGGCGCAAGCCTTCCGGGTATTGAAGACCTCCGCCTCTTTGAAGAGGGAGATTTTGCTACCCGTAAGGAACTTGTGAAGGGATATGTCGGTCCTCAAGATGCCGCCCGTCTTGGACTGCGCCTGTACGCCGATCCACGCGTGGCTCCAAACTCCGTGTGGGTTACAGGTGCAAACGAACGCAACCGCCATGCACGTTACGTAGTAAATGGTCGAGATTTTCAAGTGGATCAGTACATCGAGGCAGCCGAAGTGCGCGCGGGCGATACCTGTCCCAAGTGTGCTACCCCTGTAATCATTGATCGCGCCATCGAGATCGGACACATCTTCCAACTCGGCCGTAAGTACGCAGAAGCTCTTGACCTCACTGTGCTCGATGCCGAAGGCAAGCAACGGGTGCTCACCATGGGTTCATATGGCATTGGTGTCTCGCGTGCGGTTGCTGCGGTAGCCGAACAAAGCCACGATGAAATGGGTCTCTGTTGGCCGCGCGAAATTGCACCAGCTGACATTCACATTGTGGCAACTGGCAAAGATGATGTTCCTTTCGCTAAGGCAGAAGAAATTGCGGAAGCTCTGGAGTCCATCGGTGCGCGCATCATGCTCGATGATCGACGCGATGCGAGCCCTGGAGTGAAGTTCAAAGATGCTGAATTGATCGGCATACCTACAATTGTCGTGGTTGGAAAAGGATTGGCTGATGGCACGATTGAAGTGCGCGATCGAAAAAGCGGCGAACGTAGCGATATTCCCGTGGATGAGGTTGTCGGCTATCTAGCAGCGCTGCTCGATTAACGTGGACGCCGTCCACCTGATCTTCTTCGCGCTTGCCGCATTTTCGGCAGGAGCGATCGACGCCATCGCTGGCGGCGGAGGACTTATTCAACTTCCGGCGCTTTTGGTCGGTCTTCCCAATGAACCAGTTGCCAATGTGCTGGGTACTAACAAACTTTCCAGCGTCTTTGGCACCTCTAGCGCTGCGGTGACATATGCGCGAGGGCGGCGCTTAGATTTCAAATTAGCGCTACCGATGACCCTCTTCGCTGCGGGCGGATCAGCCCTTGGCGCGCTATTGGCTACTTCGATTCCGAACAATGTTTTCAAGCCAGTAATCTTGGCATTTCTTGTTCTGGTGGCGATCTACACCTTCAAACGCCCAGAGTTTGGCGTCAATGAGTCTCTTAAGTTTTCCCGCAAACGTGCGCTCACCTTTGGTTGCGGGATTGGGTTGTTGATCGGGCTTTACGATGGCGCGATTGGTCCAGGTACCGGTTCGTTCCTGGTCTTTGCTTTGGTTGGATTTCTGGGTTATGAATTTTTGCGCGCTTCAGCAATCGCCAAGGTCGTCAACGTGGGTACCAATGTGGCGGCCATATTAGTTTTCGGAATTCACGGTTCAATCATCGTGTGGCTAGGCTTAACTATGGCGGTCTTCAATATTGCCGGAGCGTTGGTAGGGGCTCGGGTAGCCATAAAGGGTGGATCACGCCTTGTCCGCAGAATCTTCCTGGTGGTCTTGCTCATTCTGATGGTGCGCCTGGCATGGGACATCTTTTAGACGCGCAGGTTTTGAACTCACGCGAACGTGGAGTATTATTACGATTGCAGTCACAACTTAACAGGAGGATTTTATGCGGGATCTGATCGCTTCTCTCCTGACTGCACCCTTAGAAAATCTTGGTTTCGATTGTGAAGAAATTGCCGTAACCCCAGCTGGAAAGCGACGCGTTGTCCGCGTGCTAATCGATAAAGAAACCGGCCTTAATTTAGACGATGTCGCCGAAGCTTCACGTCTGGTCTCCGCAATTTTAGATGAGAACGATTCCAAGTTGGGAAGTACCCCCTACACGTTAGAAGTCAGCTCTCCCGGTGTTGATCGCCCGCTCACACTTGAACGTCATTGGCGCCGGAATATGACGCGCCTGGTCAAAGTAGTTCTCAGAGAAGGCGCGCCAATCACTGGACGAATTATGAGTGTGCAAGACGGGATCGTCACCCTAGATTTATCTGGAGCGATTCAAGAAATTGCCATCACTGATGTTTCTAAAGCGCGCGTTGAGGTCGAATTCAATAGAGAAGAGAAGTAACTATGGCGATGGATGTTGACCTCGTAGCGCTTAAAGCTCTCTTCTCTGATGGTCGCACTTCGGTTGAATCAATGATTAAGACCATCGAAGATGCTGTCCTTGAAGGTTACAAACAATATTTATACGCCCCCGCAAAAGGAGCTACCACCGCCGATCCTGGGGCGTGTGCGGTCCTCAATCCAATTACCGGATCAATGACAATCGTGATTCGTGAATTCGATGTTGAAGGTGCATTGACTTCGGAAGTGGATGTCACACCTGTGGGTTTTGGTCGCATTGCTGCAAATGAGGCCAAGCACGCGATTTCTAAAATGCTTCGCGGCGTAAAAGATCAAGAAATCTTTGGAGAGTTCACTGGCTCGGTCGGAGATATTGTGACCGGAATTATTCAACAAGGGCGTGATCCTAAAATTGTGCACGTCGATCTCGGTCGCATCGAGGGAACGATCCCGCCTTCTGAACAAGTCCCTGGCGAAGAGTACAAACACGGTGAGTACCTCAAAAGCCTGATTATTGAAGTGAAAATGGGTCAACGTGGGCCACAAGTTGTGCTTTCTCGTACGCACCCAGCTCTGATTAAACAACTCTTTGCTCTCGAAGTTCCAGAAGTTGCTGATGGCACCGTGGAGATCAAAGCGATTTCTCGTGAAGCGGGGCACCGTACAAAAATGGCCGTCATTTCTCATAAGGCTGGCGTCAACGCAAAGGGATCGTGCATTGGCCCGATGGGTCAGCGGTCGCAAGCCGTGATGACAGAGCTGCGTGATGAGAAGATCGACATCGTGGAGTGGTCGGCTGACCCCGCCAAATTTCTTGCCGAAGCCCTCGCCCCTGCTCGCGTCCTCTCGGTAGAGATTGTGGACCTTGAGACTCGTAGCGCTCGCGTCGTGGTGCCCGATTTCCAGCTCTCCTTGGCCATCGGCAAAGAGGGGCAGAACGCCCGGCTGGCCGCTCGGCTCACCGGATGGAAGATCGATATCCGTTCAGATGGACAGACCCAAGCTCCTGAGAGCGAGTAGGCACTTGGCCCCTGCTAATACCCCCGCTAAGACCCCTGGCGATACAGGGGCAGGGCTAAGCGGTAGAGTAGAAGCCATTGGGGTCACCTTCCGCACCTGTCTTGGGTGCCGGAAACGAGATTCCAGGGGTTCGCTTCTTCGAGTAGTACTTCGAGATGGCCTCTTATGCGCAGATCCACGAGCTGTGGAACCTGGGCGTGGGGCATGGTTTCATCTCGATTGCGCGGAACGTTCCTTGCGTGGATTGCCAGCCGCATTGCGGTGGAGAGGTGCGCTAGATCTTGCACCGATCCGTACTTTCCTCGCAGCGCTCAGCAGAGACACCAGCAGTACACCGAGCAGTACCGACCTATCAACTGCAACTAAGGGGCGAAAGTAAATGAGCCTTAAATGAGCACCGAGCAATGAGCACGTCCATGCAGTAAACCCAAGGTCACGCAGGAATGCGGGCCATTCAGAAGCCTCGAAGGAGAAGTGTGGCCAAGGTCCGCGTCTATGAGCTCGCTAAAGAGCTAGGGATGGACAGCAAGACTGTCCTCGCTAAATTGCAAGAACTCGGCGAATTCGTCCGATCAGCATCATCTACTGTTGAGCCTCCCGTTGTGCGCAAGATGCGCGACATTTATCCCGCTCTCCCTCAGAGCGAGGAGAGTGGAGAGGCCAAGCCCCCCGCCAAGAAAGCCGCCGCCAAAAAGGCTGCCGCGAAGAAGGCGACCCCCGATATTCACGATCTTGGTCTTGGCGATGAAGCAGTCGCCGCGTTAGAGGCTGCACTTGAAGCTTCAAATCGCGCCAAAGGCAAGAGCGATGCAGAGAGTCCGCTACGAGCAGTTGAGACAAGCGGCGATGAGGGATCTACTACGGCTTCTGCTGACGCAGCTCCGGCAGGCACCCCAGCGCCCCGTGCGCCGGCGCCCCGCCCCGCCAATAATCCATTTCTTTCGCCAGATGCGCCTCGTCCGGCTGGAGCAGGAGCCGGTGGCCCGCGCCCGGCAGCTCCGCGCCCGGGGAATAATCCTTATAGCTCTCCCGGCGGGGCACGTCCGGCGCCTGGTGCCGGCGGTCCTCGTCCGGCAACAAGACCCGGTGGACCCGGTGGACCCGGAAGTCGAGGTCCTGGTGGTCCCGGTGGGCCCGGCGGAGTACGACCTGGCTTTGCCGCACGTCCGCGCCCTGATGGTCTGCGTCCCGGCGGTCCTGCTGGTTCAGGTGGCCCTGGAGGTCCCGGTGGTTCAGGTGGCCCGCGTCCCTTCACGCCAGGCGGAGGTGCGAGGCCCGGTTACGCCGGTAGCGGCGCACCCGCTGGCGGCGCACCAGGTGGCGCACCCGGCAGAGGTCCTGGTGGTCCCGGTGGTCCTGGTGGTCCCGGTGGCAGAGGTACCGGTCGCGGTGGCACCGCAGGTGCTTTCGGTAAGCAAGGTGGCAAGTCGAGCAAAGCGCGTAAGAGCAAGAAGGTACGTCGCGAAGAGTTCGACAACATGCTTGCGCCAGAACTCGGTGGCGTCATCATCCCTCGTGGTGATGGATCTACCGCGATTCGAATGGCACGCGGAGCTTCGCTGACTGACTTTGCCGATCGCATCAACGCTAACCCGGCGATGCTTGTGACCGCGCTCTTCCACTTGGGAGAAATGGTCAACGCTACGCAATCAGTGGATGAAGACACCTTCATGTTGCTCGGTGCAGAACTGGGCTACACCATTCAAATCGTCTCTCCCGAAGATGAAGATAAAGAACTCCTCGAAGAGTTCGACATCGACCTCGAGGCGGAGATCGCTGGAATCGAAGATTCTCAATTGGTGGCACGTCCGCCAGTTGTCACTGTCATGGGTCACGTTGATCACGGTAAGACTCGCATGCTCGATGCGATTCGCCAGACCGAAGTGGTCCGTAGCGAGGCGGGTGGAATCACTCAGCACATCGGTGCATATCAAGTTCACCGTATGCATGAAGGCCTCAGCCGTGCCATCACGTTCATTGATACTCCGGGTCACGAAGCGTTTACCGCTATGCGTGCTCGTGGTGCCAAAGTCACCGATATCGCGATCCTCGTGGTGGCCGCAGATGATGGCGTGATGCCACAAACCATTGAAGCGCTTAACCACGCTCAAGCCGCAGATGTACCAATCGTGGTTGCAGTCAACAAGATCGATAAGGAAGGCGCCAACTCGGCGAAGATTCGTCAGCAACTCACGGAGTACAACTTGGTTGCTGAAGAGTACGGCGGGACCACCATTTTCGTTGATGTGTCAGCGAAGACTGGTCAAGGCATCGAAGACCTACTCGAATCCGTACTGCTCACTGCAGATGCGGCTCTCGACCTCCGTGCGCTCGCAGACACCGAAGCTCGTGGTGTGGCAATTGAGGCGCACCTCGATAAGGGTCGCGGTCCCGTGACCACCATGTTGATCCAACGTGGAACTTTGCGCATTGGTGATTCAATCGTGGCTGGAGGATCCTTTGGTCGCGTGCGTGCGATGCTCAACGATGCCGGCGAACCTGTTGAAAGCGCGGGTCCTTCTGATCCAGTGCAAGTTCTCGGATTTACGTCGGTGCCTCACGCCGGTGACAAGTTCCTGGTTGCTGAAGATGATCGTACGTCACGCCAAATTGCCGAGAAGCGCCAAGCGGCAGAACGTAACGCTGCCTTGGCTAAGTCTCGCAAGAAGGTTTCACTTGAAGACTTCCTCGAGCAATCAAAGACTGAGACGCTTAACCTCATCATCAAGGGTGACGTCAGTGGTTCTGTTGAAGCTCTTGAAGATTCCTTACTTAAGGTGGAGATGGGTGCAGGCGTTGATCTGCGAGTTATCCACCGTGGCGTCGGTGCAATCACAAAGAACGACATCACCTTGGCTTCTGCCTCGTCGGCGGTTGTCATCGGATTTAACGTTCGCCCTGATGGTCAAACAGCACAGCTTGCCGAACGCGAAGGCGTCGACGTGCGGTACTACTCGGTCATCTACCAAGCCATCGAAGAGGTTGAGAAGGCCCTGAAGGGCATGCTCAAGCCAGAGTTCGAAGAAGTTGTCGTCGGTAGTGCCGAAGTCCGCGAAGTCTTCCGTTCCAGCAAGTTCGGAAATATTGCCGGATGTATCGTGCGTGATGGCCTCATTCGCCGTAACAACAAGGCGCGGGTCTTGCGCGATGGAGTTGTGGTGGGGGAGAGCCTCGGAATCGAA
>JAPLBA010000062.1 GCA_026393015.1 Actinomycetota bacterium
CGGCCGCAGCCCTAGCGTCTAATGCGGCAACTTCTGCTGTTTGAGCAGCCAAGGTTGCATCAGCAGTCGCCTGGGTCAACTCGGTAACGTGCTCCAGTGAGAGCTGTGCAACAGCTGAAGCAGCATTCGCAACAGCCAAAGATTGCGCCGCAGCAACTTGCTCAGGCAAACCTTCGACAACCATGGTTGCTAGGTCGCTGATGTGTTGTGCTTCTGCTTGTGAGCGTGCCACGTACTGATCACGCACAAGATCAGTTTCAGCCTTGCCAGCAACCATTCGCTCAGTCTGTGCAGCTGCCACATTCGCAACCGCTTGCGCAGCTTGGAGAGCTAGTTCCGCATTGTTGACATCGGCATCTGCCCGTACTGTAGCAATGGCAAGTTCAAATCCAGCTCGAGTGAGGCTGGCTACAGACTCTTGAGCAGCAACTGAAGCAACCTGTAGGGCGCCAAGATCAACCACAGCTTGGGCTGCAAGGGAAGCGGCGTGATCTGCTTCCGCAACTGCCACGGTTGCTGCGTTAATGGTGTTTATGTTGTCTACTGAGCGAGCCAAGCCCTCGGCAACCTGAACCTCGGCCAAAGCGACTACCGCTTGGGCCTGAATCTCCGCATTTCGCGCTACCGCGAGTCCCGCCGACGAGCTTGCAAGTTCAGCTGCTGCTGCAGCCGCAGCGGTGGCTGAGGCGACGGCGGCGAGTGCTGCGTTATCTACATCTGCAGCTGCAGCTGCAGCTGCGTCGACAGCAGCAGCTCGCGCAGAAATTGCTTCTGCGACTGCCGATTGTGCCTGCGCATTGAGTGAGATCTGCTCCGTGAGATGAGCAAGTTCTAAAGTGGCCACAGCGGCTGCTGCTTGAGCGACAGCGAGTGCTTCAGCAGCGGCGATTTGCTCGGGCAAATTGAGCAGAGATGCATCCGATGCAAGCTTTACCGCTTCAGCGGCCGCGGCAGCGTTCTCGGCAGCCTGTGAAGCTTGCAAGTCGACTGCTGCCTTCGCAGCTGCAGTAGCTGCAAGTGTGGCTTGTGCAGCCGCAGCCTCAGAAGCGAGTGCAGCAGCTGCGAGTTCGGCGTTACCAGCATCAGCCTGTGCTTGCGCTGACAATGTTGCAGCAGCCGCAGCGGAAGCCGCAGCGATTTCAGCAGCGCTCGAAGCCGCAGCAACCGCTGAAGCGACCTCTTGACCTTGCGAATTGGCAGAGTCAAGGTGATTCTTCGCCACCTCTAGTGAGTAGCGCGCGCCATCGGCAACGCTTTGTACCTTTTGGAAACCTGCCATTTTTTCCGCTCGGAATGATTCAAGAGCAGCACGTTGAACTTCAGCAGCCTTCACGGCTGCCGCAGCTGCGGCTTGCGCATTTTGAGCAGCAGTAACCGCAGCAGCATCAGAAGCCGCTGCGGACGCTTGAGAGGCCGCAACTCGCGCAGCCTCAGCTGCTTGAGCAGAAGCACTACATGCAGCAAGAGATAATTGAATTTCTCTAGGAGTCGGCACCCAGTACCTGCTTATGGATACTTCCGCACTTCGTGCAGCAGATTGAGCAGTGGCCAAATCCTTAGCCGCAGTGTAAGTCTCCTGCATCTTCGCCGAGTAAGCACTTCGCGCATCTGCTGCAGCCGCCTTGGCCGCCGCTGCTTGCATGCTCGCGCTCATGGCCGACTCTGCTCGATCTGCAGCTTGCGCAGCCAAAGCTGCCGCTACCTGACTTGCACTGTCTGCTACATGAGAAGCTGTCGCTGCAACGTTTGCTTGTGTGGCGAGTGCTTCAGAGAATTTGGCAACTTGAGCGAAGGCCGTCTGTAGTTCCGCTTGCGCCACATCTGCGTTCGCTGCAGCTTTCGCTTGATACTGAGCGACGGCTTGACCAGCAGCGTCTGCGGCCGCTTGCGCAGCTCGCGCCGCATCTCCGGCCGCATCTCCGGCAAGTTGCCCTGCCCGGGTTTGAGCCTCGAGGTCTGCTGCTGCCCTATTTGCAGCTGCCTCTGCCTGGACTACTTGATCTGCCTTCAAATCTACTAAACCAGCGGCAGCTGTGCGAGCCTCTTCGGCTAAAGCGAGAGCTCCTACCGACGCTTGCGCAGCAGCAGCCGCAATTTCTGCATTACTACTGTTGGCGGAGACAAGAGCCTCCATACCCGCGGCAAAACTAGAAAGAACTTGTGCATGATCTCTGGCTTCGCCCAACGAGGCTGTTGATCGAGCTAAGTTTTGGAGATCGGCAGCAGCTCGCTCGGCTTCATTTGCCGCGTTTTGAGCAGCCTGGGCAGCACGATCTGCTTCCGCTTGCGCGGCCAAAGTTGCCGCTTGTTGGGCTGCCAAATCTGCTCCAACTTGCAATGCCCGTACCTGAGCTTCCGCACTTTGTTGTGCGTTGATGTCTGCGAGAGCGTGCGTCGCCTGCGCAGCTGCAAGAGTTGTCGATAACGAAACGGCCGCAATCTCAACGTCAGCTAACTTGAGCGACTCGTCAGCACGTGCTTGGGCTACGAAACCGGCATATGCTTCCGACTTATTCACCAAATATTCCACCGCTACGTCAGTCTGCGCTTTAGCAGCCGTAGCTTCGGCCACTGCACGATTGGTGTAATCGGCTACGGCTTGCGCAGCGATATCGGCTGCAACTTGTGACTGACTGACCGCTTCAGCTGCGGCATTTTGATCAGCCAGAGCTTGCGCGCTTTGAGCTTGCAAAGCCAACTCAGCCTGAGCAGCAAAAACTTGTGCATCGGCAGCTTGTTGAGCTGAAAGGTTAGCCACCGCTTCTGTGGCTCTAGCAGAATCAGCAGCAGCTACGAGCGATGCCGCCGCAGTGACTGCAACTTGCTGCGCCAAATCTGCGTTGGAGGAATCTTGGCTATATTTTTCAGCGTAATGAGCTGCTACGGAATAGGCTGCCTGCGCAGAGTGCCAAGCTTCTGAATCAGCATTCTGGGCATTGATCTGTGCGGCAAGATCTACAACGGCGCCTTCTGCGTTCGCACTTGCGATCTGAGCTTCGAGTTGTGCCCTATCAGACTCGCCTATGAGCGCACTGTATTTTGCATCGGCGCTTTGAAGTTCAAGTAAGCCTGTCATCAATCTTGATTCTGCCGCTAACAAATTATCGTTAGTGAGCCTCTCAACATCAGCCGTGGCTGAATTGGCTACGACACGTGCTTGCAACGCTTCCACAGCAGCGGCAGCCGCTTGCGCAGCCAAGTCAGCATTGTTTGAATCGGCGGCCGATTGCGCCGCCAAGACATCTGCTCTGACGTTCGCTGTATCGGCAACGCGTGATGCACTAACCGCATTTTCTTCGGCCTGAACTTGGGCCTGACGATCTTGCACTGCCCGCTCGGCATTTTCGACTGATTGAGAGGCCACCATCGCTGCTCTTTCGGCTGCACTGGTTGCTTCTTGGGCGGCACTTGCGGCACGCGCTACTTCCAATGCAGAAGCCGCGGAGGCTGCCTCAGCGGCTGCTACTTGCTGCCCGGCCAAATTCTGCGCATCAACTGCAGCGCTTGCTGCAGACCTTGAAGCTTCTGAGGCAACGCTGGCCGCTTGGGCCGCTTGTGCTGCCAATTGCGCGTTCCCGCTATCAGCTGCCGCAATCACAGCGAAGAATGCAGCCGTATTCGCTGCATCTTGGGCTGCCATTTGAGCAACAGCCACATTTTGCTGGGCACCTTGTAAAGCGGTGAAATCTGTAGCCGCACGCTCCGTAGCGAGGGCTGCAAGTCGAGTTGTGAGCGCAAGGTTGTTTGCGGTGTTTTGAACCTCTGCATGCGCAGCCGCCACTAGCGCAGCATCACGACTCACGACAGCTTCAGCAGCGGCAACCTGCAAGGCATGTTGTGCCACGAGGTTGTCATATCCGGCGTCCGAGAAAGCTTCGGTCGCCTGAAGCGCCTTCTCATACTCGCTTAACACCCCACCAATATGTGCTCCTGTCGCATTGGCTCGTGCAATCTGAGCTGCCGAAGCAGCGCTGGCGGCTGTTGCATCAGCTAACGCAGCTGCTTCGAGGGCGGCGCGCGCGGCGGCGTCTTGACTCTGGGCTGCAGCCAATGCCGCTTGGTCGGCGGCGGCCACCGCAGTCAAATGATCAATATCTAAAACCTGTTGGCCCTCTGCTGCTGCAATTACGGCTTGACTATGCTGGTATTGGCCCATCACCGTGGCGAGATCAGCGCGGGCAACCTCAGCGAGCATTGAAAGCTGGGCATTATTTGAATCTGCAAGAGCTAGAGCTGAAATTGTTTCGCTTACCCGTGCAGCGGCAACCGCATTCTCTGCGACCGCTGCAGAAACTTGCATCTGCGCCGATTGTAGATTTTCAAAAGTATTTGCCGCTTGTGCTTGACGATTGTTTACTTCAGCTGCGAATAACGCGATCTGATAATTCTCATGATTTTGAACCATCTCGAGATTGTTCGCTTGATTTCTAACGTTATCCCACGCGTACTGTTCTGCCTGGACGAGCATGTTTCTTTCGTATTCGAAATAATTGCCACAGACTGCGATCTCAGGCATTCTGCAATCAACTTCATAGAAAACTTGGCAAGCAGAAACCTCGGTCTGCTGGAGATCTACTTGTACCGAAACATTCTCAAATGCTTCTGTCGCAACGGCAACTGAGGCCACTACCTCAGTACCCATTGAATTGACGCGGTCGGCATAGGCAATGATGTCGGCAGAATTTTTGAAATCAGGGAGCGGAAGCACTCCTTGGTCATTCAAACCATTGACGTCAAGTCCTACAACGTTGTAGCCCGCGGTGTCATACCCGTTGGCGTCAAAATTTGAGGCAGAAATTACTACGCTTTCGCCGTCACTGTTTGTGGGAAATACGGCGCGTGAAGTCTCTATAAGAGAGGCATATGCCTCGGGACCTTGGGCTGCCAAGAGTTCTGCGTGCCATGGCGCAGCCCAAGGAGCGACGTCACCTACGGCGTTGACGCCATTGCGATCGAAACCGTTCAGCGCAGGATTGCCACCGACATTGATGCCGTCCGGGTTCCAGCCATTAACATCTACACCCTGCGCGTTTACGCCATCGGCGTTAAATCCATCGGCGTTATATCCGTCGGCGTTAAATCCCTCGTTGTTATACCCGTCGGCGTTAAATCCGTCCGCACCAAAGTCTGATGCAGAAAATACTTCACTTTCATCGTAACTGTTTGATGGAAATGCGGCTAGGCAATCGGCTATAAATGCATCGTATGCATCCTGACCTTGTGAGGCCAAGAGCTCGTCCATCCATGGCTGAGCCCAAGGAGCTATCTCACCATCGGCGTTGATGCCACTGCGATTAAAACCATTCAACTCAGGATTGTCGCCGACATTGATGCCATCTCGTCCCCAGCCATCAACATCTACACCCTGTGCATCGAAACCTTGAGAGTCAAACCCCTGTGCATCAAAGCCGTCACGGTCGAAACCGAACGAGTCAAATCCATTCTCATCGTATGAGGCGACTGCAACCTCTGCGAGAGATGCTACATCTGTCGATGCGACAGCGATCGCATCCGAGAGAGCCACAACTTGCGAGAGAGCCCTTTGAGAAGCGGCCTGCTCATCTTGCAGAGCCGCTAATCCGTCTTTACTCGCAACTAATCTAAGCGCTGCCATTTGCGAAACCGCGCGGGCTTCCTCCGCGATGGCAGCCAGTTGAGCAAGCTCAGCAGCCGATTCAGCAGCAGCGTTAGCAACCTCTGCGTCTTGGAGGGCTTGAGTGGATGCGGCAACGGCAATTGCTCTCGACGCAGCATCGAAGTCAGCTTGTGCGGCTACGAGATTGTTATTTGCAGTGACACTCTGGGCCTCGGCAAGGGCAGCCTTCAAAGTTTGGGTATCACTCAAAGCCTGTGCGTTCTCTGCTGCAGCAACAGATGCCACAACTGCGGGAGCGGCATCGATTTTGTCACTGATTGTCACGCCGGCTGCATCCACGATAACGCCATCCACCGTGGCGTTCGCAATGATTTCTTCAATCGCAGAGACTTTAGCGGAAGCAAGTTCCGGTGCAGTCATCGCGTCGTCAACAACAATGGCATCGGCTGCCACTTGCGAATTCGCAAGGAGTAGCGCAATTTCCTCAGGAATTGCACGCACTGGCAATTCCGTTTGAGCTCCAGAATTGTCTTGTGCCTCGCCGATGTTGATTGACATGATGAATCTCCTATTGGAATTAACACCAGGAGCAGCCGTTGCGCACTGGTTTACAGCTCTTTTTGGCCCTGCTTGATCACCTGAAAAAGGTCGGGGAAACCCTGAGCAGACTCTCAGAAGATATGGCTGGCATGCAAACTTGGCAAGTGCTAAGGATATTTAATTTACGGGCGTGTCGAAAGGAAAAGGAAAAAGCGTAATTACCTTCAAAATGCGGGGGTTCCCCCTCATATTTGATACTTATTGAATTACAACAATTCACCCGGACTTCACCTAACAACGCTGGCCAACCGATGCTAGCGACTGATGACAATCTGCCAAGGTTCGCCCGCGTTCCCTAGGTATGTCCAATGGGGGTAGTTGCCTTTGACGAATTCGAAATCAACTTCGTCCAAAGAGTCCCGGCCATACACAACCTGTTTATCAAGCACAGGAGCATAAGTCTGCGAGTATGGCGATAAGAAACATGGCCACCAACTGAAACTACTATTTGCCCTAAAGACAGTTCGAGCAAAATAAATTCGTAGAAAATCATCGAGCCAATCGAACATTAGTCCCGGCCGATATTCGCTACCTTCAGGATAATTCCATTTGTAACGTGGAGCTGTCGGTCGGTTCGTGTGCCACTTGTTGCTGTAGTCGTCAGAGATCCACTCTATGTTGTCCTTATCGAAGCCAAATTTTTCGAAGGCTCGATAGTACGATTCAAGTGAAATTACAGAGTAAGCGATGATGCGCTTGGGGTCTTTATTTCTCTCTACACTTGCAATGTCGTCGCGTCTCAGATGCGCTACATCGTACGTGCCCTTTCGGGCCTCCCAATATTTGTATGCTTCAGTTTCTCTTACCTCATCTGAGAATTCAAATACTTCCATCAAATGACGCCTGCTTTGTGCTAGAAAAATAGTGGGTGTCGTCGCCTTGGTGGGAGGATCTTGATATGCGCCCACCGTATCAAAAGTTACCGGGCGCATGTCGTAGTAGTACCCTCTGAGACCCTGAGGACGCATTCCCTGTACATCGGGATAATATTTTTCAACGATGGGTAGCTTCATGTTGTAGTCGTTGGTCTGTCCGATACCTTTGGGAAAATTGAGTTCCTTTTTAAGTTCCTCGTTCTCTAGGACTTTGTGATGCTGTGTCTTAAAAAGCTTTGTCCCCTCCCAGTCAGATGGGAGAATGAAATCAACATTTCTCAACTTGGCATAGGTAACGCCGTAAGCGTATTGATGCATGCGGTTACCAAATCGGCCATTCCAATGATTCAGAAGAATAAAAGTCACGCTGGATAATAGCAAACACTTCACAATTAACATTCATTTAGTCACCTGAGCAATGACTGACACCATTAACCCCGCAATTTCCAGGGCTCCTCCGTGCGCCTCGAGAGGAAAGGTTTTCGGAATTACATCACCCTAAGTCGAAATGTAGAGATTTGGCCAGCAACGATGGTGGCAATAATTATCTTCTTTGCTTTCTTGCGCGTCACGGGCGATATATCGTTGCCGATGTTCGCATAAATAACGTACACATGGCTTACCGCTCCGACAGTCGCACTTGCGCCAGGGAACTTAATAAGCACCTTCGGAAGTTTCACCGGCTTTTCAATGATTGGGACGGCGATATCGGGAGTATTAAAAGCAGTACCTCCGGGTTGCCCGACAAATGTCGCCGATGTAGTGATCGCTTCTGGAGGAATGGGCAAACCTGAGCCCGGTGGAGGAGCAGCCGGCGAGAGCGTTCCGTCTTCGGCAACAACCTGTGGGGAAATAGCGTTGCCATACATCTGTTGACCGCCGTTGAGGACGCCTGGAGCATCTACTTGCACCGCTGCTACCAAATCTTCAAGTTTGGGCGCTTCAAGAATTGGTGGTGGCGGCGCTAAGCCCACCGCCGCAGCAGTTGCCGGCGATTGGGAGGATTGTGCATCGCGGGCAGCCTCAACGGCCTGCTCGACTAATGCGGGCTTCGCGTTGACCGCGACCACAGCAACTTCAGCAGCATTTTGCTGCACCGCGGCAGCTGCCACTACAACTTGCGCGGCGGTATCTGCAACCACCGCAACTGCTTGGGCTTGCGCTGTGGCTTGCGATGAAATCGATTGCGCCGCGACCGCCTGAGAACTCTCTGCCGCACTCTTAGAAGCCGCAGCGGCGGCGGCCGCGTTCGCCGCATTTGCTTGCGCTTGTGCATCTGCGATGGCAGCGGCATCACCCGATGCCTTCGCTTGGGCTAATTGAACTGCTTCTTCAGCGGCTTTTGCTTTTGCAACATCTGCAGCCTTCTTTGCCGCATCGGCTTGGGCCTTTTCGATGGCTGCAGTTTTCGCCTTCGCGTCTGCCGCAGCCTTCGCGTCTGCCGCAGCCTTCGTGGCCGCAGACGCCTTTGCATCAGCAGCCGCTTTAGCAGCGTTTGCGGCAGCTGCTTCATCGGCTAATTTTGTTCGAGTGGCTGCCGCGGCTGCCGCTTCCGCTTTCGACTTGGCATCGCTTGCAGCAGCGGCTTCTGCTTTTGCTTTTGCCTCCGCCGCCGCCTTCACTTTGGCAAGCGCATCTGCTGCAGCTTTGGCATCTGCAACAGCCTTGGCATCAGCAGTTGCCTTCGCTGCAGCAGCAGCCTTCGCGTCTGCAACAGCCTTGGCCTCAGCCGCTGCCTTCGCATCAGCTGCAATCTTCGCGGCCGCGGTATCAGCTGCAGCCTTCGCGTCAGCTGCTGCTTTCGCATCCGCTACGGCCTTGATGGCCTCTTGATCTGCCTTCGCTTTCGCAGCGGCCGCCTCATCAGCTGCCTTGGCGTCCGCGGCTGCCTTCGCTTTCGCTGCGGCCGAATCAGCAGCCGCTTTCGCATCAGCAGCGGCCTTCGAAGCTTCAGCAGCGGCCTTCGCGGCGGCCGCGTCAGCGGCGGCCTTCTGGGCAGCGCGATTCGCTATTTCGACTTCCGCGGCTGCCTTTGCGGCGGCGGCATTTGCGGCGGCTTGAGCTGACGCCGCATCCCCGGCCAGCTTTGCGGCTGCGGCATCAGCAGCAGCTTTCTCCGCGGCAGCTTTTGCGTCAGCTAACGCCTTGGCTTCAGCAACGGCCTTTGCAGCCGCAGCATCGGATGCAGCACGTGCGGCAGCGGCAGCACGTGCCACGGCCTGATCATCAATTACTGGAGCAGTAACGGGTGAATAGACTGTAAGGGCGGCAGGTTGTGATGATCGAGATGCGTAATTATCAGCCGCACCTCTGGTTGCGATGATGGTGCATGAGCCAACAGCGGAGGCTTGAATCACACCCGAGACAGCATTGACTGAACAAATTGTCGGGGTGGAAGTCGCGTACGTAATTGTTCCATTCCCAGAACCCCCACCACCGATTGCGGTAGCGGTGGAACCTACAACTGCAGAATTTGGGGTGATCGTCAGAGTCACCGGGTTCTCCTGAGAAGCAAGCACCGCAAAAAAGCCAGCCGCTTGTGCCATTTCAGGAAAGAAAACTACCGCGAACACAAGGAGGCACCCCGCAAAGCGAATGCGCGCCATCACCCGGTTGGTCATGGCGCCACTTCTAAGAACACGGAGGCAATCGTGTGGATCGACGAGGTCATCAAAACCAGTCGATCACACTCGCGCTTCAAAAAATTTGAGGTAGCCATTCACCGTTCCTCTTACATTTATCCGCTAAGGCAACGCATCAAATCCGAACTGCTGGGGCAGAAGGTACCAACCGTCCGCATTAAACGCCAGCGCGACCCAGGAGACTCTTAAGGGAGATTGTATCTCCACTGGCTGAGCATTTCTCGGCCAAATGGGAGCTAAATCACCTCCGACGACTCTGGGCAAGCCCACCTGGCGGAAGGCTCCCTGAGAGGCCATAACTGGCTTCAAATCGATCCGCGAAGACAAGAATTGAAAGAGCCGAATTTTTTGAACCATCAAGAATTCTGAAGGACTACTTTTTCGAGTACCCCGAAGGACATACCGGATTCGCGCCGGTGACTTTCTTAATAGTTTTGCCCTTGACACATGAGATCGTCTTCGTCACTTTCTTGGCAACCTTAGCCGCGGCTGGCACTGAAGCAGCTGGTGCCGCGACAGGCGCCACCTGCTGAGAAAGTTTAACTTGAATTTTCGGTGCAGAAAATTCAAAGTTATATGCCGAGAGGTTAATCCAGCCGTTTCTCTCATTCACCTCTGTGGTGGCCACGCTGTTAACCCCGGAATCTGATACGACTTCGATCTTAGCTTCTACTGGGGCATTAGAAAACTTATACAAACAACGGGCAACATCAGATCGCATGTTCAAGTTATACGTACCCTTAAATAGCGTGACGCCATCCGACAAATAGTGCGGAGAGGCCACTTGATACGAGAGGGCGCCACCCACGAAGTCCGGTGGGCCATCTGAATACGTGAGGGAGTTTGTAGCCACGATTCCCTTAAGCCCACTCCCCTGTTTGAAGCACGGGCTCGCGTTCTGCATTTCGCGGTCATCGAGCGTGCGCAGACTCCAAGTGGTCGGAGCAGCAAGGGATTTATTTCCGGCGTAATCGAGCCAGAGTTTCAACTCATTAATAGAGTCTGTTCCGTATGGAAATGGTTCAGATCGTGCATTCCGATTAGCAATGGGCCCCTCGGCATGATTAGCGTTGGCAGTCCCCCACATTCCTGCCGAGAGCCCACCTTTTTCGGCATACGCACTCTGAATCGCTGCAGGCAGTTTCAAGTAATTATCTCCGGCAGCAAAAATCGGAACCGGAAGTGGTGACGCAGAAATAGTCACCATTTGTCCGCCTGTAGAGATGGGCTCCAGAGAAATTTCTGGGCTTGCTAGCCTTCCGTGGATCCAACCATTGATTTCGTGTGAAAGCCTGACCTTAAGTTTCAAAGTTATGCTCGTGTCCATGGGGTCTCTTAGTAAGCAATGGCCAAGTGCGTTGTAGGCCACGAGACACGCAGGATTACCAGGCAGATTAACGCTCCCCAAGGAACTCATACACGCCACGATGGGTTGTCCACCCTCAACAACTCCGGGGACCTTAAGCCTTTGTGCGTCAAAACTTTGCTGTTCGCAAGCGAGGCCGTAGGCACCGACATTTTTGGGATCTGCACCCCCGTTTAGATTTGACTTCTCCACCGCATAAATATTGGCGAAAAAAGCCGAAGCAGCCCTCGGATTTTTCGGACTCGTTATTCCATTTAAACCAACGCTCAATAAGTAGTCAGTACCTCTTGAATGCATAGCAGCGGGGATACTCCAAAAACTTGGTTCACTCGAAGTTGGAATCAATAGTGATGGATCACCTTGGAAAGCGTCCTTATGATCTGGATACAACGTTTCCTTGTACGTTCCTTCACCGAGGAGGACACCATCTCGATACGCGGATACTCCTGCAATGCAATCTTTGCTCGCATCGGTGGCGCAAGGGGGCAAAATAGCAAAGTAATTAAATTGCGTAGCGTCTTTACAATATAAAGCTGTGGTCGACGAGCAGACATAATCGCCAACAGGTGAATCAGTGTGACCGCTCAGCAGCGAGAACATATCTACTTTCGTACCGCGATTCAATGCATCATTAATGATGATCCCCTGATACCCAACTTCACCTGATGTGAAAGGCGTTGCTACCTGCTCATCCGGAATTCCAGCCGCTGCCACTGGAAGGAGCGACACCATCGAAAGTGCCAGCAGCGGGGGGGCGACGAAGGCAATTCTTCGGGAAAGTCGACTCACTGGGCTCCTATCCGAGGGGTTCTAACGCTCAGCGTAATGCGCCCAGGCATAAACATCACGCGAATTGGTAGATTTTTGCCAGTGGTTCCACGCTTCCTGCAAACGATGCCGAGCCGATCCGACATATTTGCCCATGCAAGCCGTGTCGTTAAGAATTTAAGGAAAGATTACTTATCCCGGTCTAAAGAATTTTCATCCTCGAGACCCATTTCGATAGCGATTTCTTCTTCCAAAGCGAGCTCTTGAGCTAATTCTTCCTCGAGAGTCGAAGCGTCATTCTGAGCAAGTGGTCCTGACTTCTTCCGTCGAATCAAGCGTCGACGCACTTCATTCTCAGCGCGAATTCTCCGTCTCACTGCCTGTGCTTCGTGCTGGCGGAGATTGAAGGTGGCGATCCATAGAACGATCGAAATGACGATGGCAATGCCGACCACTTTCTTGGCAGAACCTGTGAGTACCAACCAAGCTGAGAAAAGGCCCACGAATGTCCACATCTGCTTGACTAGGTCTGCGGCCACTTCCTTTATAAACCTTCTCATCAACTACCCCTCTGTCTTGAACTCGTTATCTGACCAACTATAACCGTCGCAATGAGCACTTTCTTGGCCTTCTTCCGGGTTGTCGGAGAAAGATCATTCCCTATATTGGCAGAAAATATGTAGAGATGGTTGACGAACTGAGCAGTGGCTTCGACCCCAGGAACGGCAGCCATGCATTCGAACTACTCAACCGCCCCGCGGGAGGCCACAAAGGCTATGACATCGATCAGGGCCAGACCCATGATTGCCGGGAAACCGGCTCGTTTTGGCGACAAAATGAGCACCGTACACGCAAGGAGGGCAGCCGCGATCAACGGAAACCGAAAGGTACTTATATATAAAGAGAGTAGGAGGGCAACCAGCCCTAGCGCCACGCCGGCGACTCGGATGCTATTGAGGCTCCCAATTCGCTGCGGCAACCCTTGCACTCCGATTGATCGATCTTTCTCCATATCTTTCAAGACGTTTGCGAAGTGCGCTGCAATTCCGAGTAGCGCCCCTGAAGTAGCTACCCACCACGGTGGAGTTCGTCCTGCACCAATGAAGACACAACTCACAAGAGCAGCAAAGGCAACTGCATATGGAAGTGGTGAAGTGATTCGACTCTTGAAATAGAAGTTGTAAGCGACTCCACTTCCGACACCAAGGAGATGTGTAAGGCCGCCAGCAAGATGTAGTGGCCCAAAGATAGAGAGCAGTACACAGAGTGGAAGCGCTACGAGAATCGCTCGCTGCAACTCCCCCTGCTTAATAGACCCATTCACTAACGGTTTCTCTAAACGATTCTGCGCTCGATCGCTTTCAGCGTCCACAAGATCGTTACTCCAACCTATGGATAGCTGCCCAAAAAATACTGCCATAGCAATTACTAATGATTGTAAAAAAGTGAAAAGAGCCATGCTAAGTAGAAATCCAACGAGCGTCACTACAAGAGTGGGGGCTAAGTGAGCGCTCTTCAAAAATTTCATCAAGAAGCCATCACTCAGGAATGATCATCATGGAGAATAGGTATCAAGCCTTCATGATGGTGAATTACTGTCCACTTACCCGCTTCTCGACGCAATACATCCGTAATGCGAACTGAACCCGTCATCGCACCCGGTTCTTGATATTCAAAATCGAGGTAATAACACGCGAGCGCTAAATCGCCCCACACATCAACTCTGACAAAACGCGAATCCCACGTCAAAGGTCCGCGCGCTTTTGACTGTGCCTTATCTTTCTCATGAAATTCACGTCTAGCCTCTTTGCCCACAATGAACTCTGGTGTGAAGACGTCCCAGACAGTGCAATCGTCAGCGAGCACACTTTCAAGACCGTGAACATCGCCTGATTGGAAATTTTCGAAGATACTCCTAATTACCCGTTCGACTTCTACTCGTTCGCTCAAAGCCATAGCCCTTCTGCTCTTAATTCCTGCGTTGCAATCCTGAGCATAGGATTGCTATCCCTGAGGGTGAAAGAAGACGTAGGTGGAAGGTATTCCGCAGGATGCCAACCTGATGGCGAAATTCATCGTGCGCACTTCCCCTACCGGCCACGGTGATCGCCAAATGCTGTCTGCGCGTGAATTGAGCGATTGATACTCCCCCGCCTGCTCCCCGCCACCTGCGACGGTCACCACGAGAGTGTTGGCATTGATATCCGTGACAGGTCCAGGATTCACCCAACTCGCAGTGAGCGGGATGTATAGGTACTTCAGGTCTAACGTCGCCAATTCCCCTGGCTTCAATTTAGAAATCTGCGTCTCATCAAACTTGCCCCAGCTTGTTGAAGTCAAAATCATAGTAAATTGCTTTCCCGGATAGGGCGAATACGTTGAAACAGAGAGAGGCAGCGCGCCCAAGAAATTAGGGCTGCAGGAAGCTATCGCCTGATCCACCTTCAGTCGCGCTGCAGCATCAGACTCTGTAATCGACTTACGAGTGAGCGTAAAGGTGTACTTAGCTGTAGAGATTTCTTTGTCGGGCGCTGTAGGCACGTTCATCTCAAGAGTATGGGAGCCAGAGCTGAGGGTGCTCGTACTAAGCGTTCCAGAAAAATCATTTGCATTATTAAAGAGTACGCTGCAAGGAAAGGTCTTTTCGTTTCCATCGATGCGGAAGCAGAGTGACCCAAAGGATCTTGCGTTGGGCCTGACGTAATCGGTGCCACCAGTCATGGCCGAAATGCCCATCGCCTTCCCTGTGTAAGTGATCCACTCTTCGTCATTGGAAAACTTTGCGGTGAACTGGGGGGTCCTGAAATGTTGTACGTCATAGCCACTCATGAAGATCATGAGCGTACGACCATCGCTGATCGTGGAGAGATAAAAGAAACCTACACCAGCGATATTTGGTGAGATCTTTTTGTCGACGTCGAACGTGAAGGGTACCTTTGCATCACAAAGATGAGTTGTGAGAGTCGTTGCTGGAATGTACTGAATCTTCTTATACTCAGTAGCAAGCGGGGTAGTGTCGTATCGCACCACCTTGGCTGGCACATCGAAATACTTCATTTCCGCCGAAGCCCCGCCAATTTCTGAATCCTTCTTGAAGAAATCATTTTCTACGGGCGTAGACAAGTAATCTTTCTTCCAAGAAGTCGAAGCGGTGAACGCCATGACAATACGAGCATTACTCACACCGATACTGCCACTACCGCGGTTAATACACGTAGTTATCATCCCACTGGAGTAGTCCGCTGTCTCATGGAATGGCATGCCATTTGAGCCACTCATGGATTGTGCATTGCTCCACGCCGAAGGCATGCAAGTTGCTGAAGTGCAAGCATCTTTTGCCGGAGTTGCCGGTGTATCACTTTGCTCTGAGGGATCAGGTGGCGCTACATATTCTGGCGGAAGTGTCACGCCGGAACCAGTACAAGAAGAGTTGTAATTAACGAATTCTTCTTTAATTAGACTTGCTTGTAAATTTACGCCCTGCAGATCCCTGAGATAATTTGAAATATCAATATTGTATTTTTCCGCATCTGACGATTTTCCTCGGGAAATGGCGTTGCTTGCCTTGATTCGCGCGGCATACATGCCTTCAATATCGATCTTGCGCAGGTCTTGTTGATATTGATATTGAGACGCAAGCGATGAAAGGGTGTACTTAATCGAGGACGTGCAGGCGCTCTTCTTTCCGGTCGCCGCAGTGGCAGAGTCGTACTTACATTTTTTGGTGATGGCATCTTGCTTGGTCCGCACTTCCGTCATCTGACGATTGTAAGAATCGATACTTCCTTGTGCGCTTTGAATATCTAATTTTGCGAGTGCAGCTGACGAAGCGTTCCCAGTGGCACTTGCACTTTCGTACTTAACTTTCGCCAGAGAAAGCTTGGTCTCATAAACTTTGCGGAGATCAGCAAGGGAGTAATACTGCCGGGAATAGTTAGCAACCTGTGCTTTTTGCGTGGCAGTGCAAGGTTTGAGTGTGGCCGCTGTACTGGCCGGAACTACAAAAAAGCCAATTAGAAAACTGATGACACTTGCGAAAACTAGAGCACGTTTCATCTTCTCCACATGCCAATTATGCCCCATAAAGCCAAAAGGGGGCGCAACCCGACTATGCTCAAATTCTTATGGCGCTCATCTTTGGTCTCGGTACTGCAATGATGTTTGCCTGCAGCACATTGATGGCTTCGCGCTCTATTCGCATGATCGGGAATAACTCCGTCATTGGCTGGATTATGCTCACTGGAACGATTATCACCATTCCGTTTCTTATTGCTTCCGGATGGCCAGAGATCTCCGCGAAGAACCTCCTCATCATGGCTTTCGCTGGTATTGGAAATATCGGTGGACTTTTCTTTAGCCTTCGCGCACTTCAGATCGGCAAAGTAGGTCTCGTTGCACCGATCGTCTCTACCGAGGGCGCATTAGCTGCCTTTATGTCAGCCCTTTCCGGCGAAACGTTGAAGGCCGCTGTAATATTTGCCCTCATAGCAATCGTGGTCGGTGTTGTGATCGCCGCGATCGCGCCCGATCCCGCTCCAATTGCTCACGAGAAGCCCGCACAAGCAGTGCTCTTCAGCACGCTTGCCTCTCTCTGCTTTGCTGCCACCCTTTTTTCCACCGGGGGGCTCAGCGGCACTATCCCAATCGCCTGGCTCTCACTCCCACCTCGACTCGCAGGCGTTCTGCTAGTGACCATTCCGCTCGCCATCTCAGGAAAACTACGTCTCTCTAAGAAGGCACTCCCTCTGGTTCTGGGGTCAGGCGTTGCTGAAGTGGTGGGATTTTCCAGTTTCGCCCTAGGAGCTGGCTATTCGATTGCCATTACTTCCGTGGTCGCTTCGCAATTTGCACCTATCGCTGCCATTTTAGCTTTCTTCATCTTTAAAGAACGTCTGGGCAGAATGCAGATAAACGGCATTGTGCTCATTATTCTTGGTGTTGCCGCCCTTACTGCGTTGACAAGCTAAGGCCGGCCCCCGCCTTTCTACTTGAGATACGCTACGTGTATGTTCGATCTCACGGGCAAGCGCTTCCTGGTCACTGGCACCGGCTCTGCCCACGGAATCGGCTTCGCCTCAGCGCGCGCGCTTCAATCGCTCGGCGCAGAAGTCTTCCTCACGTCTCTCTCTGATCGAGTACACGAGCGAGCAACTGAATTGAATTCTGTTGGCGCTACCGCTGATCTCACGAATGAAAAAGAAGTCGCGGAGTTGATCATCGCTGCCGTGAAATCGCTAGGTGGCCTAGACGGAGTTATTAATAATGCAGGAATGACTAGCGTGGTCGATTCTTCGCAAGGTGAATTCGCCTCGATCGATGACACTTCACTTGCTATTTGGCGTAAGTCATTTGCTAGAAATCTAGATTCTGCTTTTCTTGTCACTAAGGAGGCACTCCCCCACCTACGCAAGAATCCCTGGGGTCGCATCGTGATGGTTTCAAGTGCAACTGGGCCACTCATGGCTATCCGAAACGACGTAGCATACGCATCGGCGAAGGCAGCAATGATTGGACTGGTGCGCGGACTAGCCCTCGACGAGGCCTCCAATGCAATAACCGTGAACGCAATCGCTCCTGGATGGGTGGCCACGGAGTCGCAAACTCCATCAGAGGCGCTCCATAGCGCAGCGACGCCATTGGGACGAGCTGGTACCCCAGATGAAATGGCAAGTGCAGTTGCGTGGTTATGTACTCCTGGGGCGGCGTATGTCACTGGGCAGATGATTGTTATCGATGGAGCTAACTCACTTCCAGAGCAAAGATTTTTGCCACCTACGAAGTAAGAGTTACATTCAAGGTCAACGTCGAGCCGGGAGCGCTCGCATTTGCGCTCAAGGACCAATTTCCTCCACTAAGCAGATCGAATGTTTGGCTCCCAATCCCAAATATTCCACCGCTGGGGCCAACACCGTTATCGATAATTGAAATCAACAGTGAAGATGTTTTTCGCTCGATCAATATCGTTATTTGTGTCGCCTTGCCATGTCGAAATGAATTAGTTATTCCTTCTTCAACAGCCTGCGCGATCACCGCAACCTTAGGCTCCACTACATCATCACCAAAAAGAGACAACTCAATCGAGAGAAAGTCACGCCACCGAAGGGCTACCACTTCTACGCTCTCGTGAAGCGATGTCGAAATACCCTCTCTCTCCTGAGGAGGATTATTGAGAACGGCAAGAGCCGCGGATATCGCGCTATCTACCCGCTCTTGATCCCCCGACTCTTGGGCTGAGTTCAAGATTGCAGAGAGCGTAAGTAATTGGGATTGAATTCCGCCATGAACATATTGCGCTAACTCGCGACTGAGGAGGGATCTTCGATGTGTATTTGAGATCGCTTCAAGTCTCGCAATATCAATAGATTCACGAAGTTCACGATTGAGATCATCTTGAACAGAAAGTGCGACTCGAATTATTGAGGCAACAACAGTCACCAACGGAATCCAGATAAGGACATTGATTATCGCAGTACGAGTCTCTGGCCAAGAGGTAGTAGAAATTGTTAAAACAATAAGTGCTTCGAAGAAGGAGATCCCGACGACGAGAAAGCCTGCAACCCTTCCCCTATATCGTGTAAAGCGGCCTTGAATTTTGTTTGCTGCCTTAAAAGCAAAAAATGTGGTAACTCCTATAACAAGCACTTCATAGATCCGCGTGCCAAGATCAACGGTATTAAGCAGGAGTGTTGGCAGCACAGTAAGTATCGTCCCCACCCATGGATTGAAAGGATCAAGTCGGAAAGCTCGACCAAAAACCTCCGCGACCGAGACGCGGGGAATCTCCAAATCATTCTGCGCCCAGAGCGAATGGCTCAGTGGTCGGAAGTAGTCGCGTGCGACTCTCTCGATGCGCTCAGAGATGCGCTTCCACTCTTCCCTCCCTTTGGTAGCTTGGAGCGAAGCGAGCTCTGTTTTGATTTGCTCAATTTCCGCCGTAAAAGTTGCCGCACCGCTCACGCCTAGGAACGCCCCCAGGTTGTCGAGCATCTCCTTCTCTCGCCGCTCGCCGCTTTCAAGTGCCAACTTTTCGAAGATGAGTTTCCGGCGTTCAATTTGATAACGATCACGCATCGTGAAAACCAATGAAGTGATAAAAAGTGAGAAAGCACCAATGATTGCTGATGAGATCGTGCGACCCACAATTTCAGATGCAATTTGCAAGTCGCCAATTAAATCGAGGCGGAAGCTCGCATATCCAGTCCCAAACCCCTTCACCGCGCCGACTAAAATACCTGTGATGATAATGCTCTGGTAGGAGCGTGGGAGTAAGTGGCTCTTCCTAAAGTAGGTGAACTTGGCGGCGAGCAGGACCACGGCCGCACCAATAGTTCCCAGCGTTGATGCCCAAATCCATCGACTCACGTCTTGTGAATCGGAAAAATCTGCGCGCTGTCCTACGACAGAGAAGATGGTGATTGGCAGGAGGAGGATTGCGGGCCAGACCATAATGGCCCGGCGTCCGCCTATCGCATCGAGAATACGAGTCTCAGTCGGCGTCATGCGAAGGCGTGCCTCCCATGAGGCGGTAGTAAAGACGCGAGATGGAAACGCGTTGATTCTGGCCTTCTGGAATGGCTGGCAGGCTCATTTGGCTGAAGATTCGGGAGATCATCTGCTCAACCGACTTTTCACTCACCGCTCGGCGCGAGGCAATCTGGCTATTGGTATGTCCGAGTGAAACGAGTCGCATAGTCTCAATTTGAGAATCGGTGAATTCTTTTACACGTGGGACGCCGGCAGCGCGGGCGCGATGCCCCAGTGGAGCAGCGGCAGCACGCTTAGCATTTTCGAGTGCCACCACAACTTTGTTAATGTCGCCCATCTCACGCTTGATCAAGAATTCAACCCCTGCGGGCGCCTGCGAAAGATTCGGTCCGAGTAATCGCGGGTCTTCGATGCTGGTCAACATCACTATTCCGACCTGTGGGGCGCGTTGCCTGACGGTGGCTGCAAGATCTAATCCATTTGGACCTTTACCGAGATTGAGGTCCAGGAGTACAACGTCGGGAAGGAGATCTAAAATGAGCTTAAGTCCCTCACTCGCATTCGCTGCAGATCCGATGATTATCAGTCCTTGCGCAGCGAGGGAAGTACTGAGCAGGCCACGAGTGAAGTCGTCGTCCTCGACGAGAACCACCTGCAGTTGCTCCATGAATCAATTATGGTACTTAACGCGCACTTCTCCATAGGTCGTAGGGTAAACCCAGGACTTTACTAGGGCGTGAGTTCAGTCGGGAGATCGAGGTACTCCTCTGGTTGCCCGTCGCTCAGCGGCTTGTCATATGTCAATACAATTTTTGTGAAGACCATGTGATCGTCAGAAGTCTTCACGGGCCCGGAAAGGCGCAGACTCGCAATGCGAACATCGTAGTTTCCGCTCGAGCAATCCGGATCACACGTGTTCTTTGTGGAAGTTGCCAAGCCAGAGGCTGATTGTGCCGTCCATGCGGCCCATATGATCTTCGATAACTGTTGACCCCCGTCGGCGCAGTACAACTGCAGTTCGTTAGGTTGCTCAACGTAATCATTGCAATCAAACACAAAGGTTTTGCCCGTACTTAACTCACTTTTTTGAGTTGAGGACGCTTCGCTCGTAGCACTTTTTGTTGAGTTTAAAGTCTGAGCTGACGAACCGCAGCCAGTGAGCGCGACCACCATGAGCGTGGCAACGAGCGCCCTTAAAGCAGAGCCCAATGTGTTAATCCTTCGCTAACGCACGAAATTTGAGTGAGTCGCGATCGTAATCCTTGGTTCGCTCATGAATTTTTCGAATTTGTTGTTCCACTTCAGCGACTGCTAAATCAAACGCGGCCAGATCGTTGAAGGCCGCACTCTCGGCGCGCAGAAGCGGACCGGCTCCACGCGAAGTGAGAATCACTCGGTGAGATTCCTTCCCTTGCCTGGGATTCTGTTCGTGGAGAACTTCTACTTCAATTCGCTCAATGGCCACATTGAAGCGATCCATGGTTTTTAGCTTGGACTTAACAGCCTCACTAAAATCTTCTGCGAGGCCTGCGTGGCGGGCGTGAATGGTAATTTCCATAATTGCCTCCTCGGTGTATCTAGTAATGACTATACCCGTGAGGACTCCGCTGCGCAGGAGGTTCATCTACACCTTCTTTTACCCCTCCGCGACTATGCCTTCTTGGTATACCCCACCGGACACTTGGGGCTCACTCCGACTACCGATTTCACGGTCTTTCCGCGCACACATTTGATCGTAACTTTCTTCACGACTGGCTTTACCGGCGTAGGAGCCACCGCAATAGCTGGTTCATTTTTAGCCTGCGCCAGCGTAACTCGGATCGTGGGGCTCGAGAACGTAAAGCCAGAAGCCGAAAGTGAAAGCCAACCATCCTTCTCAGCAAGAGATTGCGTTTGCACACTCGCGGTTCCACTTTCGGAGAGCACGGAGACTGTTGCGCTTATCGGGGCGGCGCTAAACCCATAAAGACAACGGGCCACATCTGAGCGAAGGAGGAGATTGTAATTTCCCTGAAAGACATCGCCCTTAGGTGTTAAATGCGGTGCCGCAACCTTGTAATCCAAGGATTGAGTCGCAAGATTAAACGTAGGAGGACCATCAAGATATTGGGTGGCGTTTGTGGTGACCAAGCCGACGAGATTCGGCGCCGACTTAATGCAAGGAGAGTTAACGGTTGGAGAATTATTTGTCATCGTTCGCACAGTCCACGCTGTAGGCAATGCGGATGCTTGATTCGAAGAGAGCCCGAGCCAAGCGAGAAACTCAATCATCTCATCTTCGCCAAACCCAACGTTTCCATCATGCAAAAGTGCAATCTCAGACATTGGTGCGCCAATAGAGCCGTAGTATGTCGACCCAAATCGAGACTTGCCGGCATAAAATGCATTGAGTGCATCGGTGAGTTCGCTGTTCTTCTTCCACACAGCAAGTACCGGAACTTTTACGGAGTAGCCAGAGACGTTTAGTAAGGAATTCCCATTTTTCTCGGTAGATAGAGTCACATCGGGTCGATCAAGACGAGCATGCAACCAACCCGTCATCTTCTTTTCGAACCGGAGTTGCAGGCCGAAGTTAATGTTGCTGGGAAGTGGATACGGCTCAGCGCATTGAGTCTCGGAGTGGCCCACGCAGCCAGGTATGTCATCGCCACCCACTTCAGCCCCAAGGAATGCGTAATCTGAAGCAATTGTGGACATCCCAAAACTTCGGGTGAGTTGAACATCACGTAATTTCACCGCAAAAATCCCAGCCTGAAAGCGCTCGGTCTGAAAATTAAGCTCTGGAAGGTTTAAAGAGGTGCGGTTACCAATCATTTCGGCTTTGATTAAATAGAGATCCCCGCCATCGTGCGGAGCTCCCGGAATGTTAACGAGAGTCGAAGTTGCTCCAGTCGGCAAATTCACTCCCGGATTACCTGCAAAGCTCTGAATTCCTTTCGTAGGGAAGTAACTCGCACCGGAGATAGTTAAATCTTTACCATCAGAGTTCTTGGCGGTGATTCCCACGATGCAGTTGGTATCTGCATCAGAGGAACAGCGCGGCAACGTGGCACGGTATTTTTGCATTCGCGTAAAAGTGCAATTTGGATCGGAAGCAGAAGTGCAAGCCACTACAGCAGTGACAGTGTCTTTCATCGCCAACATCGTTGCACTGTCTGCAGGAGCAGTCGTGAAATTTAAGAGCGAAGAAGACATCCGGACCACTTCGTCAGAATCCTGAGCCAAGAAACCCTGCATATCGACCGTCGCTGGAAAGGGCGCCACATATTGCTCGTCTGGGATCACTCGCGAGTCAAGAACTATGGTGCCTTTGCCGGCCACCACTTTGCAGATTAGGTGAAGTGGGGGAATCCAAAAGGTATTCTCCGATTGGTCCGTCGAACATCCCTGGCCCACTTGAGGGGCGCTCGTCCAGGCTCCAGCAGCAAGCGCGCTCGGTTGGAGTGCAAGGGTCAGCGAAAAACTCACGACAATTACCCAGAGGCGCTTCACCTCGGCAAGGTATCGCATGTAGCGAAATATCGGGATAGGGCGTGCCCGGGAATCTCCCACCCAACCCTCCGGATGGCCGCCCAAACTAAGATTATTTGGGGCTGATGGGACACCTAAAGAGTTCGATGAATGATGAACTGGAAGCGGCCCTCCACAAAGTAGCTATTGCTCGCCATCACGGGAACGCCATCGCGCAAGAAATGCAGCTGTTTGAGTAGTAGGTACAGCCCCGACTTGGGCCGACCCGTTCCCCAGCCCACCTCAGTGGAACTAATAGCGTGAATTTCCGCGAGCGCGCGCACCGGGAAGATTCCTAACTTGGCGAAGGCACCGAAGACGCTGCCCTTACCCATTTCTCCGATGCTCTTCTCCGGAAGGTCGCGAATCGCCACCGCATCGTATGAGTAGGCGACTACTTCGCCATCGGCGAGAATCGCGCGCTCCAAATAGAGGACGGGCTCACCTTCGGGGATCTGCAACCGAAGCGCCTCCTCGACAGTGGCGCCACGTCGCTTCACCACACGGTGCGTCATCCCCGGCTCAAAACCCATTTCCCGAATCGTGTCGGTAATTGAGCGGAGCTCTTGGAGGCCGGCACGAATGGAAGACCCAAAGTTGGCCACGTAGGCCCCGGAGCCATGCCTGATATCTAGCAATCCTTGAACTTCTAGGGCTTTGAGGGCGGTTCGCACGGTGACCCGGGAGACGTGATACTGCCCCGCGAGGTCAAACTCGCTAGGGATTTTCTTTCCCTCATTCCACTCATGGGTCAATATTCGAGTCCGCAAATGGTCCCTGATCTGAGTCGCCAAGGAGCCCCGTCCGCCGATTGTGGACGGTGGAAATATTTCTGAACGAACTCTTGACAACGCCATAGGCGTGAGTAGCCTCTCAATCAAGTTGTAGGACAACTATTGACTCGAGGGGTAGAGATGTCAAGCGTGCCAAGAACTATCGAATGGCGTAACAGTGCCGTGGTGCTACTCGATCAGACGTTGCTACCCACTCAAGTTGCGACCATCGAGATCACCACCGTGTCGGTCCTAGTTGATGCCATTCAACGACTCGCGATACGTGGTGCCCCCGCTCTTGGAGTAGCCGGCGCGCTCGGCGTTGTCTTAGCGATGGATCAATGCATCCGCGAGAGTTGGAGTCCTACTCAACTCGATGACGCAATTGACGCAATTCGAAATGCACGACCCACCGCAGTAAACCTTGCATGGGCCGTCGATAAAGTGCGCCCACTCGTGCCAGAAGGGCGGGATGTGGTTTTTGCGGCTGCACAACAGATCGCCGCAGAAGATGAAGCCGCTAATCACGCCATGGGCAAGCTCGGTGCGGATTGGTGGCTCAATAAAGTGGGAGATCGCCCCCTTCGCCTCCTCACCCATTGCAACACTGGCTCACTTGCTACCACTGCTTGGGGCACCGCGCTCGGAGTGATTCGCGAACTAGCTTCTCGAGGTCGCATTGAAGTGGTTTTTGCCGACGAAACCCGCCCACTTCTTCAAGGTGCGCGACTTACCGCATGGGAATTAGACCAAGAGGGCATTCCCTACAAAGTGCTTCCCGACGGCGCTGCTGCCATGGCGATCATGACTGGCGAGATCGATGGCGCACTCATTGGTGCAGATCGCATTGTGGCCAATGGCGATAGTGCGAATAAAATTGGCTCACTCGGTGTGGCCCTTGCGTGCAACGCCGCGGGCATTCCATTCATGGTTGTCGCACCAGAATCAACCGTTGACCGCTCGATGAAGACGGGGAAAGAAATTCATATCGAATTTCGTAACGATGAGGAAGTTTGTAACTTCGCTGGGGTACGCACTACTCCCCTTGACGCCACTTCGTACAATCCTGCATTCGACGTCACTCCTGCACGCTACATAGCAGCCGTAGTAACCGAGAAGCGAGTTTACGAAATTGCCAATGGCGAGGATCTCAACACCGGGAGTGCCGCGTGAGTATCCCTATTCCGTTACAAGAGCTCGTCTCTCGCTCACAAGCCATCGGCGCCGACCAGTCATTAGTCGTCTTCGGGGGCGGCAATACCTCCAGTAAAGGCGACCTCACCGATCATCTTGGTCGCATGCGCGACGTGCTCTGGGTTAAGGGATCCGGTGCAGACATGCAATACGCGGTGGCTCGCGACTATCCCGCGCTCTACTTGGAGGAATTGCTGGCTCTTCGTCAGTTCGAAGGTCTAGACGACGAGACCATGACCGACTACGTCACGCGTGCCCTCGTTGATCCCACCTCGCGTCGCCCCTCCATCGAAACGCTGCTCCACGCGTTCTTACCCGCAAAGCACATCGACCATGTGCACTCCGATGCGATCTGCGCACTCACTAATCACCCCGATGGCCCACGCACTGTCCGTGAAGCATTAGGCGATGGTTTTGCGTATGTCGATTGGATGCGTCCTAGTTTTTCACTCTCCAAGATTGTGGGTGAGCTAGGCGACGCCGAAGGTGTCATCTTGGCTAATCACGGACTTGTAGTCTGGGATGAATCAAGCGATCTCTGCTTGAAGAAGACGCACGATGCCGTGGCACTTGCAGACAAGTACTTAGACTCACTCACTACTCGACCCGAGTCGAACTTCAATCATGCAGATATGCCCCTCGCGGAGTACACCAATCTCCTACTGTCACTTCGCGGAGCTCTGGGCAAGAAACAAATCTTGCGCACTGATGCACGCCTTAAAGAAGTGGCCTCCCGCCCAGACGCAGCTGCTGTGGTCGCAGCTGGCGTATCTAGCGCGGATCACATGCTCCGCATCCGACCCAAATCTGCCCTCGTTGACGTCAAAGAGCCCGCAAAAACTATTGACAATTATCGCGCTGAATACGCGGCCTACTTCGAGCGCAACAAGTCACACCTCCCGGAGGGCTACGTCAGTCACGGTAACGATCCAAAAGTGCTGCTCGTTCCGGGAGTGGGCGCGATCACCGCGGGTGCTACTCGCACTGAAGGCTCCATGCTCGCCGATATCGCTTTCCACACACATAGCGTGGCATCGCGTGTGATCGATGCCTTTGGAAGCGCTTCCACAATCGCCGAGTCAGAGATTTTTCGTTTCGACTACTGGCCGATGGAACTTTACAAATTGCAATCAAAGCCAGCTCCCACAAAATTCGCTGGAAGTATCTTCATCGTCACCGGCGCCGGCAGCGGTATCGGGCGCGGTATCGCTCTTGAATTAGGAAGACTCGGCGCGAGCGTCACCCTGGCAGATATCGATCGCAAGGGTCTGGATGAAGTTGTTTCAGAATTTGCAGCGCAGAAATCTCCAGAACCACTCACACTGCTGGGTGATCAATCTGATGAAACCACCGTGCAACGAACTATCGGAGAAACCATTGCTCACTTCGGCGGATTCGATGGCGTCGTTATCAATGCAGGAATAGGTGTTTCTGATTCGCTCGAAGATCTGACGGCCGACAAATGGCGCCGTGGTTTAGAAATCAACCTCACCAGCGCATTCCTGTTGACCAAAGAAGCCCTCGGCGCCCTACGCAAGCAAGGCATGGGTGGCTCACTTGTATACATTGCGAGCAAGAATGCTTTCGCCCCTGGCGCTGGCTTCGGCGGCTACTCGGTCACCAAAGCGGGAATGTTGCAACTGATGCGCATCACCGCGCTAGAAGCTGGTAGCGCAGGGATCCGCGCAAACGCGATCAATCCCGATGCAGTCTTTGATCACAGCAAACTTTGGGAAGGTGGGGTGCGTGAACAACGCGCCGCCGCCCATGGAGTCGCTCCTGAAAATCTTGAGGATTTCTATGCCTCACGTAATTTGCTCAAAGCACGCGTACGAAGCGTGGACGTCGCC
>JAPLBA010000119.1 GCA_026393015.1 Actinomycetota bacterium
CCACGCCACCCTTGAGCTCAAAGGAGAGCACTGCGCCCGAACCCTTGGGCACGTACTTCTTTGCCAAGCGATGCCACGGGGAAGAAGGAAGTGAGGCGTAATTTACTTTCTCCACTTCTTCGCGAGTCTCAAGCCAAGATGCAATGCTCTTAGCGTTTTCCACATGGCGCTCGATGCGAAGGCTCAAGGTTTCTAGACCTTGAGCAAGGAGCCATGCGTTGAATGGGCTCACTGCAGCACCGATATCACGGAGTAACGTGAGGCGAATCTTGAAGATGTAAGCAAGGTTCGCACCAAAGGCCGATCCGACGCCTAGCGCCTGTGCGTATACAAGGCCGTGATAACTGGGATCTGGCTCGTTGAAGCTCTTGAAACGCTCTGGGTAACGGGCGTAGTCGAAGTTACCCGAATCCACGATCGCACCAACGACAGCGTTGCCGTGACCCGAGAGGAACTTAGTTGCCGAATGGACCACGACGTCGGCTCCATGTTCGATCGGACGCAGTAGGTATGGAGTTGCCACCGTGTTATCGACGATGAGTGGAACACCAAATGCGTGAGCCACATTGGCCACACCTTCGATGTCGAGCACATCGTTTTTTGGATTTGAAATAGTCTCACCAAAAAAAGCCTTCGTATTCGGACGAATCTCTTTACGCCACGACTCGAGGTCATCTGGATCTTCCACAAAGGAAACTTCAATACCGAGCTTAGGGAGCGTGTAGTGGAAGAGGTTGTACGTTCCGCCGTAAAGGCTGGGGCTCGAAACGATGTGATCGCCGGCTTCAGCAAGTGCCAGGATTGAAAAAGTTGTCGCTGCAGAACCAGAAGCGACGAGTAGCGATGCCACGCCACCCTCAAGAGAGGCGATGCGTTGTTCTACGGCATCTTGAGTGGGGTTCATGATGCGTGTGTAGATATTTCCTAGCTCTGCAAGACTGAAGAGATCGGCTGCATGCTTTGTGTCGCGGAATTGGTATGCCGTCGTTTGATAGAGCGGCAACGCGCGCGCACCTGTGGTGGGATCAGGAACTTGACCTGCGTGGATCTGGCGTGTTTCGAAGGACCAGCCACTCTTTGCGGAATCAGACATAGTTTTCAACTTTCTCGTCGTTTGTGTGAGAGCACGGCGAGAGTACGGATCGTGAACCTAAAAATAGGTAACGAAACATAACCCCTCCTGAGGGGTCTCCGTTGAGAGACCCGCGCTTGTCGACCGGTGTCGACCTGGTCCTCACCCGGAGCACCCCACCGCGGTGGAGGGTTGCCGTCCAGCAAGCCGGGGCTAAACGCTGGAACTCATGACCTGTGCGAAAGATTAGCGAGCAAGAGGCAAAGTTGTCTAATCAGGCAGCATCGCGCACTAGCGCCTCTAATTTCTCGGCTAACTCGTGGCGCATCCGAGTGAAAGCCTCTGGAGGCCAACCTGATTCCATGGCGCGCTTCAGGAGGCGCGCTAGTGAGTACTCCGGATCATCCTTCATCGCCTCATCGAGGGCTAGCCGAGCGAGCCCACCCTCTCCTGCCTCATAACTCGTGGCCGCGAGCAGACAGGCAACCGGGGCTCGAAATCCGAGAGGCGCCTGAGTAAGGAAGGTGCGCCAAAGTTCCACGGCTCCGAGCAATTGCGTACTCCCGTGCATCGTGATCGCGAAATCGCGCAGAGCAACATTTTCCAGGGCCAGCAGCGTGGGTCCGACCTCGGCCGGCAGAAGAGTACGACTTACCTGCCACCGCTCCCAGACTCTGCACAGCAGTGCGGCCGCTTCTGTAAGAGGCAAGTTCTCGTCTGCATCGGGAATGGGCGCACCGACCCGGGCAAGAGTGGCAGCCAATTCATGCTCGGAGACGCATGGCATCACGTGTCCGCGGATTACATGTTCGGCAGCGATGCGCGAACTTTCGAATGTAGGAAGTGGGTTGCCTTCATGTGGGCAGGAACCACATTCGCTCTCGCACAATCTTGAGATCCAATGCGTTTCGTTAACAACAATGGATTCGATGAGAGCAAATCCTGCGGACTTAATTTCGTTCTCACAAATCTCGAGGAAGGAAAGACCGTCGCCACTCGTGTAAGCAACGAGCATGACACCTTCGATATTTTGCCAAGCAAGTGCCCCGATCAACTCTCGCGCAGAATCGCGTTCGTTAGGCACAATGATCTCGGCGCGCATGACTCGAGCGAGTCGGCGCTCTGAGGTGAGCGAGAGTACGACGAGGGAATCTTGCGGATGGAATCCTAAGAGAAAAGGGATCGTGAGAAGAAGATCCTGCGGCGTATCAAGGATGAGTGCAGATGTTTCATATGATTTCATGTGCGGAGCCTGCCGACTTCCTCACGCGTTGTCAGGAGTGAGATCGGCTGGTTGTGGATATCAAGTGTCCGCGCGCAGACCGCACACGTATATACGAGGTGTAGGAAACCACTATCGGATCTCCAATGACCTCGACCATTTCTCCCTCGCTCGTCTCTGCAAAGACATTCCACATCACCTGCGCGCTTAACAAAAAGAGATTGACCTTGCGATACGAATGCACCACCAGCCCAGCCGGATAAGGGTCTCCTAATCCGGCCTCCCGCATTGCCCCATCTCCAAAACTCCAATGCACTGATGGTTTCAATGTGATCCGTAAGTTAAAACCACCCACAGAGAGGACGAAGGGTCTAGGTAACGGTCTTAAATATGCATTAATCGGAATCGCCACGACCGCCTCCCGTGGCTCCACCGTGATCGCCAAATCAGGAATATGTTCGCGGACACTTTCGCGAGCAAGCGGAGATGGCTTTCGCACTACCACCGGCGGAGTGCATATCCCCGGAAAATCGATGGGTGGTTGGCAGCGCCCAGGAGAATTCTCGATTTGTATCACGGGAGATGGTGTGCGAATCATTCCGGCAAGTGCGCGTTTAACGACCGTCGCCACCACATCGCTGTTATCTATATCCGTTGAAACGGTGAGACAAGAGCTCGTGGTGCACTGTGCCATCGCACCTCCCCATGAACTTGCCACAAGAACAGATGTCAGAAGTACAAGAAGAGAGACACGCTTCACGGAGTGATCACCTGAGATTTACCAGTCGCCATCATCCATCTGCCGTTGGTCTCTGAAAAATTAATGAGATCAATTGATTCCATCGCGCAATGTCGTGAGTGAATCTGCAGAGCAAGCCGTGTGCTCTGAAGTGCCTTCACTTCAAGCCCCAGCAGGTCAAGACGATCACTACCAGAGCGACATGTGGCCCCACCAAAGAGCCGCTGAAAGAGCCGCTGAAAGAGCAAGTCGAGTACCTCTGTAGGTATGTTTTCGGGTATCAGCCGTTCGTGATGGTGGGAGAAGGTAGCCACCTGAGCGCTCACTTGCATCAGCTGCGGATTCGACTCAGGTTCGAGCGCCGCCCTGGTCGTGTCACATCCAAGTGGGATCAAGAGAAGCAGGAGCGCGAGATATTTCATGGCGGCACGCTAAAGAGGTCAAGGCGCCGAGGAGACCCGGCTCCCCCAGCTCAGGATTCTCGCCCTGAAAATGGGACTCCAGGCTCCTAGACTCTAACTGTGAGTAATCGCGAGAGCAGTGACGACGAGAGCAGTGACGGCGAGAACCACCGTCCCGAGAGTGGCGATGGTTGGCATGAGTGCCATTGCGGCCAAAAGCATTGGGGCATCTACGGCGCCGCTGGACTCTTAGCAGTGCGTCGAAGGGGCGAGGAACTCTTCGTGCTTCTCCAGCATCGAGCTCCGTGGAGTCATAACGGTGACACCTGGGGGCTCCCCGGAGGGGCACTCAATCGAGACGAGGATGCCATCGCAGGCGCCTTTCGAGAGGCTCTTGAGGAAGTGGGGATCGATGCCACTCACCTCACGCCACTTCACTCACACTTGGACGACCATTCAACATGGAGTTACGAAACGGTCATTGCACTTGCATCAGATGAAGCTGATGCCTCGGTTGCCAATCACGAATCACTTGCGGTGGCTTGGATTACCACCAGCAGTGTCGAAGCAGAAAACTTGCATCCCTCGTTTGCCAAGTCGTGGCCGGCACTACAAGAGCTCTTACAAAGTTTAGGGATCTAGAAAAGAAAGCGGGGGCTCTCTCTCGAGAACCCCCGCATTACTCGTTGATGATTAGCTGCAACCGCTTGTCGATCCGCAACCTTCGCAGACGTAGCAAGAACCAGCTGGGCGCATCTTTGTGCCGCAAGTGACACACATCGGCGCATCTTGATTACGGCCCATCATGGCTTCGAGGAGCTCGGTAGAAGAGCCCACCTGCCGAGCAGGAGCAGCAGGAGCTGCAGCTACCGGCTTGGTGACCAAGTCTTCGCTCTCAAAGGCACCAACCTCATCTGGTGCGGAGTACGAACCTGTGTCGAGTTGACGAGCACGCTCTTCGGCAGTGTAGATACCGAGCGCCGAACGTGTCTCGTAATCCAAGTAATCCAGTGAGAGACGACGGAAGATGTAATCCATGATGGATTGCGCCATCCGTACATCAGCATCATCTGTCATACCAGCTGGCTCAAAGCGCAGGTTGGCAAACTTTTGTACATAGGTCTCAAGAGGTACGCCGTATTGAAGGCCAATAGAGACCGCGATCGAGAAGGCATCCATCACGCCGGCAAGAGTGGAACCTTGCTTACCAAGCTTAAGGAATACCTCACCCAGTGAACCGTCTTCATACGAGCCAGCAGTCATGTAACCCTCAGCGCCGCCGACTGTGAAGGAAGTGGTGAGTGATGGACGTGACTTGGGCAAGCGACGACGAGTAGCTACAGCTGAAACTTCAGCCGGCGCTGCTTCTTGTGCGCCACGAGCATCTGAAAGTGGTTGACCCACCTTGCAGTTGTCGCGGTAGATGGCGAGTGCCTTGAGGCCGTACTTCCAACCTTGGAAGTAAACCTCTTCAACCTCTTCAACAGTGGCTTCTGATGGAAGGTTAACTGTCTTAGAGATGGCTCCCGAAAGGAATGGTTGGCATGCCGCCATCATGTGCACGTGGCCCATGGCCGCAATGGGACGAGCGCCCATCGCGCAATCGAAGACGCTGTAATGCTCAGGCTTGAGACCTGGGGCATCAATAACGTTTCCAGTGGTACCAATGTGTTCCACAATGGCTTCGACAGTCTCTTCGGTGTAGCCAAGTTTGCGAAGTGAACGTGGAATCGCTTGGTTAACGATCTGCATAGATCCGCCACCGACTAACTTCTTGAACTTAACGAGAGCAAGGTCTGGCTCGATACCGGTGGTATCGCAATCCATCATGAGCCCGATAGTTCCGGTGGGTGCAAGGACGGATGCTTGCGCATTACGCCAGCCATTCTTCTCACCAATCTTGAGGCAATCAGCCCAAGCCTTGGTGGCCTCACGATGTACATCTTTATCGAGAGTAGTGACTGCGCGAGATGCGTCATTTGCCGCAGCGTGCTTGCGCATGACACGGGTATGGGCATCTGCGTTACGGGCATAGCCTTCGTATTGACCCACAACACCTGCCAATTCAGCTGAACGCTTGTAAGCAGTACCCGTCATGAGCGAGGTGATAGCGCCAGCAAGTGCACGACCACCCTCGCTGTCGTATGGAAGACCACTTGCCATCAGGAGCGCACCGAGGTTGGCATAGCCAATACCTAGTTGACGGTACTTGCGAGTGGTGTCACCAATGGCCTCTGTGGGGAAATCGGCGAAGCAGATAGAGATGTCCATCGCCGTGATAACCGTTTCGACCAATTTGGCGAAATTCTTGGCATCGAAAGATCCATCTTCTTTGAGGAACTTAAGCAAGTTGATGCTGGCTAGGTTGCAAGAAGAGTTATCAAGTGACATGTACTCAGAGCATGGGTTCGAAGCATTGATTCGACCCGTCTCTGGATTGGTGTGCCAATCGTTGATGGTGTCGTCATATTGAATGCCGGGATCTGCGCAACCCCACGCGGCGACAGAGACTTTACGGAAGAGCTCGCGGGCATCCACCGTTTCGATCACTTCTCCGGTAGCGCGAGCACGGAGACCGAATGTCTTACCCTCTTCGACAGCGCGCATAAATTCATCACTCACGCGAACCGAGTTATTAGCATTTTGGTACTGCACGGAGACGATGTCTTTACCACCGAGGTCCATATCGAAGCCAGCATCACGCAGAGCGCGGATCTTATCCTCTTCATTTGCTTTTGTTTCGATAAATTCTTCGATATCTGGATGATCAATGTCGAGCACAACCATCTTTGCGGCGCGACGCGTAGCTCCACCAGATTTGATGGTTCCAGCCGAGGCATCGGCGCCACGCATGAACGAGACTGGACCTGATGCAGTGCCACCAGACTTGAGAAGTTCTTTGCTCGAACGAATGCGGGAGAGATTAAGACCAGCTCCTGAGCCGCCCTTAAAGATCATGCCCTCTTCGCGATACCAGTTGAGAATTGAATCCATCGTGTCATCCACGCTCAGGATGAAGCAAGCGCTCACTTGTTGCGGCGCGGCCGTTCCGACGTTGAACCAGACAGGTGAATTGAACGAGAAGACTTGATGCATAAGAGCCCACGTCAACTCATGCTCAAAGATTTCTGCATCGCTATCGGCAGCAAAGTATCCGAAGTCCTTGCCGGCCTTCGTATAGGTCAACACCACACGATCAATGAGTTGCTTGAGACTCCACTCACGGTTATCGGTGCCGACCACGCCTCGGAAGTACTTGGTGGTCACGATGGTGGAAGCATTTACTGACCAGAAATCAGGAAACTCAGCGCCACGTTGCTCGAAGATGACCTCGCCGCTCTTCCAATTTGTCTGCACCACATCGCGACGCTCCCACGTCACTTCGTCGTAGGGATGCACGCCTGGAGTCGTAAAAATACGCTCCATGCGTAGACCTTTCTTCGACTTTGATGCGGTAGCGGAAGGGCGACTGCTAACGGTCTCTGGCATTTTTCTTCTCCTGTGGTGTGTTATTAATCGATCGAAGAGAGAGCCACGCTATTTGCGTACCCGCTCTGCAATGCATTGGATGGTGAACTGATATTGCTCCCTGAACTGATCTTGGAATTGCTATTTGTTGCAGGTATTGCTCGAAGCAGTGAAATCTCAGCCTCGAAATCTTCTAGTGATTCAAATGCGCGGTAAACAGAGGCATAACGAAGGTAGGCGACTTCATCGAGCTCACGTAACGGAGCCAAAATGGCGAGCCCCACCTCCTGTGCTTCAATCTCGGCGCGACCACTCTCACGCAAGGCCTCTTCGACCCGTTGAGCCAGTAGCGCCAAATCATCATCGTTCACGGGGCGCCCTTGGCACGCCTTGCGGACGCCAGCGACTACTTTCTCGCGGCTAAAAGGCTCAGAAGCGCCGCTGCGCTTGATGATGTAGAGAGCAGCAGTTTCTTGGGTAGTGAAGCGCCGGCCACAGGTGGTGCACTCACGACGGCGGCGGATAGAGATTCCTTCATCCACAGGACGCGAATCGACGACTCGGGAATCCTCGTTACGACAGTAAGGGCAGTACATCGTTCGCCTCCTTCCTACGCTCAACTTCTCACTCTTCGGGGCTTTCAAACACGGTCAGCTGTGGATAAACCTGTGTGTGGCCTGGGGAGAACTACCATCTAGTGACCACAACCTGTGGAGGAAGTACACGGTTATAAGCACTACATATAGGGGTAAGAGTAGACCGCGAGTCGAGGGTTTGCAATACTTGTCTTGATCTCGGCGTGTTGAGCGTGTCGAAGGGCAAGGGTCCCTTGGAGGGCGTATCTTGCCTAGATTTTTACTTAGTTATCGGCACGATGAGGCGTTGCCCTGCGACCAATCCGGCAGACTCCAAATGATTAAGTTCAGCAATGCTATCCACCACAGAGCGCAGATCTTGGCCGGTACTCACGTGCCGGGCGATCGACCAGAGTGTCTCCCCCGGAACCACCATGATCTCTTGATAGGTGACCGAGTGTCCGGCACTCACCCCGGCGTTGGTGCCATCTTCAGCGAGGGCTCCGACAAGGAGTGCACGTGAGAAAGTAGCCACTGAGAGGGTGAGGGTGAGGAGAGAGGCGAGCACGAGAAGACGTACTACGAGGCGACCGCGCGCCGTGAGGCGGAGCGGAACGGCGCTCCCCATGGGCTGGATCCTTCGAACGCTCTCCCGATGATTTAACCGGGGGGCCGTCTGATAAGAAACCACGTAGCTACTCATCTCGTCCTCATCTCTCTATATCTCTCTAGATCTCTCAACATCTCTTTGGATCGCTCAACATTTCGAACATTTGTTCTAATCAAACACCCAAATGACGAATAATGCAAGATTATTTCGAACAGGTGTTTGAATTTCTCTCCTCCGAAGGCTATCTTGGGGGTATGACACCTTCCGATCACGCTCCAGAGACCACTCCCGAGACCATTCCAGCACTTGCTCCTACCTTTGCTGAGCTGCCCGACGGCCCCGCCGATGACCATGGCCTCACCGCTCGCCAACGGAAGATTCTCGAGGTTATTTCTGCTTCGGTCTCTGAGCGCGGATTCCCACCCACGATGCGTGAAATCGGCGCAGCGGTCGGCTTAGCGAGCTCGGCGTCGGTGGCCTACCAACTCTCTAATTTGGTGGAGAAGGGACTCATCAAACGTTCCGGCGGGCGTCAAATGGATGTCATCTCTCCCGACAGCGGAGAGCAGATCATTCCTGGAAGCGCATATGGCTCACCTGCGCAGACTCAAGGACGCAAGAGCGGCAGTATGCGCGAGGTGCCACTTGTCGGGCGCATCGCCGCCGGCGCACCCATCTTGGCGGAAGCACATATCGAAGAGAGCTACTCGCTCCCCTCCGATCTCGTAGGCAGTGGCGAGCTCTTCCTTCTTACCGTTGTGGGTGACTCCATGGTCGATGCCGCCATCTGCGACGGTGATCTGGTAGTGATTCGTTCACAGAAACATTGCGAACCAGGCGAGATCGTGGCTGCCATGATCGACGGCGAAGCCACTGTCAAGACTTTCAAGCGAAGCGATGGTCATGTCTGGTTAATGCCCGCTAACCCTGCCTACGCGCCCATCCTTGGAGACCACGCAGAGATACTTGGAAAAGTTACTGCGGTCTTGCGCTCAATTCGTTAAAAAAGTTCCTTAAAGGAGTGCGTTAAAGAAGAGCGAGCGCTTCTTTAATCCGTTCAACCACATTTCGGTCTACCTGCGCCAAAACCGTGGTTCCTTCTTCGCCATGTACTTCTTGATGCACTTCTCCAAATTCGTGCACGAGGTGAAGTAAATCGCCGCGAGAGTAAGGGATCAGGAGATCAAGACTGACTCGGCGTTTGGGCAACTCTGCTTCAACTCGCGCTAGTAACTCAGCTACCCCTTCGCCAGTAAATGCTGAGACAACCATGGAACGCGATTCTCGTCGACGGATTAAATCAATCGTTTCAGGATCGGCAATATCCGCCTTATTAATAACGATTATTTCTGAAATTGCGCGGGCGCCAATCTCATCAAGGACTTCGCGCACTGCATCGATCTGGCCCAATGGATCTACATGTGAGCCATCAACAATATGCAAGATGAGATCGGAGCCACTGACCTCTTCGAGTGTGGATTTGAATGCCTCGATAAGTTGATGTGGAAGGTGGCGTACAAATCCCACCGTGTCAACGAATGTGTAAGTCTCGCCATCGCTACTTTCCGTTTTGCGAACCGTGGGGTCGAGGGTGGCGAAGAGTGCGTTCTCCACCAGCACTCCGGCACCGGTGAAGCGATTAAGGAGAGATGACTTACCTGCGTTGGTATACCCCGCTATCGCGACCGACGGCACTTGATACTTCACACGTTCCTGGCGCATTGTGTCGCGAGACTTCTTCATCTCAATAATTTCCTTGCGCAACTTGGCCATTCGATCACGAATGCGGCGGCGATCCGTTTCTATTTTGGTTTCGCCCGGCCCGCGACCACCAATACCGGCTCCCCCTGCCGCGCGACCACCCGCCTGACGTGAAAGGGATTCGCCCCAACCACGCAACCTAGGAAGCATGTACGTCATCTGAGCAAGCTCTACTTGCGCTTTACCTTCTCGACTCTTGGCATGTTGAGCAAAAATATCAAGGATAAGCGCAGTGCGATCAACAACTTTAACTTTTACCTGTGCCTCTAACTGGCGCAATTGGCTGGGTGAAAGTTCGCCATCACAGATCACCGTGTCGGCTCCCGTTGCAATGACCACATCGCGTAGCTCTTTTACCTTGCCACTTCCAATGTACGTAGATGAATCCGGTGCATCACGTCGTTGAATGAGCCCATCAAGAACTTCCGAGCCCGCGGTCTCTGCCAACGCTGCCAACTCCGCAAGTGAATTCTCGGCCTCGAGAGCAGTGCCTTGAGTCCAGACTCCCACTAGTACCACGCGCTCTAATCGAAGTTGGCGATACTCAACTTCAGTAACGTCTTGCAATTCGGTGGAAAGACCAACCACACGTCTCAGCGCATGGCGTTCCGCTAAATCAAATTCTCCCGACGATACCTCATCGACATCGGCGTCGTTATTCATCAATGTTGACTTCAAAGTCATTCACGAGCACCGCTGGCCCAGTCATTGTCACTTCCCCCAGCGCGTCAATATCGATCTCTAATGAGCCACCGAGTACATCAACGCGCCAGGTGCTAGCCCCAACAACTCCGGTATGCGCAGCCGCGGCAACTGCCACAGCGCAGGTACCGGTTCCGCATGAGCGAGTCTCCCCCACGCCTCGTTCGAATACTCGCATCGAAAGATGGCGCTCGCCAAGAATTTCAACAAACTCAACATTAACTCCGTCTGGATAAAGACTTGCTGGGGTCACTGTGGGTTTTTCGAGCACTTCAGGAAGGAGGGCGAGTGACTCAAGAAAAACCACCGCATGCGGATTTCCTACAGAGACTTTAAATCCGGGCCAACTATTTCCTCCATAAATCACTGTGGGTGTACCCGGCTCAATGACGACTGCCCCCATCCCGGCCGAGATACGTCCATCTGCTTTTATCTCGATTCGTTTAATACCGGCACGCGTATCTATATCGAAGGAAGTGCGACTCTCTAATCCTCGATCAACTAAATACTTAGCCATCACCCGAATGCCGTTGCCACACATCTCCGCAAGGCTGCCATCGTTATTTCGATAATCCATAAACCAATGTCCATCACGTTGCTTTATCTGAATAAGTCCATCGGCTCCTACCCCGGAGTCGCGATTGCAAAGCGAAGCAATGTCACTCGGACTAAGGTTGCCCTCCGGAATGAGAATGAATTCATTCTCGGTGCCGTGGCCTTTGGTGGCGCGTAGCGGCGTGCTCGGGTTCATACCTACGATCGTAGGCGCTACCGTTGGTAGATGCGCGCGCGCCTAACGATCCTCTTCTCAGCGATCTGCTTTGGCACCACGGGTACCGCAGCCGCCCTCGGTCCTTCCGAGGCCAATTCACTTGCGGTGGGCACCAGCCGAATTGTCATTGGGGCCCTCCTGCTACAAATGTTTGCGATCGGCAAGAGCGCGGGAGTATCACCAGTGCGGCTACGCGCCTGGCTCTGGGCCGGAGCCGGTATGGCCTGCTACCAGCTCACCTTCTTTGCTGCGGTACATCTCAGCGGCGTCACAGTAGGCACGGTGGTGGCTCTTGGTTCGGCTCCCGCGCTCACCGGAGCTATTGACTGGCTCTGGTCTGGAACAAAACCGCGTGGCCGTTGGTGGATAGCAACTTTGTGCGCCGTGGTCGGCGTCATCATCTTGACCGCCTCCAAGGGCAGCGCGACTCAATCAACTTCTCTCTGGGGAATTCTCCTTGCCCTCGCCGCTGGGGCCTCTTATGCGATCTTTGCCGTGTGCAGCAAGGAAATCTTGGCCAGTGGTGCTTCGTTTCAATTCGCTATGGCCCGAGTCTTTGGAATCGGCGCCATCATGCTGGCTCCGCTACTTTTCATCCTCCCCATGGAATGGATTACCACTTCAAAAGGTGCGGCCATGGCGCTCTGGTTGGGCGCGGTTCCCACTGCGATTGCCTATCTTGCGTACGCATATGGTCTGAAAAGCGTGCAACCAAACGAGACACTGACGTTGGCGGAACCAGTTACTGCAACACTCTTTGGCGTTCTTATCCTGAATGAGAGATCTTCTCTCACTACGTGGGTGGGCGTGGTAATTGTGGCACTTGGCTTGCTTCTACTCGCTATGCAACGTTCGACGGACATACACCCTGGCGTGCGCAAGGGCATCGCTTAAGTCTTCAAAAATGTGATGATCAAACCGGCACTCGTCGACAGAGCAGGCTGACGCGTTACTAGCTCCGCGAACTCCACCATTGCATGTGAGTTCCGGCTGGAATCCATTCGATCTTTTCATCACGCCTAAACCAACTCTCTTGGCGGCGAGCAAACTTACGAGTGGAGATGATGGTCGACGCTTTCGCATAATCGCTACTCTCACCTCGATCTTTGGCATCGAGGATCTGTGCATAACCCAGTGCGGCACGAGCCGTCTTGCCCTCTCGCAAACCACGTGACTCCAGATCTACGACCTCGTCTTCAAACCCGTTCTCCCACATCTCTTCGACTCTGATGGCGATACGCGCATCAAGCAGTTCACGGGGAGAGAGCAAGCCCACTCGAATTGCTTGCGGATATGGAGTGGCCCCATCGCGTGGCAAATTTGCAGTGAAGGGCTCGCCAGTTATCTCGATGACTTCAAGGGCGCGCACCACTCTGCGCACGTTGCCCGGCAAGATCGCCAGAGCCGCCATTGGATCTTTCTCGCTCAGCTCTTGATGAAGTGCTGCCCCACCTATTCGTTCGGCACGGGCTTCAATCTCGGCCCGCACCTCTGGATCATTTTCTGGAAAACGTAACTCTTGTAAGAGAGAAGAGATATAGAGTCCCGAGCCACCCACGACTATCAGTGGGGCGCCATCGTTACTAGCGATGAGCTCATGAACTTTTCGTTGATAGACCGCAACGCTCGCTTCTTCCACCACATCGAGCACGTCGATCATATGATGAGGAATGCCACGACGCTGCGAGAGCGGGAGCTTCGCAGTACCAATGTCCATTCCACGATACAGCTGAAGGGCATCTGCGTTAATTATTTCAGCCCCAATTTCCTCCGCCAGATCAAGTGCGGCGTCACTCTTTCCAACCGCCGTGGGACCTACGAGAAAGAGCAACATGGTTAGGGCCGTGGAGTGAGTGAAAGAAAAGTACGAGTTTCGGTTGAGGCTTGCGCGCTCTCCCAGACATCACCTGATCGAGTGCGCCTCACCGCGATCGGAGCATTCTCGGCCACTAAATGATGAGGCGCGGCTTGAGTTACTGTCACCGTTGCAATATCTCCCGGACGCAGGCGTTCCTCAGACATAAAGTGCACGAGGTTGAAATCTCTAGCACGACCGCTCTGTCGCAACGTCGCGTCATCTTTTCGTCCTGGCATATCAGAGACCAAGACTTCAACCTCACGGCCGAGTTGTGTCTTCTTCTGTTGCCAGGCGATCTCCTCAGTAAATGCATGGAGGCGCACATATCGCTCCGCCACCACATCCTCAGGTATTTGATTCTCCATCTCTGCCGCAGCAGTACCCGGACGCTTTGAATATTTAAAGGTGAAGGCCATCTCAAACTTGGCCGTTGCAATGAGATCAAGGGTGTGTTGGAAGTCAGCTTCGCTCTCCCCGGGGAATCCGACAATGATGTCTGTAGTAATACTCGCAAGTGGAAGTGCCTCGCGCACCCTTTCAACTATCCCCAGGTAGCGATCGGCTCGATACGAGCGGCGCATTGATTTGAGGATGGCATCTGATCCAGATTGAAGAGGCATATGCAGATGTGGCATCACATTATGTGTCTCTGCCATTGCGGCTATGACATCGTCTGTGAAATCGCGCGGATGAGGGCTGGTAAAACGAACTCTCTCTAACCCTTCGACTTCACCACAAGCGCGCAGAAGGTCAGCAAAGGCTCCGCGCACGCCAAGTTCAACGCCATACGCATTTACGTTTTGCCCCAGGAGGGTAATCTCGTTAACGCCATCAGCAACCAAGGCGCGCACCTCTGCAAGAATTTCCTTCTTGTCTCGGTCCTTCTCCACTCCACGCAGTGCGGGGACGATGCAGAACGTGCACGTGTTATTACAACCCACAGATATTGATACCCATGCGGAGTGCAAAGAGTGGCGCTTTGAGGGAAGTGTGGATGGGAATATCTCAAGAGACTCTACGATTTCTAATTGTGACTCGCGCCCGATGCGCGCTCTTTCTAAAAGCAGCGGAAGCGAGCCAACATTGTGCGTTCCAAAAACCACATCTACCCAAGGTGCCCGACGCAATATTTCTCCGCGATCTTTCTGGGCCAAACATCCACCGACGGCAATCTGCATAGTGGGATGTTGCAACTTTTCCGCAGCGAGCATTCCAAGGGTTCCATAGAGTTTCTGATCAGCGTTTTCGCGCACCGCACACGTGTTGAACACCATCACATCGGCTAGCGCGCGATCGCTCTCTTGAGCCTGATAACCAGCTTCTTCAAGCAGACCGGCCAGGCGCTCCGAATCGTGCGCATTCATTTGGCAGCCGAAAGTTCGAACTAGATACGTTCTTGAGTCGGTGGCCATAGCGTGAGTCTATGAGCCCCAGATCAAAAAAGAAATTTATGCTTGACTCACCTCGGAGAGAGTCAGCTAAATCACGCTGCCATGTGAAGATCTTTGAATGAAGGCTAATCAACGTCTTCTCGTTAATTCGCTTCGTAAAACTTTTGGAGAGCGGCGCGAACTGCCAGACCCGCTCGATCGCCTCGATGGCCCTTTCGCATGAGGAACCCGAGGAGGGCACGTTCCTGCTTCTTCCTATCCCCAGGGCGCAACGATCTCACTTTCTTTGCAAGCAACTCCTGTAGCGCAAATTCTTCGCTCTCCGAAGAGACCTCTGAAATCACTTCCAGGATGAGATCGGGATCGATACCTTTTTCACGGAGCTCACGCGCTATGACTCGGGGCGCCAGACCCCGCGATCGCATCCGCGAATCTCTCCACGCTCGAGCGAACTGGCCATCATCGAGCAAATTACTTCGAGTGAGCGCCATGATGAGTTCCTCGCCTATCTCGGTTGGAATTGCACGCTTTGCAAAAGCAGCGCGTAACTCTCCACAACTATGCGATCTGCGAGCTAACCTATCGAGCGCCATTCTCTGAGCGAGTATGCGAAATTCTTCCCCCTCAGAAAAGAGAGAGGAGCCCAACGAAGTGTCGGGCCCCTCCATTAACTCTTCCATTATGTGGGTTGAGAGATATCTCTAGCTTAGAAATCTACAACCGGAACTTCTACCAGATCTTCTACCGGCACTTCTACCAGCACTTCTACCAGCGGAGTGCTAGTGGAAGCTGCCTCGCGGCGCACTCCAATACCCATCTGCTCCTTGATCTTCTTCTCAATCTCGTTTGCGAGATCAGGATTGTCGATAAGGAAGGTACGAGCGTTCTCTTTACCTTGACCGAGTTGGTCACCTTCGTAGGTGTACCAAGATCCGGACTTCTTGACGAAGCCTTCATCAACACCGAGATCGATCAGTGAACCTTCGCGCGAGATGCCATGACCGTAGAGGATGTCGAATTCGGCTTGCTTAAATGGCGGTGCCATCTTGTTCTTGACGACCTTGACCCGAGTACGGTTACCAACTGCATCTTGGCCATCTTTCAAAGTTTCGATGCGACGGACATCAAGACGGATAGATGCGTAGAACTTAAGCGCTTTGCCACCCGTAGTGGTCTCCGGAGAGCCGAAGAAGACACCGATCTTCTCGCGGAGTTGGTTAATAAAGATGGCAGTGGTCTTTGATTGAGCAAGTGCGCCAGTGATTTTACGTAGCGCTTGGCTCATCAAACGAGCTTGCAGACCGATATGGCTATCACCCATTTCGCCTTCAATTTCTGCGCGTGGCACGAGTGCTGCCACCGAGTCGATCACAACAATGTCGAGCGCACCAGAGCGGATCAACATATCCATGATCTCGAGGGCTTGCTCACCAGTATCTGGTTGCGAGACGAGGAGCGCATCGATATCGACGCCCAACTTCTTTGCATACTCGGGATCGAGTGCATGCTCCGCATCAATGAAAGCCGCGATACCGCCGGCCTTCTGCGCATTAGCAATGGCGTGCAAGGCGACTGTGGTCTTACCAGAGGACTCTGGACCATAAATCTCAACGACGCGGCCACGGGGAAAACCACCGATTCCGAGGGCAAGATCAAGTGCGATAGAACCAGAAGGGATGACCTCTACTGGTGCGCGCCCCTCATCGCCCATCTTCATGATGGAGCCCTTACCGAATTGGCGTTCAATTTGGGCAAGTGCGCTCTCTAGGGCCTTGCTGCGATCTGGAGTACTGGGTGCCATCTCTCTACCTCTCAAGCTCTGGACCCGCTCCAGTGGGGAGTGGGCTATCTCGGCGACGGTAGCGGGAGGCACTGACACCAGCCGCTCTTGCAAGCGGGTTGTGGAGGGCTTTGCCTGCTCACCTATCTGTGGATGAGATTATCCGAACATTTGTTCGAATGCGACCCGACACGCCCGAAGAGGCGGTAAATCTCTTCCCTAGCGGAGGTGGGCAGGGACCCTCGGATCATGGCGACAGAGCGCTCGCCAGACCTCCTTAGCATCCTCACCTTGGGCTAACGCCTGATCGATAGTGCGACCTTGCAATTCTGAGAGCACGACATCGGCGGCAAAAGAGCGTGACCATTGCGCCCCTAAATACTCATCCATCCGTCGCCAAAATTCAGTGAGTCGCATCAGAATTCTTTGTCATGTGAGCCTGGTTCATCAAAAGAGGGTAGCTCCGCCGCGCGCACTCTTCGCGAGCGCGCTCGCGACTAACGCATCAACATCTGCTACCGGGATGATCACACCCGACACCAAGATTCTCATGAGGACGTCGCGTTGCATGGCGCTACTCACCCCATACTTTTCAAAGAGCCGGTCGCACTCTTCACGAAAAGTGATCCATAAAGGGTCAGAGGTAGCGGCCAGCATTCGTCCAAATACTGTGGGCTCTGATGTCGCAATGAATCGAAGGGCGTCATGAGTGGCGATGAAAGTGAGGAGCACGCTCATCGCGCCACGGAGATCTTCGGCTTTCTCAGCCGATGCGATTCCTCGTGAGACTTCCTGCGAAATCAAAGCGCGCAAGAGTTCTTGCTTCGACCGGAAATGGTTATAAAGAGTGGCCCGAGCAATCTTGCCCTCGTCGGCAATTTCAATCATTGAGGTGGCTTTCACGCCCTGTTTAGCAATGCATGTAAGTGCACCAGCGAAGAGGCCAGCGCGCGCACGCCCCATCGCATTACCTGCGCGAGTATGTTCCCCGGCGCTCATGGCGTGGAATTAAGCAGCAACAGAGGTGGACGCAGAGGCCACCGGAAGGAGCGAAACATTCGAGGGAACCCTGAGCGAGAGCGCTACTTCGGAGAGCAGTTCAGCGAGCTCAATCTCAAGGGCTTGGCAGATGGATGAGAGCAGTTCAGAAGAGGCTTCCTTCTGGCCGCGCTCTACTTCAGAGAGATAACCGAGTGAGACTCGCGCCTTGGCACTTACTTGGCGCAAGGTCTGAGATTGCGCGACCCGGCGACGGCGTAGCGCCGCTCCCATGTGATCTCGCAACAACATCTCTACTCCTCGGTGATAACGCCCGCTTTTGTCCCCATGGGGAGCCCGGCAAGGGATCTGCGAAATAAGTCTAGTGCGTGGGCGGCGCTCGCGCGGCGTACGCGCGCACGATCATCTGCCATTTGTCCGGAAAGCACCACTTTGAAAGCGCGCTCCCCAGCGGGCGAGCTCACCCCGACGTAGAGCGTGCCCGCCGGGTGGCCTTCGAAATCCCCTGGTCCAGCCACCCCCGTGGTCGCGAGCGCCCACGAGGCATCAAGGCGGAGACGGATTCCCCGAGCCATCGCTTTCGCAACCTGCGCGTTTACCGTTCCGAGGGTGTTCATCATCTCTTCTGGCACATCGGCAAGCTCATGCTTACTTGCTGCCTGATATGTAACTGCGCCTCCCAGGTACACCTCGGAGGCGCCCGGGATATCCGTGAGCAATTGCGCAAGCCCACCTCCCGTGAGGGATTCAACGGTAGCCAAAGTTTCATCTTGTTCGCGCATTAAATGAAGCACGGCCGATGCGAGCGTAGTACGCAGAGCCCTAGCTTCATCGATGGCATAGACCGAGTCACCAATCAGATCTGCTGCGAGCCTGGCACCTTCTTCTGCTTGCCGTGCACTTTGAGATGAGATCTTTACCTCGACATCGCCAAGAGATGCCAGATACGCCACCGAGACCCCGGGCGGCAAGTTACTTTCCCAATCACGCAAGCTCTCAGAGATGGCCGATTCACCTAGTAAGGCGACTCGCACAATAAATGTATGCTGACGCACGCCTAAGAAGCGCTGACGCAATTCAGGTAACACTTCATTCACGAACATGTCTCGCATTTCATGCGGCACTCCAGGTAGTGCAAAGAGCGGCACATTATCTAATTCCATAAAGATTCCTGGAGCGCTACCGCCGTTGTTCGTCAACGCACTTGCTCCGATCGGAATATCGGCCATTACAAGGGCTTGGCTCGGAACTTGCATGTTGCGTGCGGCATAGCGAGCAGTGATTAATTCAACTAGTTCTTTGCGTTGTGCCACTTCCACGCGAGCTGCGCGCGCCACACCCAACCGAGTGAGATCATCACTTGTAGGCCCGAGTCCCCCAGTAACAATGACCGCGTCGGCGCGGGCAATTGCGGAGAGAATGGCATCACTAATCGCAGAGAGTTCGTCCTGAACCGAAATTGAAATAACCAAGGCATGGCCTTCAAGTGCGAGCTGATCTCCTAGCCATGCGGTGGATGTATCAACGACAGCACCATTGAGCAACTCATCGCCCACCGTAACAAGCGCTATGCGATTCATGATGCGCGCAGTCGCGCAATTTCCTTGAGATATTGGAAACCAGTTACCAGAGTCAAAATTATCGCGATACCCATTAAAAGTGCGTTAAGTGGATCAAACCAATGTGGCATGGGGAAAATATAGAAACCGATAGCAAATCCTTGCGTAAGGGTTTTTGCCTTGCCACCACGACTTGCTGGGATAACTTTCTTGGAGATCACCGTAAAACGGAGCAACGTAATTCCGATTTCGCGGACCATGATGACGATCGTGACCCACCACCACACATCACCAAGAATCGAGAGGCCGATAAGTCCTGCGCCGATGAGCGCTTTATCTGCGATCGGGTCAAGGAGCGCACCTAAATCGGTTCCAATGCCACGCTTGCGGGCCAGCTCTCCATCCAAGCGATCAGTAAAGGCGGCAATTGCGAAAATGAACCAGGCGAGGGCGCGCCACCACGAATTCATGCCATCATGAGCGAAAAGCGCCCAGAGCATTACCGGAACCAAGAGAATGCGAATGAAGGTGAGCCAATTAGCAATATTGACGATACCGACCTTGGGGGTTTGCTCACTCATCGATACTCGCTACCCCAGTGGTTCTGCACGTACATCTGCACCCTCAGAAGCATAGATTCGTCCCTGCAAAATATCTCCCACCCGCGCCCGAGGAAAACCCACCAAAGTAGTACTTCCATCTACCTCGGGACCTTGATGAAGTGCACGACCCTCACACTCATGGTCATGGACGCTTTCAACCAGAACGCTCACCTCTTCGCCCACCCGCTCCTCAGCTCGCTGGGCCATCAACTCTTCAACAAGAGCGCTCGTTCGTTCCAGGCGGTATCTGATCTCGTCTTCGTCCAATTTTCCAGGCAGATCAACAGCAGAGGTGCCTTCCTCATCGCTATATCCAAAAACACCTACGGCATCTAGCCTGGCTGCCTCTAAGAATTGGAGCAGAGTCTCAAAGTCATCTTCGCTCTCGCCTGGAAATCCAACAATGAAATTGGAACGCACTCCGGCAAGTGGAGCACGCTCTCTAATTTGCGAAAGGAGCGAGAGGAACTTTTCGCTATCTCCAAAACGCTTCATATTGCGAAGCACTTCGCCACTCGCGTGCTGGAAGGAGAGATCAAAATACGGAGCAATGCCAGTAGTACTCGCCATGACATCTAACAATGTTGGGCGCACTTCGGCTGGTTGCAAATAAGCAACACGAATCCGATCAACACCATCGACGAGTGCTAACGCAGGTAACAGCGATTCAAGTAAACGAATATCGCCAAGATCTTTACCGTAGGAAGTTGAGTTCTCGCTCACCAGAACTAATTCCTTGACACCTTGACCTGCAAGCCATCGAGCCTCATCAATAATGTCAGTCGGCCTGCGAGAGATGAACGAGCCACGAAAGGCTGGAATCGCGCAGAAGGAACATCTTCGGTCACACCCCGAAGCAATCTTGATTGATGCGACAGGTTCGTTGCCAAGTCGGCGGCGGAGCATTCGCCTCGCTGGGGCGCTACCTGCAACGGTCAGATCTTCAACGCGCTCGCCGTGCCCCGGGATCTTGATGAGCGCATCTGATCTTTCACTCGGCGCGATGGGGAGCAAGTTGCGCCTGTCTCGAGGCGTATGGGTCTCGATAATCCCACCTTCGAGGATGTGTGAAAGTCGCGCTGAGATATCTTCATAGTCATCAAACCCAAGAACTGCATCTGCCTCGGGCAGTGATTGCGCAAGCTCCTTGCCATACCGTTCGGCCAGACACCCCACGGCCACCACTCGTCGAGTGCGCTTACCGCCTTTATGCGAGGCAGCTTCCAAAATGGCATCGATGGAGTCCTTCTTTGCACTCTCCACGAAGCCACATGTATTCACAACTGCAATATCAGCTTCAGCGGCATCATCAACTAACAACCAGCCATCGCCTTCTAGGCGGGCGGCTAACTCCTCAGAATCAACTTCATTCCGGGCGCACCCCATGGTGACCAGTGCGACCTTTTTCATGAGTCCAGCCTAGTTGGTGGACCCGTGAACTCTGGTCACTCAGGCATTTTCGGCGGAATCAGCCTTGCGTGGGGTCTCCAGTGCCAAAATCAAAGTGCAGTACTTCACGGCTCCCACCAGGAGTGCCGAGTTTCTTGCCATTTACCGAAAGTGTGACCGCTCCGGCATTACCGATGACGACACGGAGGTGCTGCGGATCATGAAATTCCTTAGTGGCTCCCTTTTGAAGAATACCAGCGAAGAGCTGTGCCCCAGAATCACTCGTAATAGCGATCCATGATGATTCAGAAACTGCAGCGATGATGACGGTGACATCATCGGTCAATAGCGCCGTAGCTTCACTCGCACTAGGAGTGTTGGAAGCCATAGATGGATCATTTTGCAGAATATCCGTGGTTACTGCCGAAGCAAGTGGAGGATCAAGTGGATTCTTTTCCCCCACAAAGAGTGAGAATCCGATTACCCCCGCAATTACCACCGCTGCAGCTGCCATGATTGGTGCCCACGGGAGTGTGCGCTTCTCAGGCCGCAACATCGATGCCATTTGGTTGAGTGCGCTCGCCGCAGGTTTTACTTGGAGACCGAATGCAACCATGAGCTCGTTGACATCCATACCCAATGCGGTGGCTATCGAACGTACGTGGCCGCGCGCATAAACCTCACCACCACAAGGATCAAAATTATCTGATTCGATGGCCACCAAGACTGAGTTACGCAAACGCACTTTGGCGGCGACCTCGGCAACGCTCAAGCCCGCGGCGATACGCGCCTGCGCGATTTGAGTGCCAACGGTCATAAATCCTCCTCGAGGTGGGGATACCCCTACGAAACTATGCCTCTAAGAGTACGCAACCCTGCGGTGATTGACTAACCCGTAAACGAATTTAACGAGAACTCACGCCTCACCCCGTGTGAAATTCAATCAAAGACTTGCAAGCACCCCTGGGAGATCGTCCGCCTTTATCAGGACATCGCGCGCCTTAGAACCTTCAGAAGGGCCGACGATTCCGCGGCTTTCCATGAGATCCATCAACCTGCCTGCCTTAGCGAAGCCCACTCGTAACTTCCTTTGCAGCATCGAGGTGGAACCAAATTGTGTGGAGACCACCAGTTCGATTGCTTGCATGAGCAGATCAAGATCATCACCAATGTCATCTTCGACTTCTTTGCGCTGAAAACCGACGTTGAAAACATCCTCGCGGTAGATGGGTTCGTGTTGCGCCTTGACATGCTTTACAACAGCTTCAATCTCGCGCTCCGAGACATACGCTCCTTGAATGCGCATCGCTTTACTAGCTCCCATAGGCAAGAAGAGACCATCGCCTTGCCCAACAAGTTTCTCTGCACCAGGTTGATCGAGAATCACTCGCGAGTCGGCAAGCGACGAAGTTGCAAAGGAGAGTCGTGAAGGCACGTTGGCTTTGATAAGACCAGTGACCACGTCGACGCTAGGTCGCTGCGTAGCAAGGACTAAGTGGATACCCGCCGCACGGGCTAACTGTGTGATTCGCACAATTGATTCTTCAACATCTCGCGGTGCCACCATCATGAGATCTGCCAGCTCGTCGACAATCACAAGCAGGTAGGGGTAAGGACGAAGCTTGCGATCTGACCCAAGTGGCGGTGTGAGTTTTCCACTACGTACCGCTTTGTTAAAATCATCAATATGGCGGAAACCAAAATTGGAAAGATCGTCGTACCGTGCGTCCATTTCGCGCACTACCCATTGCAGCGCTTCAGCAGCTTTCTTGGGGTTGGTCAAAATGGGGGTAATCAAGTGCGGAATGCCTTGATAGGCGTTGAGCTCCACACGTTTGGGATCAATCAAGATCATCCGCACATCGTTTGGAGTGGCGCGCATCATCACTGATGTGACGAGCGCATTTATCCAACTTGATTTACCTGCTCCAGTTGCACCTGCGACCAAGAGGTGGGGCATCTTGGTGAGGTTGGCACAGACAAAGCCGCCTTCAACGTCTTTTCCAAGCGAAACCACCATGGGATGGTGATCGTTTCCAGCAACCGTCGACCGGAGCACGTCACCGAGTAACACGGTCTCTCGATCCGTATTAGGAATCTCAATTCCCACAGCAGACTTACCTGGGATCGGACTCAAGATGCGAACGTCGCTACTAGCGACCGCATAAGAAATATTCTTCGAAAGCGCTGTAATGCGTTCGACTTTGACTGCGGCACCTAGTTCAACTTCATATCGAGTCACTGTGGGGCCACGCAAAAAGCCAGTGACTTTTGCATCGATTTGAAACTCTTCAAATACTTGTGTGAGTGATTCCACGATCTTGTCGTTGGCCGCACTTTTCGCTTTGCTGGGCGCACCCGCTTTCAAAATATCTAATGGGGGTAATACATACTCGGCGCCTTCAGTAAATTCCATTTGAGTTGGCACGCTTGCTGACTTGGTGCCTTCAAAAGATGCGACTTGCTCCGGTGGTGCTACTCGAACCGGCTCAGCAAGTGCCTCTAATACTTGTTCAGCTAATTCATCCTGGGCCAACTCTTCTTCAAACTCTTCTTCAATGTTTTCTTGAATCTCTTCTGCTTGGCGAAGAATGGGAGATTCAAAAGGTTCACTTTCAGAGATTTCAAACTCTTCCTGGAGTTCACGTGCTTCGCGTCGGTGGGCCAAACGCGTAGAGAGTGGGGAAATAAGAGAACGGAACTTCTCGGGTACTGCATGCAACGGGGTTGCTGTGACAATCAAGAGCCCAAAGATAACGACAAGTAGTAGGACCGGGAAGGCTAGATACTTCGTCACTAAGGCGGAGAGCGGCGCGGCGATGAGATAACCGACCCAGCCACCCGAATTGCGGGCGCCAGAAAGTCCAGGATCATCTGTGATTACATGGACGAGTCCAGCCACTCCAAAAGTCAAAATAAATACACCGATAGCAATACGACCGGTGGCCGCACCTTCTTGCGGTTTACGCAGAATTCGGATCGCCAACAGGATGAGTGCCAGCGGTATCAAGATGGCCAGGCGCCCCACGAGGTTATGGGCCGCACCATCCATGAAAGCACCGAAGAAATTTGGCACATGCCACCAGACCCCCGCAGCCACCAAGATCGCCAACACGATGAGCCCTAATCCGAGGCCATCTCGACGATGACTGGGATCCAAGTCGCGCGCCTCCCGGCTGAGGAATCGGACGCCACCGCCCAACCCGCGAGCAATAGCGCGCCAGATACGCACAAGCACGCCAAAAAACCCTCGACCTTTTCCAAGTTCGGGGCGCGCGGGTTTCTTGGCTTTAGTTGCCACGGAAATACAGTACGAGAATGGGGCGAATCGGACGGGCAGGCGCGCCGGGCTAGACCTCAACCACGATCGGCAAGATCATCGGACGTCGTCGATGAGTGGTATTGACCCATTGGCCCACAGTCCGGCGCACAATCTGTGCCAATTGATGCGAACCACCCACACCATCACTGGCTGCATTGCGAAGCGCTTCCACAATCTTGATCTTGACCTCATCAAATACATCTTCAGTTTCGGCAAAGCCACGCGCATGAATATCTGGACCAGAGACGATCTTCCCAGTGGTGGAATCCACTGCCACCACAATGGAGATGAAACCCTCTTCGCCAAGTACGCGTCGGTCCTTAAGCGATGCTTCAGTGATGTCACCGACGCTCTGCCCATCAACATAGACATACCCGACCGTAATTACCCCAGCAATATTGACTCGGCCGTCTCGGAGATCGACCACTACCCCGTCATCGACGGTGACGATATTCTCATCTGCAATGCCAGTAAGTCGGGCGAGATCCGCATTGGCTCGCAAGTGGCGCCACTCACCGTGGATCGGCATTACATTCTTTGGCTTTACTAAGTTGTAGCAGTAAAGCAATTCGCCAGCGCTTGCGTGGCCAGATACGTGCACCATCGCGTTGCTCTTATGAACTACCTTTGCGCCAAATCTCATCAAGCCGTTAATGACTCGATAAACAGAATTCTCATTCCCAGGGATGAGCGAAGAAGCCAGAATGACCGTGTCACCCTCCCCTACGCGAATTTGGTGATCTCCACTCGCCATTCGCGAAAGCGCCGCCATTGGCTCACCTTGTGAACCCGTACAGATGAGTACCAACTCGTTATCCTTGAAATTCTCCATCTGCTTGGCGTCAATAAGAACGCCATCTGGGATAGTCAGATATCCCAGCTCATGAGCCACCCGCATATTGCGAACCATCGAACGACCGACCAGCGCAACCTTTCTAGAGTGCGCGGCGGCAGTATCGATGACTTGCTGCACGCGGTGCACGTGAGAGGCAAATGATGCAACGACGACTCGACGCTCGGTCTTAGAAAAAACTCGATCGAGCACTGGCAAAATCTCGCGCTCGCTCGTGGTGAATCCGGGCACTTCGGCATTGGTGGAGTCAACCATGAAGAGGTCGACGCCTTGGCTGCCAAGTCGAGCGAAAGTGGCGAGGTCAGTGAGGCGACCGTCGAGTGGAAGTTGATCCATTTTGAAATCACCGGTGTGCAGAATTCGACCGGCGGAAGTGGTGATTGCGACCGCGAGGGCATCAGGAATGGAGTGATTCACCGCAATGAATTCAAGATTAAATGGTCCGAATTGTTCGACCTGCCCCTCTTTTACTTCAAGGGATCGAGGGCGAATGCGATGTTCCTTTAGCTTCTCTTCAAGGAATGCAAGGGTGAGCCGAGATCCCACCAATGGAATCTCCCCCGCTTCGCGCAAGATGAAAGGAACCGCGCCGATGTGGTCTTCGTGTGCATGTGTGAGGACGATCGCTAAGACATCGCCCCATCGTTCGCGCAGATACGAATAATCAGGCAAGATCAAATCCACGCCAGGTTGATTCTCCTCCGGGAAGAGCACGCCTGCATCCACGATAAGAATTTTTCCTTCATGTTCAAAGACCGTCATGTTGCGACCGACATCGCCCAGACCGCCGAGGGCAACAATGCGAGTCGTGCCCTTTTCTAGAGCTGCTGGTTCAGAGAGTTCTGGATGCGAATGGCTCATGAGGGAAGAGTGATACCACCAGCAACAAGGTCGAGCTTGAGTTGTGCAATTTGCTCCGGCGTAGCATCAACAAGCGGAAGGCGCGTGTACCCGCCAGGCAGTCCGAGTAAGTTGAGTGCGGCTTTGGTGAGGATCGCACCTTGCGTGCGGAAAGTTCCGGTATAGATCGGGAGCAATGAGTGATGGATCTCTGTTGCGCGTACTCGATCGCCAGCAAACCAGGCATTCAACATCTCTTTAAGTGGGCGACCGATGACATGACCACAGACGCTCACAAATCCCACCGCACCAATAGAGAGCAATGGCAGGTTATTAATGTCGTCACCGCTATACACCGGAATACCCGAGCGCTTAATCACCCACGAAGTTGCACCTAGATCACCTTTAGCATCTTTGAGCGCGACCATCTTGGGATGCTCGGCCAACCGACAGATAGTGTCGGTTTCAATGGCAACTCCGGTACGAGCGGGAATGTCATACATCAATATGTTGAGATCGGTGGCATCTGCGATCGCTTTAAAGTGGGCTTCAATACCTGCCTGCGGCGGCTTGTTGTAATAGGGCGTGACCACCATGAGCGCATGTGCGCCTGCCTTAGCGTGGCGCTTGGCAAGTTCCACAGAGTGCGCCGTTTCATTATTGCCGGCACCAGAAATAATGGTGGCCTTATCGCCGACAGCACGAACAACGAGTTTGATGATTTCATCTTTCTCTTCATCAGTCGTTGTGGGCGCTTCGCCAGTGGTCCCATTAACCACGATGCCATCGTGACCAGAATCAACAAGGTGATGGGCCATCTTTTCCACCGCTGCAAAATCAATCTCACCCGTTGACTTAAACGGGGTGACCATGGCAGTCAGCAGGCGCCCGAAGGGAGGGGTGATTTCACTCATGGTTAAACGATACCGGTCTCTCCCGCTAGGGACAGACTCGCCCGCCAGCATTAAAGGCTCCGTGGGTCAAAGGCATGAGCCCAGCCCAGACCGCTTCCATCTTCTCAGCGACCATTTCGATCTCCCTCTGAGGGTAAGAAGGAAAGTGTGAGCCTTCCGATTTTGTGCGTAGCGAGAGGAAGTTCATCAACGCTCGAGCATTCATGGAGACATACATACTGGAGTAGAGCCCCACTGGAAGGACCGTGCGAGCCACTTCTCGAGCAATGCCCACTTCTAGCATCTCTTGATAGGCCTCATACGAGACCATGTATGAACGCTTCATCGCACTCACCGAAGTTTCATACTGCTCATCAGTTCCATCAATGAATTCGTACGCGCCAGTCTTGCCTACCTGTATCAGTTTTCTTTCAGGGCCAGGAATATAAAAGACTGGCTTCAATTCCCGATAGCGCCCGCTCTCCTCGTTGTATGAGGCAATTCTGTGGCGCATAAATTCGCGGAAGACAAAGATCGGCGCGGAGATAAAGAAAGTCATTGAAGTGTGCTCAAAAGGTGAACCGTGGCGTTCACGCGCTAGGTAATTAATGAGACCTTTTGCCTTTTCTGGATCCGAGCCGACATCTTCGAGAGATTGCTCCCCGGCGGTCGAGACCCGAGCAGCCCAAACAACATCGGCATCACTAGCGCTAGCCTTAACCAATTCGACGGTCACATCTGAGCGAAATACGATCTTGTCCACCCTTGGACAGTAACGGAGAAAGGCACTCATGCCAGAGCTAACACGCGCGAACGAAGAGGTCCGAGTGGCTCATCTCACGGACGCCTTTTCCATCGCCGCCATCTCTCATCGCGCCTGGACTGCCCGCAACCTTCCTGCCCTGCCACTACCTTCCCTGGGTGACATGGAATCCCAATGGCGCAGCTCAATTGCCTCTCCCCCGTCCACCCGCCATCGAGTTCTTGTCGCACTTTCAAACGGGATCGTCGTTGGGTTTGCCTGCCTCATACCGATCTCGGAAAGTGTGGATGAAGTAAGTGAATTACTTATCGATCCGGATCTTGTTCGACGAGGCCACGGTTCTCGCTTACTCAACGCCATCGCAGATACGTCGGAGAGCGAAGTCACTGGCCTATCGATGTGGAGCGATATCACTGCGCTCGAAACTTTTCTCGAGAGTGCTGGCTGGGGAAAGAGCGATCGTACGCGCACTTTAGAGAGCCCCGATTTGACGCTTACACAGCACCGATGGGTAACCTCACTTCGAGATTCACCTAGTGAAAGCGACGGTTCGTGAACCAAGAAGTTGAATTACCCGATAACGAACGCCGTCGCATTACTCGCGATGGCGTGAGTTTGGCGTTCACAGTGGGGCTCTACGGTACGGCCTTTGGCGCGGCAGCAAGTAGTAGTGGCCTCTCTCCTTGGCAAGCGCTTGCATTATCGGCGCTCCTCTTCTCTGGTGCTTCACAATTTGCCGTCGTTGGTGTGGGCGTCATTACTTCATGGCCACTCGCGGTCACCGCGATTACCGGAGCACTGCTACTCGGGACAAGAAATGCACTCTACGGATTACGCATGGCTCCGATCTTGCAAGTGCGCGGCCTCAGGCGCGTCGCAGCCGCACAAATAACGATTGATGAATCAACTGGAGTAGCAATTTCACAAGAGCATCTTGGACTTCCTGCAATGCGTCACGGCTTCTGGGTGACCGGGTTGGGTGTCTATGTTTTCTGGAATTCATTTACCCTGCTCGGCGCACTCGGTGCCGACGCGTTAGGTGACCCGGCGCAATTTGGGCTTGACGCGGCCGTGCCTGCAGCATTCCTCGGTTTGCTCTGGCCGCGCCTCAAAGGTCGCACACCGTGGGCGGTCGGTATGGCTGCAGCTATTACCGTCCTCATCTTGCTACCGCATGCACCCGTGGGAGTTCCAGTTATCACTAGCGCCCTGGCCGCAGTCATCGCTGGCTGGAAGAACGGCGGTGCTAAATGATTTGGGCAACCGTTCTCATATCGAGTTTAGGCTGCTTCTTATTGAAGTATGCCGGGATGGCAATGCCAGACGCCTGGCTCTCATCACCACGTGTGCAACGCATAGCAAACCTCATGCCAGTGGCACTTCTCAGCGCTCTTGTAATCGCGCAAACTTTCGGTGTGGGCCAAACATTGGTACTCGATGCGCGCGCGGCTGGTGTGGCAGTAGCAATTGTGGTTCTCTTACTACGCGCGCCATTCCCAGTAGTGGTAGTTGCTGCCGCCGCCACATCAGCACTCTTGCATCGACTATGAACCTCATAGCAAAATTAATTTAGAGGTTGAGAAAGCTTTCTAAACCGAGTGTGAGGCCAGGATGTGTACCGATATTTCTGACAGCGAGTACCACACCTGGCATAAAACCACTGCGGTCAAGTGAGTCGTGCCGAATCGTAAAGATCTCCCCTGGATCGCCGAAGATGACTTCTTGGTGAGCCACTAATCCTCGAAGTCGCACTGAATGAACCGGCACTCCATCAACATCTGCGCCACGCGCGCCAGCGAGACCACTTGATGTGGCGTCAGGTTGCGGGCCAAGTCCAGCTTCTTTACGAGCCGCTGCAATTCGCTTGGCAGTATGTGTCGCCGTTCCACTCGGTGCATCTGCCTTATTTGGATGGTGCAACTCGACAATCTCTACGGATTCAAAGAAGCGAGCCGCACTTTCGGCAAAGCGCATCATGAGGACTGCACCCAAACCAAAATTAGGGGCCACAATGACGCCACTTTTCGACGAGGCGAGCCAGGTGCGCAGCTCGGCGAGGCGGGCGTCATCAAATCCAGTGGTGCCCACTACGCCATGAATGTCGTGTGCTATCAGAAATTTGAGGTTTTCCATCACCGCGTCGGGGTGGGTGAAATCAACCACTACGTCAGCTTGAGCAGCAGTGAGAGCATCGAGTGAATCTCCCAGATCGAGAGCAGCCACCACTTCCATGCCATCGGCGTCTGTGACCGCGCGTACTACCTCTGAGCCCATCCGCCCTTTGGCGCCGAGAACTCCGACTCGAATCATGTGGGGAATTATGCCAGTACCCGTGCGAACTTGCTTTGGGCGCGACCAGGGAAGGGACCAATAACTGCCAGCGAGAGTTGCTTGCCGAGGAAATCACGCGCGGCTTGGTGAACTTGGTCAGGGGTCACCGCTTCGATTTCTGCGAGGAGCTCATCGACGCTCTTTTGATCGCCGTACATCAATTCGGATTTTCCAATGCGTGACATGCGAGATCCGGTGTCTTCCAGCCCCAGCACTAATCCTCCACGGGCCGCTCCCTTGGCCCTGGCAACCTCGTCTTCGGTCAATCCATTTTCCACAACATCGTTAATCACTTCGCGTGCAATGGAAATGACATCGTATGCGCGGGCAGGTTGCGTGCCTGCATAAATACTGAAAATCCCGGAGCCGGCAAATTGTTGTCCGAACGCGTACACAGAATATGCCAGACCACGCTTCTCGCGAATCTCTTGGAAGAGACGTGATGACATACCGCCGCCGAGAGCAATGCTTAACATTGCGAGGGCAAAGCGTCGATCATCGCTGCGCGAGACACCTTCAACGCCCAACATGATGTGCGCTTGTTCTCCGGGGCGGTTGACCACGTCAATAGCTCCCACACCTACCGGTTTAATGCGCTTAGCGGTGCGTATCTCAGCAGGTAGAGCTACTTCATCACTAAAACCATCGCGTGCAAAAGCTTTACTCACCATCTTTACAACTTTGTCATGCTTAATGTTGCCAGCGACCGCTACGACTAGATTCTCCGGTCGATACTTGCGCTTGTAATAGCGATAGACCGCTTCACGGCTCATCGATTTAATGGAGTCCGTGGTTCCCAAGATTGGTTTGCCAATCGAGCTATCGCCGAAGAGGGTTTCAGAAAATACATCATGGATGAGATCTCCGGGATCGTCATCTCGCATTGCGATTTCCTCGAGGACAACTCCACGTTCAGAATCTACGTCTGACTTAGTTACCAAAGAGGAGGTGATCATGTCGGAGATAACTTCAACGGCTAGCGGCAAATCTTGATCAAGGGTGCGAGCATAGAAGCAAGTATTTTCTTTTCCGGTGAATGCATTGGTTTCCCCGCCAACGGCTTCAATACTTGAAGATATATCGAGGGCCGAGCGTGTTGTGGTGCCCTTGAAGAGCAAATGTTCAAGGAAGTGCGAAGCCCCTGCCACAGAGGAACTCTCATCGCGGGAACCCACATTTGCCCAGACGCCGTAAGCGGCTGAACGCACAGTATGGACTTCTTCAGTGACAATCCGGAGACCAGACGGAAGAACGGTGCGGCGAATAGTCATCGCACGCACCGTCCTTTCGTTATGTACCGCAATTAGTTTGCTGCCGCTTCGCCTTCGAGAACTGGAACGAGCGAGAGCTTGCCCTTGGGATCAATCTCAGCGATTTCGACTTGAATCTTGTCGCCGACATTCATGACATCCTCCACGTTTTCGATGCGCTTGCCGCCATGCATCTTCTTGATCTGTGAAATATGAAGCAGACCATCCTTGCCTGGCAAGAGCGAAACGAAGGCGCCAAAAGTAGCAAGCTTCACGACGGTACCGAGGTAGCGTTCGCCAACCTCAGGCATCGTGGGGTTTGCAATGGCATTGATCTGCGCACGGGCAGCCTCTGCAGCGCTTCCAACAGTGGCACCAATGTAGATGGTGCCGTCGTCTTCGATCGAAATTTCGGCGCCAGTCTCATCTTGGATTTGGTTAATGATCTTGCCCTTAGGCCCAATCACCGCACCAATTTGATCGACTGGAATCTTGATGGAAATGATGCGAGGAGCAAAGAGGCTCATCTCATCGGGAGCATCGATAGCTTCTGCCATCACCTCGAGAATTTCGAGACGGGCTTCGCGTGCTTGTTGCAGCGCACCGCCAAGGACGCTGGCAGGAATGCCATCGAGCTTGGTGTCGAGTTGCAATGCGGTGATGAAGTCCTTCGTACCGGCGACCTTGAAGTCCATATCACCGAAGGCGTCTTCGGCACCGAGGATGTCGGTGAGTGCCACATACTCAATCTTGCCATCGACCACGTCAGAGACGAGGCCCATTGCGATACCGGCAACAGCCGCACGCAGTGGCACACCCGCATTGAGCAAAGCCATTGTGGAGGCACACACGGAACCCATTGAAGTGGAACCGTTAGAACCAAGGGCTTCAGATACTTGACGAATCGCGTAAGGGAAATCAGCACGCGATGGAAGTACTGGAAGGAGAGCGCGCTCAGCAAGAGCACCATGACCAATTTCGCGACGCTTAGGAGTACCTACGCGGCCGGTCTCACCAGTTGAATATGGTGGGAAGTTGTAATTGTGCATGTAACGCTTCGTCGTCTCTGGATCGAGAGTATCGAGTTGTTGTTCCATCTTGAGCATGTTCAAAGTGGTAACACCCAGGATCTGGGTCTCGCCACGCTCAAAGAGCGCCGAACCGTGAACGCGAGGAATAACAGCAACTTCGGCGGAGAGTTCACGAATATCACGAAGTCCACGACCATCGATGCGCACCTTGTCGCGAAGAATACGAAGACGAACCAACTTCTTCGTGACCGACTTGAATGCCGCAGAAACTTCACCTTCGCGACCTTCGAATTGTGTAGCAAGTGCAGCTTTGACGCCATCCTTGATGCGATCAATTTCTGTTTCGCGAACTTGCTTACCAGCAATGGTCATTGCCTTCTCAAGCTCTGTCGAGACAGCGCCTGAAACGGCTTCGTACACATCTGCTTGGTACTCAAGGAAGATAGGGAAATCGCCAATGGCCTTTGCCGCCTTGGAAGCAACTTCCATTTGCGCCTCGCAAAGCGCCTTAATGAATGGCTTAGAAGCCTCAAGACCTTGGGCCACAACTTCTTCAGTAGGAGCAATCCCGCCATCTGCAATCAGATCGATGGTACGAGCAGTAGCTTCGGCTTCCACCATCATGATCGCGACGTCGTCGCCTGCGATACGTCCGGCAACAACCATGTCGAAGACGGCATTTTGAAGTTGTGGATGTGAAGGGAATGCCACCCATTGACCTTCGATGAGTGCAACACGCACGCCACCGATAGGACCGGAGAAGGGCAAGCCAGCAAGCTGAGTGGACATTGATGCTGCATTGATTGCGATGACGTCGTAAAGCTCTGCAGGATTGAGGGCCATGACGGTCACGACAACCTGAACTTCGTTGCGAAGTCCCTTCACGAAAGAGGGGCGCAGTGGACGATCGATGAGGCGGCAAGTAAGGATGGCGCCTTCGCTGGGACGTCCTTCGCGACGGAAGAACGATCCTGGAATGCGGCCGACTGAGTACATGCGCTCTTCGACATCGACAGTAAGTGGGAAGAAGTCAAAGTGATCCTTTGGCGACTTCGATGCAGTGGTTGCCGAGAAGAGCATGGTGTCTTCATCGAAATAAACTGCGGTGCTTCCGGCTGCTTGACGTGCTAAGCGACCGGTTTCGAACTTGATAGTGCGTGTGCCATGTGTGCCGTTATCAATAACGGCCGTGGCGCTGTAAACCTGACCCTCCATGGGTCATCTCCATTTCTGGCAGGAGAGCGGTCTTCGATCGAAGCCCACGGGCGTTCATCCCGGAGGCCACTACCGAGGAGCGATCAACCTGCACACTCGGACGGATCCTTGTTGACCCGTTGCGATTTTTTTCGTCGCCCTACTAACTACGCCAATAAAGCGGTAGTGAGAGGATTAGCGACGCAGACCAAGACGTTCGATGATTGAGCGGTAACGCGCAATATCGGTCTTGGCTAAGTATTGAAGAAGTCGACGACGACGTCCGACCATCAAAAGCAGGCCGCGGCGACTGTGGTGATCTTGCTTATGGCTCTTTAAATGCCCGGTGAGGTCATCGATACGCTTGGAAAGCATCGCGATTTGAGCTTCGGGGCTACCGGTATCGGTAGCAGAGGCGCCGTAGGTGGTGATGATCTGCTTCTTCTCAGAACTTTCGAGTGCCATATGGCTCTCCCTTATCTCTCGCGTGGCGGCTACCGGTCTTTTACTCGGTAACTCTCTTATCCAACGGGGGAAATCTATCAGCGAGGGCGGAATCGACCCAATTAGGGCGGGTTTCACGCTTAACTCAGCCCTGATCAGAGTCAAGGCCCTTAATTCTCTCACTTCCCCGCCTCTAAGATGTGCTCATGGAAATCCTGATGTATGGCGCCGAATGGTGCGGAGATTGCCGGAGATCAAAGGCGCTCTTAGACAAGTTGGGGACGACTCATCAATTGAAGTACACCTATATAGATATCGAAGCCGACCCCGCGGCCGCCGCCCGAGTCATCGAGATCAATGGTGGCATGCGCTCCATCCCGGTCATCTGCTTGCCCGATGGCACTCATCTCACAGAGCCGAGCGATAATGCTCTCCGAGAAAAACTCATCGAACTGAAAGTTATCTGATGGCTATTCATCCTGGTGGGTCCCAACTCAACATTGCTAACGGAATCCGTGAGTTCGCGCATGCCACTCCTCACAAAGTCGCGGTGATCGATGGTGATCGCTCACTTACCTTTGGGGCCATCAACGAACGCGCCTCGCGCCTGGCTTCCGGATTATTAAAAGCTGGGCTCAAGAAAGGTGACGCCGTCGCACTTCTCCTCGGAAATCGTTTTGAATATCCAGAGATAGCCGCGGGTCTTGCGATGGCCGGCCTGGTCCTCGTTCCGTTAAACCCGCGTCAAGTAGCCAACGAAATTGCCTTCGTACTTGAGCACGCAAGCGTTCAAGCGATCATCGTCGACTCCGCGCTAGCAGGAAACCTGCCATCAAGTGGTCTACCAAAAATTATCTTTGCAATTGACGGAAATGATGTAGGAAAGAATTACGAAGATTTTCTTGCCGCATCTAATGCAGTTGATCCTCGAATTCCCACACTGGAAAGTGATCCCTTCTGTATTACCTACACATCAGGAACTACAGGACAGCCCAAGGGCGTCCTGATTAGCCACCGGTCACGTTCGCTGACCTTCTATGCCACCGCACTCGAATGGGGTCTTGGTCCCAATACGCGCACAGTCGGAGTGGCGCCGATGTATCACGGAGCGGGATTCGCCTTTGGCTATGCGCCGATATTTACCGGCGGAACCGTGGTGATGCAACGGAAGTTCGATCCAGATGAGACATTGCAATTAGTCCAGGATCAACGAATCGAATCTATGTTCCTGGTGCCCACGCATGCTCAAATGATGCGCGCGCTCGGCGATGAAGCCATCACGCGTCGCGATCTCTCTTCGCTACACACTCTTTATTTCAATGCTGCTGCACTTCCCGTTGCATTGAAGAAGTGGGTACTCGATATATTTCCTCATACTGGCGTGCACGAACTCTATGGTTCGACCGAAGCCGGTATTGTGACTAACTCGCGCCCGCAAGATGCGCTTCGCAAGGCAGGCTCGGTGGGGCATCCATGGTTTATGACCGAAGTACGTGTGGTGCGCGAAGATGGCTCACTCGTTGATCCTGGTGAGTCAGGCGAACTCTTCAGCCGCTCCCCTTACTTGATGAATGGGTATCTCAACGATCCTGCGGCCACCGCTGCCTGCACTACTGATGATGGCTTCCTCACATCGGGTGATGTTGTGGTCGTAGATGAAGAAGGATTCATCAGCATCGTGGATCGTAAGAAAGACTTGATCATCACTGGCGGCGCGAATGTTTATCCACGCGAGATCGAAGAAGTCCTGGCGACTCATGACGGCGTTGCAGAGTGTGCCGTCATTGGTATTAACGATGAGACATGGGGTGAGCGCGTGGTGGCAGTAGTTGTCGCCCGCGCGGGCAAAAGCCTCAACCACGAGATCATCGAAGCCCACCTCCGTGGAAAGCTCGCCGGCTACAAAATGCCGAAAGAGACCGTGGTCATTGATGCCCTCCCTCGGAATGCGGCCGGCAAGATCGTCAAGCGCGATCTCAAGGTGCACTTCTCCTAGAGAGCTCTCCGGACGAATCGTAGATAAAAACCTTCGCAGGAACCTTGTCTCCGAAATCCCGCCCCGATAGAATCGTGAAACAGCGTTCCACCAGACGGAACACTCATCGGAAATCTATGAGGAGCCGCAATGCGTCCACACGTCGAACTCATCTCTGAACACGATTACATCTGGCATGCCGCGGAACTTCCACAAGGGGAAGGCAAAGCGCATCAACGTAATCTCTCAGTGGACGAAGAGGATGGCTCCTCCTCAATGCGCGTTGATTTCCAATCAACGTGGGGACGCGGTCCTGGTCTCCACCACGCAGATACCGAGTACTACGTCATGTCGGGTTCCATGACCCTGGGCAACCAAAAGATTGGCCCAGGCGGTTACATCCATGCACCCAAGGGCGTTCCGATGGATTCCATCGTCTTCGAAGAGGGCACCCAAATTTTGCATTATCGCGAATTTGGCGATGCGGGTTTTGATCGCACCGACAACGCACATGTCGGTCGCAAATCTGATGCTTATGGCGACATTCTCGTAGTTGATAGTGGCGCGATGAATTGGACCGAAGTTCCTAACGCCGGACCACAACCAGGCTTACTTATTAAATACTTGCACGTAGACCCAGTCACCGGTTTCTACACCCGCCTGGTGCACTCAAAAGAGGGTTGGACCGATCACCGTTTAGCCCATCACCCTTGCTACGAAGAGGCCTACACTTTGCAAGGAAAGATGTCTTATAACTTTGGCGACCTAGACGTCGGCACCTACTTCTTCCGCCCCGCTCGAGTGAAGCATGGTCACTTCGTTTCTCTCGAAGGTGGTGCCACGTGGCTCCTTCGCTCAGATGGCGAACTCACCAACTGGTACACCCAGAATGAATGGCTCCGCTGGGGTGGGGAAGCCGTCAATTATGGCCCCGATGGCGGCCGCATGACCTACTCCCAATCGAGTTGGGATTTGGCTAACCGACCACATGCTCGCTCGGCGCATGATCTCAAACAGCTCGAAGATTCTGTCGCTTTCCAGCGCGCGCAAGGCGCGCCAGATAAGGATTACCACCAACACGGAACGCACGTGGACCCCAGCCTTCGCGCGCTTGGTCTCGTTGATGATCATGGTCACGCTCATGACGATCATTCACACGATGTCATGGCCGAATGGCCAGCGCCTTCTGTGCTAGAGCATCCAGAAGAGCGCACAGATCGCGCACATAACTGGGGTACTGGCCGCAATTACAAGCAAAATATTGGCCAAGAAACCCCCGTACCGATCATTTCGACTCTCCCAGTGCGCTCGCGTTCTCGCGGCCGCTGGGATGGCGATGGAATGTAATGCCATTTAAACCTCTATGGCTGATCATCCACGTCTTCTTGCTGGTCTACTGGTTGGGTGCTGATCTCGGCGTCTACTACTCCAGTAAATTTGTGGTGCGACGCGACCTCAGTAACGAGACGCGTGCCACCGTTGCCAAAGTAATGGAAGCAGTCGATCTCTCCCCTCGAATCTGCCTCGTGCTCTTTCTTCCCAGCGGTATCTCTTTAATGGCAACAGATCCACACGGAGTCTCGTGGCTTTCCTGGCAACTTGCGACGCTTTCATGGGTACTCTCATTTGGGTGGCTCTACATGGTCGTCACGCAATACCGCACGCACGGCAAGAATCCATTCCTCAGCAAAGCCGATCTCTACATTCGCTACGCTCTCATCGTGGGATTGATCGGCATGGGGCTCTACACGATCATCGCCAGCGAGCCCTTCGGCGTCACCACTAATCCCAAGTGGCTCGGCGGCAAAGTCCTCGTTTACGCGATTGCCATCGCTGGCGGTGTAGGAATTCGCAAAGCTTTGGTTCCCTTCGGCCCCGCTTTTGGTTCAATCATGAGCAAGGGCTCGACTCCAGAAGCCGAAGACGCTTTAACGGCATCGATGAAGCGCGCCATTCCTTGGGTACACCTCATTTGGCTCTGCGTGATCATCGCCGCAATACTTGGAATCACCAAGCCGGGTATGAAGTTCTTCTAGAACCAATCAGCAATGTGCGCGGTTGGTGACTCATTGGGGATTCGCCGTTCCTCAATGAGGGTAAATTTCACGATTGCGCCATGTTCAAAGGTTTGCCACACCCTCGTGCGGTAATCGCCCGTGAGATTGTGAATCGTTTCCAAGATAGTGCGATCTGGATTCTTCTTCCAATAATAAGGAAACATTAAAGTCTGCTCGTCGACGATATGAGTACGACCCATAAAATCGTCATCTTCGAAGAGCATGTCATTGCCGCGTACTTTGGCTCGGAAATCTAAGATCTCCGGTTCTTTACCTTCGCGCGTATAAATGATGCGCTCATACCACTCCTCACCAATCAAGCGAGTCTCTTGCCGGCTGCCGTACTTCTCAATCAGCGTGCCGTCGGGATTATGGTGGGCATAAGTGCCCTCCCAAACGCCGGTAACGCCATGTAGGAAATCTTCCAGAGTGCGTGTCATCTTGGGTCTCCATTCAATTCAGCGAGGACGTACGAAGTCTTCAAGACATCCCAGTAAATTTTAACTAACTGATTCGAACCGGGCATGACCCAGACCTGCTCAGGTGCCCAACCGTAGTGATCCAAGTGGTAGGTGTAGTGGTACGTATCAAAAGTTCCTGCAGGTACCGTGATGCGCTCCTCCCCCACAAACTCAATATCAAATTCCCACTCCCCCAACATCGGTCCGGTGGAGCCATCGGGAGAGTGCGACGAGTTCAAAATATTGGTGACTCGCTGGCGCTGAGGTCCGCCATGTTTGTAGAGCGATGCATGCAAGCAATCGCAGAGAACTGGGTGCGCACCAAAAGAAGCGGCTGGGCCGGGTGTCTTCATCGTTTGGCTCACGCGACCGCCACCAGCAATCATGGCCTCGCAATGCGCTTCATTCTCGTCGAAGGTAAACCAGCCGGAACCTTCGTGCTTTCCCTTGATCACAATTCGGATGTACGCCTCTTCAGGGGTGAAGCCATTCATGGAGTAGGTGACATCTCGCATGATCTCGGTGTCATCCATTTCACAACGCGCCCGCACGACCCGGTGCCCATCTTGATGTGTCGTGACGGTAAACCATTCGCGACCACGTTCCCCGCGTTCGTCGTGGATATAGTCGATCCGACCAGACCAGGCATGTTGCTCCATTAAATGGCCTCCCATAGCTCGATGAACGCGCCTTCAGGTGTTTCAGCAGAAGCAAGGCGAGCCTTGCCGTGGATCGGATCATCGGTAATGAGTGGAGCAGAGAGCACTACGCCACCTTGTTTCGTGACGACTTCCAGTGCACCGTCGAGATCGTGGGTTTTAAACGACCACCCCGAGTGTCCAAGTGCTTTACCGGGGCGCTGTTCGGCGCGTAGATCGCGCGGAGGTTCTACGTTATTTACCTTGATCACTTCGATGCGGGCAGTGCTCTCTCCGGCAAGGAATACCAAAGTGATTTCAGCATCAGCAGGAAGCTGTGCCATCTTATTAAGGCCCTCGGAAGTGAAGCTCACGTCATACCACTTCGCCATTCCAAGACCTTCCGGTCCAAAGAAGGCGGTGAGACCCTCGAGATCGCGCACTCCGCAGACCACTGAAGTGAGCTCCGTGTAAGGAAGGTCTGGATTGGCCTCCCATGCCTTAGTAACGCGGGCATTCTTGGCTTCCACAAAAACCACTGCGGTGCCTTCAGGGCCGAAGAGAAATGCTTCGGTGATTTCGACAACTGTCTCACCGAGCGGTACCTGATACGCCTCAGGTTGGCGCACCCATTTGTGGCCCGCTTTGTTCATCTGCTCATACGTGGCCGCGCTATCTTTCGTATAAAGATCAAGTGCATGAAAGCCGAGTTCACTCGTGTGTGGATGGCGAGCCGTAAGAGAATCAGCATTCTGCGTGCGAAAAAGGTAGACCTGACCGGTGTCGGATCCCGCGGCACAAAGTACCTTTACTTCGATCTCTCCCTCAACGTTGTATACCTTCTTAGCCACATCAGCGGAGATCACTCCACTCTTGCAGTTATCCCAACCGAGCTCGCCACACCAAAAATCTAAGTGAGGTGCAAAATCTTGCACACCCACAAAGGCGCCTGTTACTCCAGTAATTAACGTCATGAGTTCAACCCATATATCCGGTAGCGACTTGGATTCACCACACCAAGTTGTGTCCCCTCGTTGGAAAGCGTGCGTTGCATGCCAGCTAATGCTTCTTCGCCGAGAGTGGAACGGATGAGCCACTCCCATTTCTCTTGTGCTGCTGGGCCAACTGAAAGTTCGCACTCGCCCCAGATAGTGAGGTGAGCAAGATCGCCATCACGTGAGATCGAGATACAGACACGAGGATCGCGCTTAATATTCTTATTCTTCTGCTTTCCCGTGACGCTGAGATAAAGCGCATCTTGGTCATATCCCAGCACTACCGGGGTGACATGTGGCCCACCATCGGGAGAGACCGTGGCGAGGTGAACCCATTTTCCAGGCGTGTTGAGCGTCTCAAGTGCACTCACCAATTCTGCATCTAGGTGCACGCGTGCCATCTTTAGCCTGTGTGACCGAGGTACGCAGCGACAACTGCGGGGTCGTCCTTGAGCGATTCGGATGTGCCGCTGATGGCAACAACGCCGCGTTCAAGCACATATCCACGCTGTGAAATTTGCAAGGCTAAGCGAGCTTGTTGCTCCACGAGCAGAATCGTGAGGCCCTTTTCCTTATGAAGTCGCTTGAGGTAGCCAAACATTTCAATTACTAGGCGCGGGGCCAGACCAAGGCTCGGTTCATCGAGCATCAAGAGACG
>JAPLBA010000080.1 GCA_026393015.1 Actinomycetota bacterium
AAAATATCGGCGCCGCCCTCTAGGTAAGCATCGAGGATCACGCGGGAGAACTCTGGATCACCGGCGGGCACGTAAGTGATCAATACAGGTCTGCCCAAAGAAAAGGGGGCCAGCAATTTATTCATGCTGGCCCCCTCTCCTTCTGGACAGACTTTACTTAGCGTTGTCCTTGTTGATAACCGTTCCTGGGACATATACAACCTTGTCGGCAGGTACCGTTCCAGCAAAGAAGTCCTGAATAATCTTTACTTCAGTAGCTGCAATCGTTGGCCAATCTTGCGCCATCGTGGCAACCCAGTTTCCGCCCTTAGCAACTTCTGCGCGAGCGAAATCTTGACCGTCAACACCAGTGATCTTCACTTCGGTGCGACCAGCTTCTTGCGTTGCTTGGTATGCACCAAGTGCACTGGCATCCCAACCGGCCCAGACACCATCAATCTTGCCTGCGGGGTACTTGGTGAGGAAGTCCTTGACGGTCTTCTTCGCAAAGCCAGTGGAATCTGCAGGATCGCCTTGTACGTATTCAACGATCTTGTAACCAGCGGCTTCGAAGAGCTTCTTCGCTTCGGCGCCACGGATTTGTACTGGTTGGAATGCGTCAAAGACGATCATTGCGATGTTTCCTGGCTTGCCGATGGCATCCATCATTGCTTGCGCACTTGCGCTGCCAAGGAAACCGTTGTCGGTGGTGACGTTGACCAGAATTGGATCCTCAGTACCACCGGTATCGAGACCGAAGACTGGAACGTTGGCAGCCTTTGCAGCGGCCAAACCTTCGCCGAATTCCTTCGGAGTTCCGAAAGCGAGCACAATGGCGTCGACCTTCTGTGAGACAGCAGTGGTGATTTCACCGTTTACTTTGGCGTTGTCGCTCTTTGTATCGGTCACTGTGGTCTTGAAGCCTGCAGCTTCGGCAGCTTTGACGAACTCGTCAATAGCGGTCTTAGCGGCAGGTTGTGCTGAATAGTCTGGGGAAATAATTGCAATCGTCTTCGCTGGGGCTGGGGCGGCCTCAGATGACGAAGTGGAGGAGCTGCATGCAACGAGCGCAAAGAGCGCTGCCACGGTGGCTCCGATAATTCCTAATTTCTTCTGCATCCGTACTCCTCTGTGAAGGTCTCTCCGTAGTAGGTGCTTCTTCCCGTCACATTTGACAGTAAGAGTCTGGAGCCACGCCGTCAAGAGAAAACTAGTTTTTTCTTGATTCAGAGAGGCACCAGCCCTAAGGTAGCGTCATGACAAAGATCGCCGCACCTCCATTTGTTCCAGCAGCCCTCCCTGAGCCCATTACCTCGTCTGAGGCAATCGACGGCCACTTTGGACCGTACGGTGGTCGCTTCGTGCCGGAGGCGCTCATCAGCGCCTTAGATGAGCTTGAACGTATCTATAACGCCGCCAAGGTCGACCCTGCCTTTATCGCCGAATTGGCGGAGTTGAACGCCACTTACGTCGGCCGCCCCAGCATCCTCACCGAGGCGCATAACTTTTCTAAAGCGTGTGGCGGGGCCCGCATCCTCTTAAAGCGCGAAGATCTCAACCACACCGGTTCACACAAAATCAACAACGTGATTGGCCAGGCACTCATCACCAAGCGCATGGGCAAGAAGCGCATCATCGCTGAGACGGGTGCTGGACAACATGGAGTCGCTGCAGCAACAGCTGCCGCACTCATGGGTTTTGAATGCGTCGTGTATATGGGTGCAGAAGATATTCGACGCCAGTCGCTAAACGTGGCACGCATGAAACTTCTTGGCGCTGAAGTTGTTCCTGTTACATCCGGTTCACAGACTCTTAAAGATGCTCTTAACGAAGCGATGCGCGATTGGGTCACCAACGTAGCCACTACCCATTACTTGCTCGGCACCGTCGCTGGCCCGCACCCGTTCCCCTCTATGGTGCGCGACTTCCATAGCGTGATCGGAATTGAGGCTCGTGAACAAGTTCTTGCTCTCACCGGCAAACTTCCCGATGCAGTACTCGCCTGTGTCGGTGGCGGCTCTAACGCCATCGGCATCTTCCATCGATTTATTTCAGATCCATCCGTTCGTCTGATTGGCCTAGAAGCCGGCGGCGATGGCATCGAGACCGGTCGCCATGCTTCAAGTATTTCTGGTGGTACCAGTGGAGTGCTCCACGGTTCACGCACCTATGTATTGCAAGACGAAGATGGGCAGACGATTGAGTCACACTCCATCTCTGCAGGTTTGGATTACCCAGGCGTTGGACCGGAGCATGCGTACCTCAAAGACATGGGCCGCGCTGAATATCGTTCCGTCACCGACGCACAAGCGATGGAAGCATTCGCTCTCCTCTCACGCACTGAAGGAATCATTCCGGCGATTGAAACGGCGCACGCGCTCTACGGCGCCATGGTGCTCGGTCGTGAACTTGGTCCGGACGCCACCATCTTGATCAATCTCTCGGGTCGCGGAGATAAAGACGTACAGACCGCCGCCGCCTGGTTTGGCATTGAACTGTAATGTCGCATCTCGCTGATCTCTTTGTTCGCACACGCGCGGAGAACCGCGCAGCACTCATCGGCTACCTTCCCGCTGGATTTCCCAACCAAGAGATGTCAATCAAAGTCATTAAGGCGATGATCGAAGGTGGCGTGGACGCCGTTGAAATCGGTTTTCCGTATAGCGATCCAGTCATGGATGGGCCCATCATTCAAGAAGCGGCCGAAACTGCTCGTGCCGCAGGTATCACCATGAAAAAGACACTCGAAGTGGTGCGTGAAGTAGCAACCACCGGTGCGCCTACTTTGATGATGACCTACTGGAATCCGATCGATCGTTATGGTGTGGAGCGATACGCAGAAGATTTTCACGCTGCAGGCATGGAAGGCGTCATCACTCCTGACCTCACGATCGAAGAGGCAGACGAGTGGCTTGGCTTAACCGATCGACTTGGCATGCACCCCATCTTCGTAGTTGCACCTAGCACTGCCGACGAACGTTTGAAACTAGTAGCCGATAGGTGTAGCGGATTTATCTATGCTGCCAGCACGATGGGCGTCACTGGCGCGCGCACGACAGTATCTTCGGCGGCCAGCACGCTTGTTGAGCGTCTCCGCAAAATTACTGATACTCCAGTCTGTGTAGGGCTCGGAGTTTCTAACGGTGAGCAAGCAGCCGAAGTTGCAAAATACGCCGATGGTGTCATTGTTGGCTCCGCCTTCGTGAAAGCGGTACTTGCAAATCCTGAAGATCCACTACCTGGGGTGCGCGCCGTTGCTGAGGACCTCGCCCGCGGAGTCCGCAACCGCTAAGCGACGTTGTTCCCACCGCTCCATCACACAGAGTGAGTTTTTGCCATAGTTAGGCAGACTCTTTCCACAGATATTTATTGAGGATTCTCCTCGCGACGCATTCCGCCGAATATTCGGAGATGTCATTCTTCCCAAGCATGAAATCTCAAAGAATGCTGGCACTCCTGCAACGACCTCCGCTTAATTATCAACCTAAAAGGGGCAGAGGCAAGGGATCCCACATCTTACTTACAGCGAGAAATCGTCCTTTAATAATTTTCGCGTACCACGTAGGAGATACGATTCCCCCACATGTAGTCAGGGAGATACTGACGAAGCAAGCAGGACTAGATATTGAAGAGGCACTTCGGATCGTGAGAGGGAGGAACAAATGACAAGAGTCAACGTTACCTATTCATATAAAGCGGAGTATTGGAATGCGGATTGCCAGGAAGTTCCCCAACTAGCCGCAGGCTCTCCCTCGTTACCCAAATTGAGGATTTTGGTTCGAGATGCGCTTTGCGATTTTCTGAATGATGACAGGCTGGAGATTCATGAATCGACCGATTCAATCGAAACTAAGCAACTTCCTTAGCTAACGCCCTTGAAAGTATCGGTACCGCATCAGCCCAACTCATCCCAAAGATTTCTGCGAACACTGTTTCAAAATTCTTTCCGCCAGCAACGTCTTTATACATCTGCATAATGACATCTGGACCCTTGATGGCTGAAAAGATTTCGCTGACTAAGAAACCTACGTCGTAAATTCGCCATTGTGGATACGTTTCCCACGGCGCCCACGACGGGGAAGTTGATGGTCCTAGGTAGGCGTTAAACCATGCTTCGTTGTATGTAGCGTTGTGGATAAGCTCGCCGGTATCACGCAGACGCTCCGCAAGATAAGCGTCGTAGGAGGAGTAATAAATTGCAGCAGCTTGCGAGAACTCAGCCCCACCCTCTAATAACCATCTCGGCAGGTTCCAATAGTTGTAGGGAGTGCCTCGCATCTGAATTTGTTGAATAGTGTGGCTGTACTCGTGCGCTTCCAGAGTGCCGCTTGAGTGGTTCGGATCACTCTTTCCCCATGGGCTTACTGTGCTCAGAATAATTCCATCGCCGGCAGCGTTCACCCAACTGCTGGCACCCCAGCAAGTACTTTCCGTTTGGCAATTATTTCGTGCCGCACTATCCCCCGTAGCTAAACCCGTTTGCAGAGCGGCGTACTGCGCTTGGGCCCAATCAATGTCTTGATAGCCGTAATAGATGAGATAGAGATGTGCGACTTGATTGAACCCGGCGTAAAGGCGCGATGCTAAATCAATCCCCACGCGCGGAGTCGGATTGTCTAATGTGGAATTAGGGCCAATCAGCGTGGTCACTGTACCGACCGTTGCAGTAGATGTCTCCACCTTGGCTTTGCTCTTGGTCCATGCTGCAAACGCCACCGCTGATGTGTTTGCGGCGAGCGCAGCATCAAGACTTGCGAGCGACGTGATGACAACTGGTGCAGGTGCAGGTGCAGGTGCAGGAGCCGGTGCAGGAGCCGGAGCAGGTGCAGGTGCCGGTGCCGGAGCCGGTGCCGGAGCAGGTGCAGGTGCCGGAGCCGGTGCCGGTAGAGATATTGGAGTGGGAGTCGGGGTAGGAGTAGGAGTCGGCGTAAGGGTCGGCGTGGGAGTTGGCACCACCGTTGAACTTTCCGAAGGGTTCGGAGGAATAGCGCATCCCGCGGATGTTGCTGTCGCACAGAGCGAGGGAAGAGGTGTCGGCGTAGGAAGAGGCGTGGGTGCAGGTGTTGGCGCGGGTGTTGGCGTGGGCGCGGGCTTAGGTATCGGCGCCTTCTTGACCGTTTGCCAAAGTTTTTTCTTTCCTACCTGTGTGCAGATCAGCTGTTGACTCTTCACCGTGGTTTTTGAACCAATTTTGGTACAACTCCCACCGACCTTTGCGGTGGCGGAGAAGGCAGGGCTCATCAGGGCAAGCGAGAGCACTGCTACGAAGAGAGCCCGCAAAATCCGCACACAAGCAAATTACCATCGAAGTGAAAGTAACTGTGAGTTACCCGTTGCAAAAAATCTCCGCACTTCAGGCGCCCGTACTGCCTCCCCTGTGTATACGGACATTCCTTGCCCCTATCCCTTCACCACGCTTCGCCCATGGAGCAATTTCCCAGCATGAAATCCGCCGAATTTCGCCGACTTGTAATGCGGTCACCTTTGAACTACCGAATTCTAAGAACGCGTGGATCACACCAGTTACTTACCGTAGCCGGGCGAGGAACAATTTTGATTGCCACGCATGAAGGAAGGACGATGTCTCCTAGAATGGTGGAGAAACTACTCACTCAAAATGCTGGGTTGACACGAAAAGATGCGCTCAAGTTAGTAAAAGGAGAGAAATGGTAAAGCAAGTAACACTTACCTATTTCGAGGAACTGGGCAATTGGGTTGCAGAGTGCGCCGAGATGACAGGTCTCATCGCCATTGCAGAAACCCTCGAAGAACTTCAATGCAACGTACATTGTGCGCTACAGGATTACTTCGATAATCCAGACCTCACCTTTGTAGAAGAGGTACTAGACACCGTTCCCGCCAATTAGATAAGCGAGGCGATTGCCTTCTCGATGATCTCCAGAGCTTCGCGAAGCAAGTGCTCCGGCATCACGAGTGGCGGCAAGAACCGAAGTACGTTTCCGTACGTACCCGCAGAGAGCAAGAGAACGCCTTCTGCGGTGCAGTACTTCACAATCTGCGCAACTGCATCTGGATTTGGATCCTTGGTTCCTGGCTTCACCAATTCGATAGCTACCATGGCGCCGCGTCCACGAACATCACCAATCACTGGATGCTTTGCTTGCATCTCAAGTAGGGATGAAGTCATGATCTCGCCGAGCACGCGTGCTTGGCTAACCAAATCGTGCTCTTCAATAGTTTCAATGGCGCCCAATGCAGCGGCGCAGGCGATCGGAGATCCGCCATATGTTCCGCCCAGGCCACCGACGTGCACGCTATCCATAATTTCTGCACGACCAGTAACGGCAGAGAGCGGCAAGCCACCTGCAATGCCCTTCGCTGTGGTGATGAGGTCGGGCACAACACCTTCATCTTCACACGCGAACATTTGACCTGTACGGGCAAAGCCCGTTTGTACTTCATCAGCAACAAAAACAATTCCGTGCTTCTTTGCAAACGCTGCTAAGCCGGGGAGGAAACCCTTCGGCGGAACGATGAAGCCACCTTCGCCTTGAATAGGTTCAATCACGATGGCGGCCACGTTCTCTGGCCCGATTTCCTTTTCAACTTTATGAATGAATTCTTCAAGCGCCTCAGCAGCGCAATTCTCTTCACCCGTCATCCAACGGTATGGGTACGCCATCGGCATGCGATATATCTCAGAGGCGAAAGGTCCGAAACCTTGCTTGTAGGGCATATTCTTTGCGGTCATCGCCATGGTGAGGTTGGTGCGCCCGTGGTAGCCATGCTCAAAGACAATGACAGCTTGACGCTTCGTATAAACGCGCGCGATCTTCACTGCATTCTCAAGTGCCTCTGCGCCGGAGTTGAAGAGTGCGCTCTTCTTCTCGTGATCACCAGGAGTGAGGCGATTG
>JAPLBA010000100.1 GCA_026393015.1 Actinomycetota bacterium
GTAGCGCAGGAGCGCGGGGTGCGCATTCCTATGCACGAGCACGCACCTCTCAACGAGGGATAGAAATGAGTTCTACGGTAGTCACCGGAATTGGTGAGTTGGTGACCAATGATCCCACCTTGGGTGACGGTTCACTTTTGGGGATTGTGCGCGATGCAGCGTTTGTGGCAGAAGCAGGCAAGATCGTTTGGGTAGGGGCTGCCACGGAAGCTCCGGCAAGTGATCAGCAGATTGAAGCAGCAGGGATGAGCGTCATACCTGGCTTTGTTGATAGCCATACGCACGCCGTCTTCGGCGGCGATCGGGTGGGGGATTTTGTGGGCCGCATGACCGGTGAAAAGTATGCGGCCGGTGGCATTAAGACCACAGTTACTGCTACGCGCGAGGCTGGCCTGGAGAAATTGCGCGAGCACACCGCGGGGATCCTAGGTGAACTTCGGGCTGGCGGTATTACTACCTTTGAAATCAAGAGTGGTTACGGGCTCGATGTCCTGAGTGAAGCCAAGATTCTTGATGTAGCCAACGAATTTACTCAGGAAGTGACTTTCCTAGGAGCACACGTGGTGCCCGCAGAGTTTGCATCCGAGCGCGAGCAGTATGTTTCGCTAGTTATTGGTGAGATGCTCGATCCTTGATGTGGCCAACGAATTTACTCAGGAAGTGACTTTCCTAGGAGCACACGTGGTGCCCGCAGAGTTTGCATCCGAGCGCGAGCAGTATGTTTCGCTAGTTATTGGTGAGATGCTCGATATCTGCGCACCTAAAGCTAAGTGGATCGATGTCTTCTGCGATACCGGAGCCTTCACCCCTGAAGAGTCACGTCGCATCTTAGATGCGGGGATGGCTCGTGGATTGCTTCCCAGGCTTCACGGAAATCAATTGGGACATACAGGGGGAGTGCAATTGGCGGTCGAAATAGATGCAGCGAGCGTCGACCATTGCACCTATCTTTCAGATGAGGAGATTGGCTCCCTCGCGGCTTCGAATACGGTAGCCACACTTCTGCCGGGCGCGGAGTTTTCCACTCGCTCGCCGTATCCGGACGGACGTCGACTTTACGCAGCGGGAGTAAAAGTTGCACTTGCCACCGATTGCAATCCAGGAACTTCGTTTATTACTTCAATGCCTTGGGTGATTGCTACGGCAGTGCGTGACATGTATTTCACGCCAGCACAAGCGTTGCATGCGGCCACCTTTGGTGGCGCACAAGCGCTTCGCCGTGCGGATATTGGTCACCTGGGCGTCGGAGCGAGAGCAGACTTTGTCATTCTCGATGCCCCGAGTCATGAGTATTTTGCGTATCGACCTGGTAGCAATTTAATTAATCGAGTGGTTGCTGCCGTTTAGCGTAATAGCGGCCAAGGAAATCTTTCTTAAATTCTCCGTACTCTCCTGATTGCATTGTGGCCCTGATTTGATCCACTAATTGCACGGTAAAGAATTCGTTGTGAATAGTTGCAAGCGTAGAAGCCACCATCTCTTTCGCTTTGAAGAGATGGTTGAGGTAGGCCCTCGTATAGTTCTGGCAGGTGTAGCAGCCGCATTTTGCATCGATCGGCGTGAAGTCCGTCTTGTAGGCAGCGTTGGAAATATTGAAACGACCATCAGCACCGTATACCGCGCTGGTGCGAGCAACGCGTGATGGCGCTACACAGTCAAATGTATCCACGCCACTCTCTACGGCCACGAAGAAGTCGTCGGGTTCACCGATACCAAGTAAGTGGCGTGGCTTGTTGGGAGTGAGTTCTTCATTGACCCAGCCCACGATGGTGCCGAGCTCATGTTTATCAAGCGCCCCACCCACACCGAAACCGTCGAAATCTAATTCGTTCAACTCTCTGGCGGCCTTGCGACGTAAATCTTCGTACTGGGCGCCCTGAATAACCCCGAAGAGCGCCTGATAGGGCTTATCGGCGCGCTCGGAAGTGAGTCGCTGGTGCTCGGCGATACACCTGTGTGCCCAGGCGTAAGTGCGATCTACGGTGCTCGGCGATACACCTGTGTGCCCAGGCGTAAGTGCGATCTACTGCTAGTTCTTGATACTGACGAGTGTTCATCAAGGTAGTGCATTCATCAAAGCCAAAGATGATGTCGGCGCCCAATTTATGTTGCACCTGCATGGAGACTTCAGGGGTGAATCGGTGGAGTGAGCCATCTAAGTGTGATTTGAAGGTGACGCCATCATCGTCGACGTGGGCGAGGCGTTCTTTATTTTCCGCAATCACATCATCGCGATGGACCATCGAAGTATCCATGGCGAGTACTTTCTTAAATCCCACGCCAAGTGAGAGCACTTGGAACCCGCCGCTGTCTGTGAAAGTGGGTCCAGGCCAATTCATAAAGGCGCCAAGCCCGCCGGCGGCATCGACCACATCGGGACCGGGTTGTAAGTAAAGGTGGTAGGCGTTCGCCAGTAAAGCTTGCGAGCCAAGATCTTTCATCGTTTCCGGAAGTACCGCCTTTACAGTGGCCTTGGTACCAACCGGAATAAATGCAGGAGTGGCAATCTCGCCATGAGGAGTCTTGATGATCCCGGTTCTCGCCAGGCCCTCGCCTTGATGCGTGATGGTAAAACCAAATGCTTCTCGGTTGTTCTCACTCATCCGGGGAAATCCCATTTCTTTCGAAGCTCTGACCACTCTGTGTCGAGCACGGCGAAGATAAGAGTATCGACCCATTCTCCTTTGATGAATTCTTCGCTGATGAAGTGTGCTTCCTGTCTAAATCCAAGCCGTTCCAGCACCTTGATGGAAGCGGTATTTCGCGGATCAGTGCGCGCAATGACGCGATGGAAACCAACGAGATCAATTCCGTGAGAAATGATGGTAGCTATCGCTTCAGTGGCATACCCCTCACCGCTGAACTCTGGATTAAAGACGTAGCCAATCTCGCCGCCCTCATTTACACCGCTGGTGAACTCGATACTCACCTGACCGATCACTCTTCCAGTGCTCTTGAGAGTAACTGCCAAATTAAGGTAGTCGCCCTCTACTTCGAGTCGGGTGGCTGTCATGATCTTGGTAATGGAAGCACGTACTTGATCGCGATCTCTGGGAAACCAGGGAATGTAGCGAACGACATCTGGATTGGAGTGGTACTGGAACATGGCCTCTTCGTCTGCTAATTCCATGGGGCGCAATCGCAGCCGAGCACTTTCCAGGAACATAGGTGAATAGTAGAGGGATAGATTAGGAGGGTGATCATTAAGGCGAGCCTGCTCGCACTTACGGTGGGATTAGCCGCGCCCATCGCGCCTGCGGCACCAGAAGCAGTGCCTGCCTCGACTAGTCAAGTCATCACGATCACTGCTGATGGGTCAGGAAAAGCTGTGGGGCAACGGTTTGAATTGCGGAGTTCAAAATGGGTCAAAGTGGGTACTACTTTCACCGCGCGAACTTCCACCAAAGGCTTAGTAAATATTGCAGATCGAGTGCGAAACACCGGCACCACTCTGCTAGGAAGTTTTGCCATCGGTGGCGCTTTTGGTTTCGAGAAGAAGCCAATTACCGCGCTCGAGTATCGCCGCGCCACTAGCGCTTCTTGGTGGGTGGCAGATCCGGCCTCTCCCTTAGATGACACGTGGCAGGAGTGCGCAAAGAATTGCACCTGGAAAGCGTCTGAAGGGGAGCGCCTTATGGATCACCGAGACTCCTATTCGTTGGCAATCCACGTAAAGACCGATGATCCAGCCCATGCTGCGGCAATTTTTATTCACCTAGATACCGGTAAATCACTCTCGGGGCGCGTCGCAGTATCGCGGCAGACCATGTTGCCGCTCTTGAAGTGGCTCAATCCAAAAGCTGCCCCCGTTATTCAAATTGTTCGATCAGCAAGGGCTGCCTAAGAATGCAGAAACGGGATCTAGCCAGAGCTAGATCCCGTTTCTGGAAGAGAATTTAGGCTTGAAGTGCGGCCTGAATTTCAAGAGTTAAGGTTACGTCTTCGCCGACCAAGACGCCGCCGGTCTCAAGTGGAGCATTCCACTCAACGCCGAAATCCTTACGGTTAATAACGGTAGAAGCTGAGAAGCCCGCTTTGGTGTTGCCCCATGGATCGGTGCTGGTGCCAGCAACTTCAAGATCGAGTACTACCTGCTTGGTAACGCCCTTAATGGTGAGGTTGCCATCGACGAGGTACCCACCTTTACCACCAGTGCGTACTGCGGTGGACGCAAAGGTCCAAGTGGGGTGTGTTTCGATATCAAAGAATTCGTTGGTACGAAGGTGGTTATCGCGGTTCTCGTCACGAGTATCAATACTTGCCGCATCGATCTCTGCGGTGACGCTGGATTTCGTGTTGTCTTCAGCGATGGTGAGGGTTCCGGAGAACTTGGTGAAGTGTCCACGCACTTTGCTCACCATGAGGTGGCGTACGGAGAAAGAGATTTCGGAGTGGCTGGGATCGATTGCCCAGGTACCGGCTGCAATGGTGTTGCTCATAGATATTCCTCATCTGCTCTGGTGGTATAGATTGTTGAATGTTCAACTAAAATAGCGTAAAGTAGTTGAACATTCAACTTCTCAGGCAAGGAGGTGGCAGAGATGGCAGAAGCCAGCACCCACGCTCCGCCCAAATGGCTCACACCCTCTGAGATGGAAGCCTGGCGGGCTTATATCCTCACCAGCCGCCGCCTTATGGAGGTTCTTGAGCAAGCGCTCAATAACCACGACCTCTCGATAGCCGATTACGAAGTACTGGCTCAGCTCTCTGATGCCCCCGGGCGGAGGATGAGAATGAGTGAGCTCGCTGATGCTGCGTTGCTCTCGCGCTCGCGGCTTTCACACCGCATGAAAGTGATGGAGCAAGCAGGGCTCATTCGCAAGGAAGAGTGCCCCGACGACCGACGCGGCGCATTTGCTGTGATGACGGAGAAAGGTTGGGGAGCCATCGTGGCTGCTGCCCCCGACCACGTAGCGAGCGTTCGCCGGGTATTTACCGA
>JAPLBA010000067.1 GCA_026393015.1 Actinomycetota bacterium
AGAGAGCTTCAAGCATTAACGTCTCTTCTGCATTAAACTTGGGGAAGATCTTCTTCATCATGCGTTTTCCTGCTGGCGAAAGGGAGACCACCACCTTGCGCTTATCTTCATTTCTCGAACTTCGAACGATCAGACCTCGAGCATCTAATGTGTTGAGTACTCCACTGAGTGTGCCTTTGGAGATACGCACCTCGGCGGCGAGCGCGGTGGCTTCCATCTCTTCCCAAATCCAGGTCACCCAGAGCACCACGAAGGCAGTCCAGGTGAGATCCACATCTTTCAAGACTGCTGACTCCACTCGGTTGCGCACGGCATTTGCTGCTAAGTAGAGATTGCTCACCGCGCGCATCGCTTCAAAATCCAGACCCAAGCCACCCAAAGTTGCGTTGAGAGCACGTTCGGACTCGTCGATCGTTCGCTTAGTCACGTGTACAGAATAGAGGCCTGGTTCGATGGCTCTAGACTTTTCCCAGGTCCCCGTAGCTCAGTCGGATAGAGCGACCGCCTCCTAAGCGGTAGGCCACGCGTTCAATTCGCGTCGGGGACACTTTCACAGAGATTTAGCACTCTTCTCCGGCAAGCCAGCCCGCACTCTCAGCAGCTCGCCGATTAGGCTCCTGCCATATTCAAATATTTGAAAGGGTTCTGATGCGTCCAGGTATCACGAAAGTCTTGGCCTCAGGCCTTCTCGTCTTGATTGCCTTCGCAAGCGTTCCAAGTAGCGCCCAGGCGGCCGTCGCACTGCCGGGCGGTGCCTGTACCAAACTCAATGCTGCCACAAAGATTGCTACCATCTCTTACACCTGCAAGAAAGATGCGAAGACGAAGAAACTTACCTGGACTCGATCTAGCCCACTCCTTGCGGCCGCTCGCTGCGCCAGCATTAAATCTTCTTACACCGAATCACTCGCTGGCTACGACCTTGCCGTCAAACAACTCAACGATCTCGAAGCCAAACTCAATGAGCCTTCACTTAACGAAAGCCCCTCACCACAATTAGATAATCTTCGAGCAGCGGTTAAGGGGATGAAGGCAGTAACTCTTCCGCTACTCAAGAGCCTGGTAGATGATGCCGGTGCTGAATACAGAGCAGGATGCGTTAAGTAAGAGGCTGCTTTAGGTAGGTAAGTCGCTTCGACCGTTAGATTTTCCTACCCACGCGTCAACGTCATACCCACGTACTTCCCAATAACCGGGCTCTACTTCCTTTGTTACTTCGATTGACGCCAACCATTTGAGTGATTTATAACCATACATCGGCCCTACAAAGAGTCGAGCGGGTCCACCATGCTTTGAAGTAATTGCCTTATCGAAGAGAGCATCTGCGACCAGCACATCCTTGCGCATTCCTTGTTCGAGGGTGAGAGATTCGGTGTATGCACCGTCACTAGATAAAAACTTGAGTGCAGTAGCTGATCCCTGCACACCAGCAGCGCCCAATATTTCTCGGAGCAAGACACCGTCCCAGGGAACATTCTTCACACGCCATCCCGTGACACATTGGAAATCTCGAACAAGTCTTGTCCGCGGCAATTTTTGCAAGTCGGCCAATGTCAGGGTGATCTCTTGATTTACTAATCCCGTTATGCGTAACGAAAAATCTGCGGGCAAGATGTCCGGATCCTTATCCACCACCGTGTAGTACTGAAATCCATCGCTTTCAAATAACGAGGGCTTCTCGCTTAATGATTTTGTTAGTGGGGCAACTCGATCCTTCACTTTTACGCCGGCAAAGGCGGTCAGACCCACCAAACCCAGTCCAACTGCAGTACGGCGCGTTATATCTCGCATTCACACATGGTGTCATCAGCCGTAACGGGACGCCACTTGAGTTGCTACCCCAAATCTTCTCGGGGAAAACCAAAGGCCCCGGAGGGTGATTCCGGGGCCCGTGATCTCTTACAAGAGAGAGTCTAGCTATGCGCGCTTCAAACTCGAACTTCCCGCTGGTGTCGTAGGAGCAACTGTGGGGGTAACAGAAGTTACCGCCGCCTTAACTGCTGCCATTTCCGCGGTGTAGGTCTTCTCAGCGGCATCTAGCGCAGCAGTGAGTTGCGCCTGGGCAGGTGCAATCGCTGCGTTATAAGTGGCCCTGGCTGGTGCAGTCGAAGCCGTGTAAGCATCAAGAGCCGCCTTAAGCGCTGCTTGATAAGCAGTGCGAGCTGCCTGGCGGCCACCAATATCAACAGCGCCGATACGAGCAGTGTCGTACACGCTATTCGCCGCCTTTTGGGCGCTCTTCATTGCTGTCTCAGCCGGCACGAGTGCCGCTTTGAAAGCGGTGACTGCACCACTGGTTTGCGTCGAGTAGGTAGAGATGGCAGCTGCGCGAGTAGCCGCAAACTTGGTCTCCGCAGCAATTACCGCAGGGCTCTTAGCGTTAAAACCACGGCCCTTGCCGTTCTGCTGTGGGCCACCCTGTGGGCCACCCTGTGGGCCACCCTGTTGGCCACCCTTTTGTGGGCCACCCTGTTGGCCACCCATTTGTGGGCCACCCATTTGTGGGCCACCCTGTTGTCCACCCATTTGTGGGGTGGGGGTGGGAAGAGCATTCTCCGCAGAAGCTGGGAGCGCCCCAAACGCCAAAGTAGAGAGGACGATTCCGGTGACAACGAGAGCGGACTTCTGATTCATGGTGACTCCTTTGTTGGGCCTGCTTTTATTTGGCATGCCTTCAAGATAGTCGGGGCGCCACCCGGGCAGCGCCAATCTTTGGATCCTCACAGAGAACTCCACGAGAACAACGGGCTAGCACGCTCGGCAGGTATGCCGAGACATCCCTGAGACCAGCCCTACTTAACAGAGCGGAACGGCATCCTCAACCCGGCGACCGCTCTCACCGAAGGCTTTTTTGATTAAAGTAACGAGCAGCGGTGGTCGCTCGCTATCAGCTGCACCCAAGCGACAGACACTGCGCTGCACAATCGAAGTATTCGGTAGCCGGACCACGATGCGAGGCTGCTCTAACAAAACACTCGTCCAGTTGTTGTCAGCTGTTAACACATATCCCACCAACGTGGATGGCTGATCTTTGATCGTGGCATCTGCAGTTGCATCAGTTGTTGCCAAGGAAGTGGAAACAGCTAATCGTTCGGGTGCAAGCCAAAGTTGATTGTCAAAGAGCAACTGCACACCAGCAACGAATGTAAGTGAAATAAGAAGCGCCTTAACTGGACTCGTCCAATTCTTCGGCCAGCCTACCCAAGCGAGCAACGAAGAGTAAGCAATTGTTAAGAACGAACTCACGTACGCAACGACGGCTACTACGTTGTTGGAAGCGATGGGGCTTGGTACCGCAGCAACGACCAAGAACCACGCAGCTACCGAGAACCAGACTCGCGGACTGCGTGCAATACGCCCCGTAAGTGGGGAACCAAGTAGATATACGGTCGCTGCAGTAGCGGCAGTGAGTAATAGGAATGGAAGTGCTTGCACAATCGCACCGGTCACGGTCTTACTGATTCCTTGGGCATCAAGAAAACTCAAGGCCGTGGGGGCGCTGCGTCCGCTGACGGCAATCAACCGAGTCAAGATGTAGAGCACTCCGGCACCGCTGGCAACTTGAGCCCCGGAGCCTTTGGCTAATTCAGCAATAGCGCCCCACTGATTCCCGCGGACTTCATCACGAGCAATATCGGCTTCGGTAAAACCTTCATCGTCGATCGAAAGATCGATGTTCGGATCTTGAGCGTTATTTTCGGTCATGAGACAGCGCTCCAAATCACTGGGGTACTCACGGGAATCGAGATCGCGTTCAAAGTCATTTCTGCGGAATCAAGAGCCTCGTCAAATGGCATTCCAGCCACGATCGGTTTGCGGACGAAGAGGGTTCCAGCCGGAACCTGCATCTGCCATGTGATGCGCAATTGAGGAAGTGATTTGCCGGTGGTCCACGGGACGGCGATGCAGATATCACCGTTATCGGTGGTCTTGCCGCGCACTTCACCACCAGGATAAGAAACAATAATTGATTGATTCTTTGCTGCCTGGCTCGTGGCTCGCTCGGGATTACCTGTAACAACTTCGTCCTTGTCATAACCCACACGAGTTGCGATGACATAGACGTGTAACGACTGACCATCCACCGTCGCAGTCGCTGCAAGCGCCCCTTGACCCACGTCGTCAAATGGATATTTACCAGTTGAAGAGCGATCAACCATGGCCGCAGAAAGGTCAGCTACTTCCTGGTCAAAAGTGAGACCTTGATCTTCAAGACCCATCATTGTGCGCGATGCTAACCAAGTTGCAATTGTGCCATCGCGCGAAGTGAGCGCAAGAATCTGTTCAGTCAAGGCTTGGTCATAGCGAACTGCATAGGCGAGATTTCTTACTTGCCTTAATTGATTTACCCACGCACTATCACCGGTCGCGCGACCCATGTCTGTGAGCGGGACAGCTCGCATCGTTTCCGTAACCTTTGCCGAAGTGAGCAAACCGAGTGGCACCGTGTCGAGAGATTGACCGGGAAGCGTGTACGTGCGCATTGTTACAATTCCTGACGGGCCCACCGTGTCACGGATATTTCCTGGTGGAACTTCAACTGGTTGCTCGGTCAAACTAAATTGACTCGTATACCCCTGGCACGGAATCGCACTCGCCTTCATCGGCGAATCTAAGCGCAAGGCAATCGCTACAAAGAAGAGCACGGGCAGCAGCAGGACGGCAATGATGCCGCGGCGGTGTTCGGCTACCCGGGAGGGACGGCGAGCTACGCCTTGCTTATCGCGCCAAAAGACCCACCACGGACTCGCGGCCGGACTTTCGGTCGGGCTTTCGGCACTGCCTTCAGTTGAATCGTGCGACATCTACGTCCCCCTATGGGATCCAGCGTAGAGGCTCGGCGTACTTGGGAGAACGACCATCGCCCGAAGAACGCCCGCGAATCCGGCGCCAGAGCCAAGGAAGTAAGAATGCTTGAACCCAGCGGAGGTCCTCCGAGAGATCGGCCACCTTGGAGCGTGGACCGGCCGGGAGCAGGGGCTCGCGCCACCGGAGATCATCGGAAAGACCCAGCTGAACCTTGATGGCCTGCGCGACTCGATGATGGCCCTCGGAGTTGAGGTGGAGTCGATCGACATTCCAGAAGCGACGATCTTGCAATACATGGGCTTCTGCTGCATCAATAACGATAGCGTTATTAAGACGAGCAGCGTCACGTACATGGACGTTGAATAACGCAAAGCGCGAAGCTAAACGATCAGCGGTGCGCCCTGATCCACCAGCCCGCTCGATCACGGTAAAGAGCATCACCTGCGCGCCTGCGCCACTTAATTGTGCGACAGCGCTCATGTAATTTTCTGCGATAAGGGCGCCGTCATATTTTGGACGCAACAAATCATTCGCTCCAGCATGAAAGGAGACCAACGTCTTGCCGGGGATAATTTGTGTAAGTGCCTCGCTCACTTGCAATTCAAGAACTTGGCTCAACAGTTTTCCGCGGATTGCGTGATTTACATACGTAAAATTAGCACTCTGGTCTGCGAGCTCATCGGCTAATCTGTCTGCCCAACCTCTATATCTGTGCGTTCCTGAATAAAACTCATCGCAGAGCCCCTCACTGAAGGAATCTCCTAAAACAATAAAGCGTTCGTACATTTATCCGACTGTCACTGTCGTTGCACTTGTTGAAACCTTAATTGAAGGAAGCGCTGTTTGAGCAGGAGAGATCTTCACCTTCCCATCAAGACCAAATACCGAGCCATGCAACGTGCACACCAATTGTTTATCGATAAGTTCAAGTGGGCCACCTGCATGAGTACAAATGAGTGCCATTGCTTTAAAGGAATTACTGCTCGTAGAAACTAAAGCTACTGGAACGCCCTTACTCTCCCCCACTATTAATATCGTGCCAGCCTTCTTAAGCGTCGGGTTGCTAGCAAGCGGTACCTGAAATTTTCCACCCGCAAGTTTCTTCACTCCTTTAGCCGAAGGGATACTCGCCGCGGCCGCTGAGGACATATTAATCGTGGAACCGGAAATTGCCGCCAAAAGCGCACCACAGACGAGGGTGCGGCGTGAAATACCGATAGTCTTTTCATTAGTTATCTCGGAAGAAGTCATAGCACGTATCTTCCCCTACTCTTGGGGTGTTGTCAGCCGGAGGGGGAAAGCGTGGCAGAGGACTCAACCATTCCTCACCAGGAGCTCCGCGCGCACGCCCCGCTCCTCGACGCATACCTACGTTTCTTTGAGGACGGCATTACCTCATTTTCGACCCCTGGTCATAAGCAACAAGCCGCACTCCTCGACATGGGTTTGGGCAAGGTCGTTGATGCAGATCTACCCCTCTATGGCGGCCTCGATGAAATGAAACTGACGAACGGCACATTGGCAGCCGCTGAGAAGTTGGCTGCAGAATGCTGGAACGCTGATTGGGCGCGCTTCTCCACTGGTGGATCGACTCACGGTAATCAAGCACTCATCCTCGCAATAGCCACACCTGGTGCAAAAATTGCAATCACCCGGACTGCACATCGCTCGCTGATCAGCGCACTCGTGCTCTGCGGAGTGGAACCCATTTGGCTCACGCCAGAAATCGATGAGGCCACCGGGATTCCGCTCGGAATATCCACCGCCGAACTTTCACGCGCGTTGGAACACTCCCCCACTGCTGTCTTTCTTACCGAACCGGGTTATTTAGGGACGCTCTCACCTTTGAGGGAGCTCATAGATCTCACACACGAACGGAATATTCCCATCATCATCGATCAAGCATGGGGAGCGCATTTCGGATTCCATCCTGGAATCCCGCCGCATGCGATGGCGCTCGGTGCTGATGCCATGGTCATCAGCGTCCATAAGAATCTTCCCGGGTATTGCGCAGCATCATTGGTGATGGCCAACACCACACGTATTTCGGGAGCGCGTCTGGAGCAGAGTTTTGAGGCAACGCATACTACTTCACCAGCTGGTGCGCCGCTTGCCTCCATTGACGGCGTGCGTGCATTAATGCAACTACGTGGACAAGAGTTGCTCCAAGACTTGCTAGAGAACATTGCGCATTTCAAAGGTGATCTTAGAGAGCATTTCGGTTTCGATCTCTTTGTTAATCCTGATCGTTTTGTGCCCGGTAGTTTCGATGCCACAAAACTCGTCATGCAGACTCATCACTTTGGTGGAGATGGGGTGGATATTGAGCGAGCACTCATTTCACATGGCGTCCGCGTCGAGATGGCCGACCGAGACACCCTCATCCCGATTGTCACGGTGGCAGATGATGATCGAACTTTCAAAATTCTGGCCAATGCCCTCAAAGCGAGCATCACGCCCAGTACCCCAAGGGCGGTAGCGACTGCGCTCAGCTGGCGTATCAGCCCCATCTTTGGCGTCAGCATCAGAGATGCCTTCTTCTCGTCATCTGAAATGGTGAGCGCTACCAAAGCGATAGGTCGAATCAGCGCCGATTTGATAGCCCCCTACCCTCCTGGAGTACCAGTAGTAACCCCAGGCGAAGTCCTCACTGAAGAGATCATCACCGGGCTTGCTGTGGCGGCCGCCGAGGGAGTTCGCATCGCGTACTCCACAGATTCCACGCTTGCTACATATCGAGTACTAGCAAAGTAGCAAGGCACTCCCTAGCCTTACTAAATGAAGGCGATGTTGCGCTTCGGTTCACTCACCCTGGTCATCATTTCGCTTGCCATAAAGGCGCTTCTTGGAGACTCCCTCTCATTCAACGATGCGTGGATATATAACATAGTTATTCTGCTAACTGCTTTCTCTGCTTTTGTGATACGAAGCCAAGCTGCACGTGCGCTGGGAAGTGCAATACTTTTTTGGGGAATAGGTTCGGCAATTGCCACTTATGCGAATTACTTGGGTGCAGATTCCTTAGAAGCACAACAAATTGCTCGCTGGAGTGATCTTTTCTACTTGCTCTTCTATCCCGCGCTCTTTTCGGCGATCACACTCCGAGGCCAATCACGTTTACACGTTACAGACATCATCGACTCCCTCATTATCGGGCTGGGACTTTCAGCAATAGGGAGCGCACTTATTGTCCAACCGATCATAAATCAATTGCTCCCCGCTACTTCAACATTTGCTTTAGCCACCACGATTTATCCAGTTGCTGATTTGACCATGCTCGCACTCTTCTTTGCTAAGACATACCAAGAAGGACATCGGCGAAACTGGAATGACGCCCTCATGGCTCTTGGCGTACTTTGCTTTGCGTTTTCCGATGGAACTTTCCTCTATCAGCAATCCAACTACACATATAACAATTGGCTTGACTACGGCTGGCTCATCGGGTTGGTGTTGATGAGTGAATCGATGCATCATCCGACACGCCAATTGCCCACTCGCGAGCGGTCCACAATTCCACTTGTACTCGCCATCTTGGCCTCACTCTCATTACTCGTCGCCGCAGCGCTCTTTCCACATACATTTCCCCGATTAGCTATCTGGCCAGCGGCGGCCACTCTCTTAGCGGCATTGGGCCGTCTCTCCCTTGCGGTTCGAGATGCGCGAAGGCTCATCACTGAAGAGGTGCTTGCTAGAACAGATGAACTTACGGGGCTGGCAAATAGAAGGAAATTTGTCGCCGCCTTGGAAGAGATGCGAAAGAGTAATACCTCTCGCACGGATTCAGTGGGAGTCTTCATTATTGACTTGGATGGTTTCAAAGATGTGAACGACACATTTGGGCACGAGACGGGGGACCAACTCCTCAAATTGCTCGCTCAACGATTACTTGATGTGCTACCAAGAGATGCTCTCCTTGCTCGGTTAGGTGGAGACGAGTTTGGAGTGTTGCTCAGTGGCGACGAAAGAGTATTCCGACTCATAGGTCCTGAGATCCATCGCGCAAGTGCCGCTCCGATGACAATTAATCATGAAGGTGTGGTGGTGGGAGCGAGTGTGGGGTTAGCGATCTCTGCACGAGGTACGTTCACCCCTAGCGACTCACTTCGCCGCGCCGATATTGCGATGTATCACGCTAAGGCCGTGAGATCTGGATTTATTGAGTGGCATCCCGATCTTGATCGACGCGCTCCCACTAAGGAGACGAGTGATTTTGAAAGTTTGAGGAAGAATCTCATTCTCTACTTCCAACCTATTTATCAACTTTCTCCAAGAACTCTCGCTGCCGGCGAAGCACTCATCCGCATGAGAGATAAAATCGAAGGAGTCCTCCTCCCGGCGAATTTTCTTAAAAAATTTACCGGTCACGAATATCAACTAGCTCTCTACGTGCTGAAAGAGGGGTGTCAATATCTACGTGCATGGGCAAATACTGCGTTTTCTATTCACATCAATATTGAAGGTCAGGTGTTAACGAACCCCCTATTTTTCGAAGATCTACAAAAGATTGTTCAGGGAGCAGGAGTTTCGCTTCAGCAAATCACGTTTGAGATAACAGAGAAAGAACTGCTAGGTAAGGAGAGCGTGGCGGACATTAACGAGCTTCGTGCTCTTGGGATTCGGATAGCAATCGATGACTTCGGTTCGGGTTACTCGGCACTTTCCTACTTGCAGAAGTTTCAGGTGGACTGGATAAAACTCGATCAAAGCCTCATCGCACCTCTTTCCGTGGATCCGGTGGACACGCGAGCCTTAGAAGTAGTGCGCGCCACGGTCGAACTAGCTGCGCGGTTAGAAATACACGTGGTTGCTGAAGGGGTAGAAAGTGAACGCGCGCTGACTGCATTGAATGATCTTGGTGTGACGCATGCTCAGGGTTTCTATCTCGGCCCACCGGTAGACGCGGAGCAATTTGGGCACACGGTTGCTCTGCCCTACTCTTAATTGGTTCGCCAAACCGCGCGAACAACCACGGACCGCTATAGCGGCCCGACTAAGGAGGCGCTAGTTGTCCGGTACTTTCCAAGGCCGTGTCCTTGTTCTAGGAGCGGGTTCAGTCTCGCAATGCACACTCCCACTCCTCCTCGACAATCTTGTCGAAGGTAAACAGATCACGATCGTGGATCAACTCGACAACCGAGCCAGAGTCCAAAACGCCATTGATCGCGGCGCCACATATTTGCAAGCGACAGTCACCAAAGAGAATTTAGATTCTTTTCTTTCAGCACATGTTTCGGCCGGAGATATTCTTCTCGATCTTGCTTGGAACATTGATGCCAACGTCATCATCGGGTGGGCACATGCGCACGGCGTGATGTACCTCAACACATCTGTGGAAGAGTGGGAGCCTTATAGCCAAGGTGCTACCCGCCATCCGTTAGAACGCACGCTCTACCACCGCCACATGCGACTTCGAGAGATGAAGAGCTCCTGGAGTGAAAAGGGAGCCACCGCCATCGTCGAACACGGGGCGAATCCAGGCATGGTTTCACACCTCACCAAGAAAGCACTCGTTGAAATTGGCGAGCGCGCCATCAAGGATGGGCTGGCGGGACCAGGCGTCGCCGAAGCAATTGCGGCACGTGATTTTCCACGTTTGGCACAAAGTCTTGACGTGCGCGTTATCCACATCGCTGAACGCGACACTCAAATTTCTGATCGCCCCAAAGAGGTTGATGAATTCGTTAACACCTGGAGCGTTGAAGGCTTCTATGAAGAGGGCATCGCACCAGCGGAAATGGGTTGGGGAACACACGAGAAGTCCTTGCCACAAAATGCCTACGTGCACGAAGGCACCGGCCCACGTAATCAAATTGCCATCGCGCAACCTGGTGCGTCTACCTGGGTTCGTTCATGGGTTCCTAATTGCGAAATCACCGGTCTTGTTATCCGTCACGGCGAAGCATTCACCATGTCGGACTTCCTCACCGTCTGGGATGGCGATACTGCCGTCTATCGCCCCACCGTGCATTACGCCTACTGCCCTTCTGATGCTGCCATCATCTCGATGCGCGAACTTGAGATGCGCCAATGGGATCTACAAACAAACCAGCGAATCATGAATGAAGAGATCACTTCGGGCGAAGATCGACTATGAATGAAGAGATCACTTCGGGCGAAGATCGACTCGGCGTCCTTCTGATGGGCCATCCATACAAAGCGTGGTGGACTGGCTCGCTGCTCGATATACATCGCGCGCGTGAACTCGCCCCCGGCCAATCGGCCACCACACTCCAAGTAGGCGCTGCGGTTTACGCCGCGATCGATTGGATGATCAAGAATCCAGCGGCTGGATTACTCGTGCCAGATGAATTGCCCTGGGAAGAGATCTACAACGTCGCGGAGAAGTACTGGGCACCAATTTGGTCCGGGCCAGTTGATTGGGATCCGCTCAAAACACGTAACGATCTCTTCTTGCCTTGGATCGAACGCGAGTACGACACCACTGATCCGTGGCAGTTCACTAACTTCTTGGCTTAAGTTCAGCTAGTCGGGCTAGAGCCTCATGGCGCTCGGTAGCGTGATCCACGATCCGCTCCGGGTAGCCATGGCTGAGCCCGTCGAGGTAGAGCCAGGGTTCATGAACTTCGCTCGCAGCTAAATGAGCGAGCTCCGGTACATACTTCTTGATGTAAAGCCCCTCTGGATCAAATCGTTTCCCCTGCTCTATCGGATTAAAGACGCGGTAATAGGGCGATGCATCGGTGCCGGTTCCGGCCGTCCACTGCCATCCGTGTGCATTAGAGGCGACATCGGCATCGAAGAGTTTCTCCATAAAATATCGGGCGCCATGTTGCCATTCGATATGCAAATCCTTAATCAAAAAAGATGCGACTACCATTCGAAGGCGATTATGCATCCAACCTTCTGCGTTGAGCTGGCGCATCCCAGCATCCACAAATGGATAACCAGTTTTTCCATAGCACCACGCTTCGAACGCTTTTCCAGGATCGTTATAACGCATTCTCGAAAACTCAGGTTTGTAATAATCTGAATTAGTATGTGGCTCATGGAGGAGAACGTCAGCATAAAACTCTCGCCAAGCAATTTCCTTGCGGAAGACATCGTGGGCTTCGGTTTGATTCAACTCTGCCAAGATGGTGCGAGGATGGATTTCTCCCCAACGCAAATGTCTTGCTAAACCGCTTGTGGTATTGAGATCTGCTCGATTTCTCTCTTCGTCATAACGCGCTAAATCAATTTTGTAGAACTCGTGCCAGCGCTTCATCGCTGCTACTTCCCCTGCCGGAGGAACCCCACAAGTAATCTCGGGAAATTTGCGTGCATCCGGTGGCGGCGCAATCCATTTCGGCGTTGCTGGTAACTTTGCCGGTGCGCGCCATCCCACCGCACACCACGCTTTATAGAAAGGTGTATAAACGCGATACGGGGTGCCGTCTGATTTCCGCACGCGACCTGGTGATACTGCGTACGGAGACCCTACGTGATTGA
>JAPLBA010000029.1 GCA_026393015.1 Actinomycetota bacterium
CCGGGGTTCCGAAGCGGAGCAAGTGCATGATCACTCGCGTTGGTGATCGCCTCATCCGTCACCTGAGGAGTGTTACCGCCAAGACTTTGGAAGTAAGCAACGGCGCCTGCGCCGGCCCGACGTCCGAAGACGAGTAGATCGGAGAGCGAATTTCCGCCAAGACGGTTTGATCCGTGCATGCCACCAGCAGATTCACCAGCGGCAAAGAGGCCAGGGACCCCGGCTGCTGCGCAAGTATCTGGATCAACGAGGATGCCGCCCATCACGTAGTGACACGTTGGGCCCACTTCCATCGCCTGCTTGGTGATGTCGACGTCTGCAAGTTCCTTAAATTGATGCCACATCGAAGGCAATTTCTTCTTGATAACCTCGGGTGCAAGACGCGTCGAGACATCAAGGAAAACGCCACCGTGTGGTGATCCCCGTCCGGCTTTTACTTCAGAGTTAATAGCGCGAGCTACCTCATCGCGAGGCAAGAGCTCTGGTGGACGGCGATTGTTATCAGGATCTTCATACCAACGATCGCCCTCTTCTTCACTCTGTGCATACTGCGCTTTAAAAACTTCGGGGATGTAATCAAACATGAATCGGCGGTCTTCAGAGTTACGAAGCACACCGCCATCGCCACGTACCGATTCAGTCACCAAAATGCCTCGCACTGATGGAGGCCAGACCATTCCTGTCGGATGGAATTGCACGAACTCCATGTCGACCAATTTGCCGCCAGCTTTTAACGCGAGTGCGTGACCGTCGCCGGTACCTTCCCAAGAATTACTTGTTACCTTGAAGGATTTACCGATACCACCAGCAGCAATAACGATTGCTGGTGCTTCAAAGATAATGAGGTTGCCAGTTTCACGGACGTAACCGAATGCACCCGCGGCACGATCGCCATCTTTGATAATTTCAGTAATAGTGGTCTCGGCAAATACCTTGATGCGAGCCTCCGCGTCACCAAATTCGGCGGCATCCTTTTGTTGTAAGGAAACGATGGCTTGTTGCATGGTGCGAATAAGTTCAAGACCAGTGCGATCACCTACGTGGGCGAGACGTGGATACTCGTGACCACCAAAGTTGCGTTGGCTGATCTTTCCTTCTTTAGTGCGATCAAAGAGCGCGCCCCAGGTCTCTAATTCCCAGACACGATCTGGTGCTTCTTTCGCGTGTAACTCCGCCATCCGGAAGTTGTTGAGGAACTTACCGCCGCGCATGGTGTCGACGAAGTGAACCTGCCAATTATCCTTGCTATTTACGTTGCCCATGGCCGCGGCGATACCGCCCTCAGCCATCACAGTATGAGCTTTTCCAAAAAGGGACTTGCAGATGATGGCGGTTCGCAGGCCAGCAGCGCGTGCTTCAACTGCAGCGCGCAAACCAGCTCCACCGGCACCAATAACCACAACGTCGAATGAATGACGTTCAATCTCAGTCACAGTTACTCCTAGAAAATCTGTAGATCAGTGATAAAGCCGGTGGATACGGAGCGAATATAGAAATCAGTAAGCGCAACACCGACCAAAGAGATCCACGCAAACTTTGGATGATGGTGGTTGAGTTCTGAAATCTTTGTCCAAAGCTTGTAACGCACTGGATGCTTGGAGAAGTGTTTGAGGCGACCGCCAACGGCGTGACGGCAGGAGTGGCAAGAGAGTGAATAGAGCCAAAGGAACGTGGCGTTAGAAAGAAGCACTAATGTGCCAACCTGCATGTGGCCCCACTGACCTTCAGCATTTTTGAATGCCAGGAACGCATCATAGGTAAGAATGACGTTAAAAATGAGACCGGCGTAGAAGAACCAACGGTGTGCATTCTGCAGGATTAATGGTTGACGGGTTTCGCCAGTGTAAGTCTTATGTGGTTCAGCAACGGCGCATGCTGGCGGTGATTGCCAGAAAGCGCGGTAGTAGGACTTGCGGTAGTAGTAGCAAGTCATCCGGAAACCAAGTGGAAAGAGCAAGATGATGAGCGAAGGAGAGAAGGTCCACCAAGAACCGAAAGGTTGACCAAGATCTGATGAGCCTTCTACACACGAAGTGGCTAGGCAGGGCGAGTAGAAAGGTGAGACGTATGGCTCTACGAAGTAGTGCGCATTCTCAAAGGCGCGCCACGTCGAGTAAATAATGAAAGAGACCAGCACTGCGACAGTGATGAGTGGCTGTATCCACCACTTGTCGGTACGCAGGTGGCGCGCAGCTATCTTGGCGCGGCCTGGGGTCGTCATCGTCCCGCTCATAAAGAATCCCATCGCTCTCGCCTCTGCCTGAAAGTAGAGGTGTATTAAGTGTGGACGAGGGGCTTGCCTACCGCTACCGGTGCGAGAGTGGGGTTAGCCACATGCCGCTGGGGGATTCCAAGACGAGTAGCGCCGCTCTGAGCGGAGGACGTGGGATTCGAACCCACGATAGGTTTCCCTATATCGGTTTTCAAGACCGACGCCATCGGCCACTAGGCGAGTCCTCCGCGGGAGAACTTACCCGATATCTATGGATCAACCCTATTTGCAGGGCGCGTAGGCTCTCCTTATGCGTGCCATAGCTCTCTCAGGTTTCGGTGGGGTGGAATGTCTCACCGAAAAAGACCTCACGATCCCGTCAATTGCCCCTTATGAGGTACTCGTTGAGGTAGCGGCGAGTGCGGTGAACCGAGCTGACCTGCTTCAACGACAAGGTTTATACCCACCACCCAAGGGTGCCAGTGAAATTCTCGGACTTGAATGTTCGGGGAGGATCGCTCAAGTGGGCAGCGAGGTCACTGGTTGGAAAATCAACGATCTCGTGTGTGCAGTGGTGACTGGCGGGGGGTACGCCGAATTCGTAGCCGTACCTGCTGGTCAACTCATGCCGATACCTGAAGGAATTGATCTGGTGGCTGCCGCGGCGCTTCCGGAAGTGACCTGCACCGTCTGGTCGAATCTCTACATGTTGGCCGGTTTGCGCGAAGGCGAAAAAATTCTGATTCACGGTGGCGCGAGTGGAATTGGCACAATGGCGATTCAACTGGCTAAGTGGACCGGTGCGGAAATTTTTACTACTGCGAGTGCTAGCAAGCATGACGTCTGTAGATTTTTAGGTGCAGATCATTGCATCGATTATAAGAGTGAAGATTTTTCAGAGATCGCTAAAGATATCAATGTGGTTCTCGATGTCATGGGCGCTTCATATCTTGAGAAGAATATGAAAGTACTTGCTCCCAATGGACGCATTGTTGTCATTGGTTTGCAAGGCGGTCGAAAAACTGAAATTGATTTAGGGGTGCTTTTAAGTAAGCGAATCTCACTTATCGCCACCACTCTTCGTGGACGCACAGATGCCGAACGTGCGGTAATCACGGCGAGTACGGTCGCGCACGTATGGCCTCTGATTGCTGATGGCACCATCAAGCCGGTGGTGGATTCTTACTTACCACTTGCCGAAGTCGCCGCCGCGCACGAAAAGATCGGCACTAACGCCCACATTGGGAAAGTTGTATTAGTAGTTAACGCAGATCTGGCATAAGTGCCATAATGAAATCATGAGCGAAGAAGAGACGGTTCTTATCCCTGAGGCTTCGGCAGAAACCCCTGAGGAGATGCCAACAGATCTCATCGAGCAGCCCGCCAAAGTTTTGCGTATTGGCTCCATGGTGAAGCAATTGCTCGATGAGGTGAAGAGCGCACCACTTGATGAAGCATCAAGGCGTCGTCTTCGCGACATTCACCGTCAATCCATCAAGGAACTTGAAAGTGGTCTGGCTCCAGAACTTGTAGAGGAGTTAGAACGCCTCTCCCTGCCGTTTATGGATAATGAAATTCCTAGCGAGGCTGAGTTGCGCATTTCTCAAGCACAACTTGTGGGTTGGCTTGAAGGACTCTTCCATGGGATTCAAACTGCGCTCTTTGCCCAACAAGTGGCAGCCCGGGCGCAATTTGAAGAGATGAAGCGCCGATCAATCACTACAAGTGAAAGCGATAAATCTTCCGGACCATATTTGTAAAATTAATGGATCTAGCGAGTAATTTTTGCAATCTCTCGATACACGTCTAGATCTCCAGCAAAAGGTTGGCTGGTGCGCGGGCGGTGTATGACGATGTCAGTAAATCCAATCTCTTGATACATATTTGCTAATCTCTCAAATTCACTAACCGATTTCATCCACGCTTCATTCCGTGAACTTGCAAGGAATACCCGATCGATGGAATCGAAATCTCTACCAATCCGCGCACATTCGTCACGAAGCATTGAGATTTGTTTCTGGACGCTCATGAAGTGCTCCTGTTCGGTTGCTTCTAACGGATTACTTGAATCTCCGTTTGAAACCCAACCGCTTCCGAACTTGGCTGCCAGGGAAATACCACGCTTCCCTGTTCCAGCTATAACAAAAGGAATTCGAGGTTGCTGAGTGCACCCAGGAATACTGCGGGCTTCGTGAGCTGAATAAAACTCCCCTTGGAATTCAGAGGTAGCTGGGTTTACTAATACTTGGTCAAGTAACGACACAAATTCTTCGAAACGAGAAGCTCTCTCTTGTGCACTCCACGGGGCTTGCCCTAGTGCGGTGGAATCGAAGCCGGCGCCTCCGGCACCAAAGCCAAGAGTAAGTCGTCCTTCGCTGATTTCATCGAGGGTCATGAGCTCCTTGGCGAAGGAGACTGGGTGACGAAAATTTGCGCTGGCCACCAGGGTGCCCACTCGAAGAGAAGTGGTCTCAAGCGCCGCCGCAGTCAATACGGGGAGCGCGCTAAACCAGGCTTTTTCACGAAGATCGCGCCACGTCAGATGGTCATAAGTCCAGGCATGATCA
>JAPLBA010000113.1 GCA_026393015.1 Actinomycetota bacterium
AATTCCAATTCAATGAAGGTGGCGCCCATCGAGCGCACTTCATCAGCGGATGAGGAACGCACGTCGTAAGCCGAAACGACGCCGCCAAGCCTGCGGGCGGTCGCGATGGCTTGCAAACCAGCGACACCTGCACCGAGTACGAGCACTTGAGCGGGAGTAACGGTGCCCGCAGCGGTCATGAGGAGCGGAAAGAAACGTGGAGAGAGTTCTGCGCCGATGAGTGCGCATCGATATCCAGCGCAGAGGGCTTGAGATGTCAACGCGTCCATAGATTGCGCACGCGAGATACGAGGGATCGCTTCAAGTGAGAAGGAAGTTGCCTTAGCCGCCACTGATGCCGCGATGCTCTCGGTTGCCGAATGAATAGGCAAGAAAGAAATAGTGATGGTGCCTGGTCGCAGCTGACCAAATTGTTCATTTGTTATCGGTACGACGCTGGCTACCACGTCGCCCTCGGCGAAAGTTGCCGTAGGGGAGATCGTGGCACCAGCTGTGCGATAGAGCTCATCACCGAAACCGGCAGAAGTTCCTGCGCCACTTTCGATGGTGACATCTAAGCCGTTTTGCTTCAGCCGCCCGATGACATCTGGGGTGATGGCGACCCGGCGCTCGCCCGCGCGGGACTCTTTTGGTACAAAAATTCTCATGTTCAGACGCTACTTCCCAATAGGCATTTGAGGGGTCAGTCTAGAGGTGATCTTCGCCCTACGCAGAGTGAATTTCAGGCGCGTAGAAGAATTATGAGGTGATGTCTTTCCGGGCAAACTTGGCGGTCGCGGCTCCGATACAGAGCGCGAAGGCGATGAGCGAGTAGGACGCTCCGCGCACCATAGCGCTCCAGTCGATCTCTGTGGCCAAAGCATCAAGCCAGGCATAGGCGTAATGGGTAGGAAGCCAATTGCGCAGTGACCCGAGCGCGCTAATAGCGTTAAGAATATTACTTATGATAACTATGCCTACTGCCGCCCCCACTGCGCCGAGGGGAGCATCGGTCGTCACGCTCATAAGAAAAGCTAGACCTGCACAGAAGAGTAACGAGAGCGCCAGAAATGCGGTCATAATCGCGATGCGCTGGATTCCGACGCCTTGCGAAAACGTGGCACCGAGTGGAGTTTGCAGGCCGCCAAAGCCAAAAGTAATTCCACCGATGATGTAAGAAGCAATAGGCAATAAAAGAACGGCGCCACCGGAAAGCGTGAGACCCACGAGTAGTTTCTGGCGAAGTAAACGCGCTCGCGGAACTGGCGAGGCGAGCAAGTAACGAAGTGTGGACCAGGATGCTTCACTGGCTACCGTATCTCCACAAAAAATTGCGACGACGGTAATCAAAACAAATCCGGTAGCGAAGTAAAACATCGTTGCGGTGAAGTTCGCCGCGCTATGAGTTGCCAGACCGATCAGATCGAGTCCGCCGCCGCCGAATTCATCGCCACCACCGTCGCTCGACGGACCGAACTTCACAGCTCCCGCCACAATAAGAGGCAATGCGACGATGAATAGGTAGGCGATCAACGTGCGCTTGCGCCTAACCTGACGAATAAGTTCCACCCGGAAGGGAAGCGTGTGAGCCGCTTGATAACTCATTAGATTCCAATCTCCGTATCTTCGCCGACTAGATCCATAAATATCTCTTCCAGATGCTGTGCTCTTTTGCCATTTCGGTTGAGAATCTCATCGATGGTTCCTGATGCAATCAATAGACCCCTATGCATCACAACTACATGAGAGCAGGTCTGTTCGACTTCAGAGAGTAAGTGTGATGAAACAATGACGGTACGGCCGCTCTCCGCATAATTCTTGAGGATAGAACGCATCGCTTTGATTTGTGTGGGGTCAAGCCCATTCGTGGGTTCATCGAGCACGAGCAACTCTGGTTTACCGAGCATTGCTTGTGCGATTGCTAGCCGTTGGCGCATGCCTTGGCTATAAGTACGCACCTTTTTATTGACTGCAGTGCCTAAGCCGGATATTTCAAGCGCATCAGCGATTTCTGGGTCGTCGCTGCGGCCAGTCGATCGCCAGTAGAGATCGAGGTTTTCACTTCCAGTGAGATGAGGAAGAAATCCAGGCCCTTCAACAAAACTTCCGAGCCCGGAAAGGGCGCGCGATCCGGGGAAGACTGGTACTCCAGAAATCTCGATCTCACCCGACGTCGGGAAGATCAATCCCATCAACATGCGCAGGGTGGTGGTCTTTCCCGCACCGTTTGGTCCCAGCAGACCGACTACTTGTCCATGTTCTACCGTGAATGAGAGATCCGTGACTGCTTTATACCCGTCGTCGTACTGCTTATTAAGAGCTCGCACAGAGACTAAGGGCGCATCGCGTTGGGGCTCTTTCATTGCAGGATGGCGAGGGCGCCTGATGAATACCCAGAGAAGTGAAAGACCGAAAAATCCAACAGCAATCAACGGCCATAGGTATAGCGGAGTATTACTTGGTGCATTCTTAAGCGTCATGGTTGAAACAAAGAGCGGTGATAGTGGGGTGATCGAATAAACCCGACCATCTTGTGGCATTGCGTATCCAAGATCCGTAGTGGAAACAGCCAGTGCAATGCGATCTCCCGGAGTCGCGTTAGTGACTATTGCCGGCAGCGCTACATCTATATCAATTCCGTTGGCGGGAATGCCTAGAAGTCGCACCGGCGCAACGAGGCCATTTGGTTGAGTAGTGCGCCCGCTCTCACTCTTCACGACCAAGGAGAAGAAGAGGGTGGCATCTCCCGTTGTACTGGCCACGCGCACTTTTACACTCGAAGCACCAATGATGGGGAGTTGCGCGGTGAGTGGTGCAGATTCGAAGAACGCGCTCTGGCCAGGGAGGAAGGCGCCGAGTCCGCCCGCCAGACTCAATGCGCTACCGAATCCGGGGAGTGCTGACACGGCTGATGGCGCAGCGCCGGCGGGTGCCAGGAGAACTTTGCTTTTGCTAGTAATGGCAAGGGCCAGAGAAGTGGTGGCGAGGGGGAGCGAAGTTCCTATTTGTACTCGTGCTTCAGGGGCGGAATCTTGCGAGGAGATTGCGGCGGCACTCTGGGTCAATTGAAAAGTGGGAAATGAGTGTGCTTTATTGGCGAGGTAAATTTCAAACCAATTCGCCACCTGTCCTTGCAGGCGCTTACTTTCATCTTGTCCACCGTCGTGCCCGCCGCTATGCCAAATCATGGCTAGCGGTGTTGCAGGATGTGCGTCGCGGATTGATTTCGCAGTGCGTGTGCTCTCCGTGAGAGG
>JAPLBA010000095.1 GCA_026393015.1 Actinomycetota bacterium
GTCATCAGTGATGACCCCAATCGTGGCGTTGTGGATCCCTACCACCGTGCATGGAATTACCCCACGATGCATATCGTCGATGGATCCACCGTGACTGCAAACCTTGGCGTAAATCCCTCACTCACTATCACTGCTCAAGCAGAGCGTGCTTTCTCGCTCTGGCCCAACAAGGGTGAGGTGGATCCACGACCTACGCAGGGAAGCGCATACGTGGAAGTGGATAAGGTGAAACCGAATAGCCCATTCGTTCCGGAGCACGCGTCAGGCGCACTCCGCTAAAAGAGATCAGCCGCCAGATTTGCGGCGGAACATCTGTGGCTTATTGGCATCAGATTGCGAGCCACGAACGCCACCAGCAGCAGAAGGACCAGCACCCAGATTGGAGCCATGCCCTTGTTTCTTGGCGAGCGCCTCGAGGAATCGATCCTTCACGGGATCGCCGGTGCGCTTGATCTCGGGGGCCGGCTTCTCGGCTGCAGCCTTCTCAACAGGGGCCTTCTCAGCCACAGGCTTCGACTCAGCTTTCTTCACTGGGGCAGCTTTCTTCGCCGGAGCCTTCTTTGCAGGTGGTTTCTTCGCTTCAGCCATGCGCCTAACTTACTACCTCACTGGGCTTGGGCCGATGTATTCAATAGCTATCACAGCTAAATCGGACCTGGAGGAGTACCTCCAAAGAATCCACCAAGTTTTTGAACCTGCAAATACCTCGATTAAGAAACCAGGAGTGCCATCTTCTAAGTTGAAGACTTTGCGCCTCGCCCAACGAGTCAAGTGTTCGATAGCTAAACGCTCTAACGCCTGATTCAGCGCTCGGTAATCATGAGATTGCGGAGAGTGACTTAGGTAATCAAGTGTGTGGCCTGCTTCCGACGAATAGTCGAAACAGACCAAAAATCACCTCTCTTGATAGACCTCACGGATTTGCAAAGGTTCGGGACCCAAGTTGCGTACAGGGCGCAGAGATCTCAATTCGGGGCCTTCGCTCATGGCACGCGAGATTCGAGCTTGGAATGCGTCGCTCATGGCAAATGCCGCGCTGGGATTGGTGGCGGGATCGAGCCACACATATTTTTCATGACCTTCGGAATTTGATATCAATTCGTAAAGTCCAGGCCCGTGATCATCCATGGCGGCAGGTTAGTGAATTGCGTATAGAAGTACAATTACTATTCCCACAGCAGTAACAGAGAGTGAAATTAGTTAATAAGTGAAGCGGCGATCTCGCGTACATCGCTGGTGAAGTTAACGCCCAAGACTTTACGAGCTAACGACACATCGGCAACCAACTCACCAATGTCACCTGCACGCCGATCTACAAATTCAGGCTCAAGCGAACTACCCGTGAGATCCAAGAGGGTGCGCACCACTTCGAGTACCGATGAACCCGTACCGGTACCGATATTCATCACAGGTGGAAGTTCGCTCTTCACCAACATTTCAGCAGCAATTAAGTGTGCATCTGCAATGTCGCGTACATGTACGTAATCGCGGATACACGTACCATCCGGCGTCTCGTAATCGTTTCCGAAAATCTTAGGTCGTTCATTCTCTCCAATATTTCGCAAGATGATAGGAAAGAGATTCGCTACCGAGTCATCACCCAACTCAACTGCCACAGAACCAGCGACGTTGAAGTAGCGCAGACTGCAGGTCGCCATGCCAAGTGCGCGGTATCGATCTACAATCCTTTCAGCAGCTAACTTGGTTGCGCCATACGGTGAGGCCGGAATCGCTACGTCGCTCTCAGAAACTCGCACAATGCCTGACTCACCATAAACCGCGGCAGAGGATGAATTCACGAAATACTTCACACCACATTCATGTGCGGCGGCTAGCACCGTCTCTGTTCCCACCACATTGGTCAGTTGGTATAACTCGGGATTGTCTACCGATTCGGTAACCGACTTCTTCGCGGCCAAGTGCA
>JAPLBA010000120.1 GCA_026393015.1 Actinomycetota bacterium
CAACATGGAGCGAAAATTAGGAATTCCAGAACGCAGCATCACTGTTTCGGCGTTGGTGGAAACGGCGGAGGGTATTCTCAATGCTCGCGAAATCGCGCGGGCTCCTCGTGTGAGTCGGATGCAAATCGGTGAGTACGACCTTTTAGCCGATTTGTGCGCAGAGTTTGGAGCCGACCAGAAGGAGTTCCTATTTGTTAGGTCACATATCGTTTTGTGCAGTGCAGCTGCAAAATTGATTCCTCCAATTGCGCCTGTAGGTCCCGACTTCAAAGATCTCGAAGCATTCCGCGAGAGCACAAAGGAATTTGCTCGTATGGGTTATTTTGGACGCACTTGTATTCATCCTGCGCAGGTTGCCATTGTGAACGAAGTCTTTACTCCTTCTGTCGAGGCATTAGCGGAAGCGCAGGACATGATCGATCGCTACGACGCTCAGGGCGGCGGGGTGCTCACCGATGCCAAGGGACGACTGCTCGATGAGGCAGTAATTCGCTCAGCACGAAGGGTGGTCTCTCTTGGTAAATCTCTTTGATACCACGGAATGGATGAACGTTCCCATTCCTGGATCAAGCATGGATGTAGATATGCATCGTCTCGACTCTCTGGAGAGCGGCGCGGCTTCTTTACTTGTACGTTTTCCAGCGGGCTGGCGCCGCGATGAGGTGGGCCACTATCAGTGTGACGAGGAATTTATCGTTGTTAAAGGTCAGCTCAATCTTTCAGGTCACGTGTATATGCCAGGTGAATACGGCTTTGTCCCTGCACTTGGGCAACGCTTTGCATCTTCGGTCGAAGGAGAAACCTGGGCGGTGGCCTGGTTTAACTCTCGCCCAAAATGGATTCTCGATGAAGTGGTGGACCCCAAAGCACACGAGAAGACTTTAAAGAACTCAGCACAAGCGCCTCGTGTATTGCGTGAAGCTACTTCTGAGATGCCATTACTGGTGGTGGGTGTGGACTCACGATTCTCAGATGAAGTTGAGGTGGTTGACGTTGAAGGCGCTACCTGGAATCTAGATGCGCCGTCGGCGACGATGGTTAATCGTGGACGGTGGCAGTAAGCGCTTTCTTCAAAAGGAAGTAGCAGCTCAACGTCACTACGCCGGCAAGCGCAATAGCCAGACTTTTTCCGTTATCGACTGAGGTGGCGCGTCCGAAGAGTTCAGAGGCAGAACCTATGAGGGCGATACCAAAGACGGCACCAATTTGGCGTACCAAACTGAGGGTGGCTAATCCGGAGGAGGCCTTTGCTGGCTCCAGAATATTCAGAATGGCAATGGTGTCTCCGCTGAAGAGTAATCCGGCACAGAATCCAGCGGTTGAAAGGGTGACGAGCATCAACAAGAAGGGTCCTTGGGAGAGCGCGGCAATCACGACGTAGCCGGCGGAGAGTGCGATGGATCCGCGCAACATGATCTTTCGAAGGTCCGGCACATTTTTGATCTTGCCGCTGATGCGCGATCCCACGGGCATCAGAATGCAAGACATCCAGACCACGATGCCACCCTGGAGAGGTGTCAGATGCCGGCTATCTTGACTCAGTACAGAAATCAAGAAGGTCGAAGCGGCAATGGTGCCGTTGTAAATAGCGCACGCTAAGAGAACCCCGCGCGTACGAATGTCTGTCAGCCAACTCGGGTCTACCAGAGGATGCGCGACGCGATGTTCGATGCGATAGAAGAGGTAGCCCAGGAGTAAGCCGATCACAATGAGGGCAGTTGCTAGTGGATAGTTTGCATTGCTTCTTCCGAATTGAATAAGTCCAGCGCACAGGGCAAGTGCGGTAAAGCTTGCAGTAAAAATGCCAGGAAAATCAAGTGAATTCTCTCGTCGCGGCCCATCATCGAGTTTTCCAATACGCCACGCCCCGAAGAGGGCGATGACTATGTGTCCGTAGAGCGCGGCGCGCCAACCGAAGTGCGAAATGAGTAGTCCGCCGCCGAGCGGACCGATAATCAAACCGGTTGCGCTAATACTTATCCAGAGGCCCACTGTGTGATTGCGATTTTCGGGAGTGATATTGGCGTTGAGTAGCGCTGTGCTATTCGGCAACAAGAGTGCGCCACCAATACCTTGGAGGACGCGAAAACCGATGAGCATGCCGATTGAAGTAGAGAAGGAACCTGCGAGGGCGGCTGCGGCAAAGAGCAAAATGCCCGCTCGAAAAGTTCGCTTCGGACCGAATCGATCACCGAGCGCACCTGAGAAGGGGAGCATCGATCCAGTCATAAGACTTAAGCCATTAAGCATCCATTGAAGAGAACTCGTGTCGGCCTGGAAGGCATCTCTGATGGCGGGAAGTGCAACCGTGATTGCAGTGTTGTCGTACATCACCATTCCAAGACCAGCGGCAGCAACGCTGGCTACCAGAAGTGGTGATTTTTGAGTCATGAAAGGACTTTGAGAAAACGCTCGAGCTCGCCGCGATCTTTGAGGGCGCTATATGTCAGAAGTTCGTTCACGGCGCTTTCAGGGAGCGCTCGTGAAGCATTGAGCGTGAACTTGGTGAGTACATCTTCACGCGAGAGCGGCGCAGTCTCGCTTCCTCGGCTGGCATCGACGCGGTGCTCAACTGCTGAGCCATCCTTCATGATGATCTTTAGATGGGCAGCAAATGCTCGTGGGAATATTTCGGTTGCTCGCTCATCGGCGTGCACCTCGACCCTGCCGGCAAGTTCAAGTCGAAGCGGGGCATCCCAGCCAGGTCCAAAATCATCCAGGTAGAGTCCAAGGCCGCCGCCACCGGTGAGCGCGGCCGCGATGGTATAGGGACCGGAGAACTTTGCGTGATAGCCGCTCTTGGGGTGCGTTTTATCTTCACGGGGCTCGGCAATGGTGCGCATAACGGGCATTGCTACGCCAAGTTCGATTCGGGCAATCTCATTGAGATCCGCAATCTGGTTACGAAGGGCAAGTGCGCAATCGATTCCTGGGTGAGTGAAGTGGTTGGTGGGGTAGGGTTTGTAAACGGTGCGTAATAACTCCCAACGAATTCCTAAGTCATCGATTAGTGCGTGTTCGTCATACTTTCCATCCAGGTATGCGTTAAAAAATCCGAAGCGACCTTCAAGCACCGTCGGCGGGCCGGTGACTCCTTCGCGCGCGAATGCTGCAGCAGTAATGCCGCCGTGCGCGGCCCAACCGCAGTGGATGCGCTTCACTGTTCCACCGGTGCGGTTAGCCTCAATCACTCCCGCTCCCATGCTTACTGCGATACCCATGGCATCTGCAATGCGATCTGCATCCACACCATAAAGGTAGGCAGCTGCAGCAGCGGCACCGATGGTTCCGCAGATCGAAGTCGCGTGAAATCCCTTTTCGAAGAAGAGTGAATTGCGGATTTCTGGAATGTAGGAAGCCATTCCTAATCGGTTACAAATTTCAATGCCCACTGCGATTGCGTGAATGAGTTGATCTGGCGTGGCGTCAACTTCTTGGGCGACTGCTAACCCTGCTGGAATGATTGATGCAGAAGGGTGTAGCACGGAAGGGAGATGTGTATCGTCAAAATCGAGGACATGTGCCAAGGTGCCGTTAATGAGTGCGGCGCTCGCTGCCGGAAGTGGCCCCCCATCTCCACCAATGACCACACTCTTACCGACACCACCCCAACTACGTACTGCGCGCTCGACTGCTAAATCCGGTTCGTGAGCTCCACTCTTGAGGGATTCCGCTCGTCCGGCGAGTGAGTTGCCAATCGTATCTAAGATGCGTTCGGTGACGTCTTTGCGAATTTCCGCCGTAATCTTTGCGTCGTAAGCAAATTGTGCAAGTTGTTTAACGTATTCGGTCACGGAAGTATCGCCAATGGTCGCACGGGGGCGCCAGTAGCGCCCACTACGCGAAGCGGCGAAACTACGAAGATAAATTCGGAGACATTTGCATCAAGAAGTTCGTCGAGTTTGAGTGTTTCCATGATGTGAATGCCATATTCGACCAGGAGAATGCGGTGGACTGGAAGCAAGCTATGTCCTGCACCTGCCGTGATCTGCTCGAATGCAATAGTCTCGCCAGCCGCGATCTTTACTTTTCGAGAAGCAATCCACTCTGCTCCACTTGTGTCGACTCCAGGAACGCCGTCGGAGAGGCCGATGAATGCATCTCGTTCATTCCAGCGTCGAGACCAACCCGAACCAATGAGTACTGAGTCGCCCGCTTCCACCGAAATACCTTGAGCTTTCTCAGCGCGCGATAAATCATCGGCAGTGATGCCGTAACCGGCGGGCAGAGTGGCAACCCCATGTAAGCGCGCGATATCGAGAAGTACGCCCCGTCCAACAAAAGGTGTCATGGTGTCGATTCCAAGAGTTTTAAATCCATCCGCGCCTTGGGCTTCATAGGCATCTACACCCCCGAAGAGTTTTCCTTCGTGAGAAACATGCGAAAGGCCATCTATGTGAGTTCCGACATGGCCGCCGGTCACGATTATTTCATTTGAAGCAGACCCTCCATCGGCGCGCACCATATCCCCATGGCGTCGTTCAAGAATCATGCGAAAGGGTGGGTGGTTCGGGGATTGAGGCATGCCGCGCTTCATGGGTTGCGATAGGTCGATGATGCGAGCGCCCGAAAGGCCGGAAAGAAGGGTATTCAACTCGCTCATTTTCTACTCCGCCTCTGCGATTACATCTTCTTTAATGAGTAGATCCCATTGATCTGCCGTTATTGCCGTTATTGCATTGCACTCTTCCAATACGGCGCGAGTATCTGCTCCACGCTTTCGACCAGTCCAGCGGATGCGACCGGGTGTGCCACTCAAACGATATAAGACATTTTGCATTCTGAGTGGCCCTAAGTCGGGATCATTCACTGTTGTAATGGTATCGAGTGCTTGGAATTGTTCGTCTTCAAAAATATCGCGAATGTCATAAATAGGGGCTACCGCTGCCTGGGCCTCTTCGAAAGACCTCATGACGGTGGCCAGATCGCGTTCCTTAATCCAATCGCCGACATAGGTATCGAGAAGTTCTGCATGCTCTGCGCGCGTAGATCCCTTAGCAAACCATGGCTCATCAATCACTTCCGGATGCCCCACGAGCCGCATTACTCGTTCAGCGATGGATTGTGCCGAAGTCGAAATGGCAACCCACTTACCCTCGCTTGTGATGTAGGTATTTCTTGGAGCGTTATTAACAGAGCGGTTTCCGGTTCTCTGCTGCACTGCGCCGAGTTGATCATAGATCAGTGGCTGTGGCCCAAGGATTGAGAGAATTGGCTCGATGATCGCTAGGTCGACAACTTGTCCTTTCCCACCATTCTTTTCGCGCGCATAGAGCGCGGTCATGATCGCTTGCGAAGTTGCTAGCGCCGCAATGCCGTCGGCTAGACCAAAAGGCGGAAGTGTGGGTGGGCCGCCCGGCTCTCCGGTCATGGCAGCAAAACCACTCATCGATTCGGCAAGCGTGCCAAACCCGGGGCGGGCAGAGTACGGCCCAAATTGGCCAAAACCAGTCACCCGCGCGATGACCAGGCCAGGGTTGATGCGGTGGAGCTCTTCGGGAGAGAGGCCCCACCCTTCTAATGTGCCCGGCCTAAAGTTTTCAATCAGCACATCACAGGTTGCAATGAGTTTTTTGGCAATCTCGGCGCCGCGCGGATCTCCGAGATAAAGAGCAATCGTGCGCTTGTTGCGTGAGAGCATCGCCCACCAGAGCGGGATGCCATTTTTGCTGGGTCCATGATTTCGGACGGGGTCGCCTTTGGTGGGGTGTTCCACCTTGATGACATCAGCGCCAAAGTCTCCCAAGATGGTGGCCGCCATCGGCCCGGCAAAGAGGGTCGCCAAATCGAGAACTCGCACGCCGGCTAACGCCCCTGGAGGTGAGCTCACTGATGGGTCTTCAGCGCTCATCTTGGGCGTTCCACTCTGTGAAACCACGTTCCACACCGTACTGGCGGCGGGGGGTTTCAGACAAGGTCTGAGCGTGGATATTTACCGCCAGGCGGAATACGGTTACGCTCTGCGGAACAGTCTTCAGCTCCACGGGTGGCTCGGCAACCTTCATATGAGGAGATTTACATGGTCTATCTCGTCTACAAGATGAAGCTCAGTTCGCACTCCAGGCGGAATATGAAGGATTTCTGGCATTGGCTCGAGGATCGCGAAACCTGGTTCTACCAGGATCTTCCGATGGTGAAGTCAGTTCGCTGGTATTACAGCCTCGTCGGGGATGTTTACACGATCGAAAATTGGGCGGCTTTTGAAGATGAGGCTGGCTTTGGCGAGTACCGCAAGGCACTGGCTTCGCTCAAGGGGGACGCAAATTGGGAGAATCTGCGCGTCACTCAAGATGAGTGGTGGGAATTCTTGGGAACTCGCATGGTGGTAGATCCTCCCGTCACCATTGGTTTCGGTTCTTAGATGGTTGAATCCACCAGCCAAACAATTGCCACCGTAGAACGTGCGGCAGATGTACTCCTGCTTTTTGCAAAGCCAAATAACCCACATTTGGGGGTTACTGATATTGCTGAGCAACTGACGCTCTCCAAAGCGGCAGTCCATCGTATTTTGGCATCACTGCGCTCGCGGGGATTTATTGAATTGATAGAAGAGAGTCGTCGCTATCAACTTGGAGCCGCCTCGCTCTCGCTGGGAGTTGCCTATCTCGCTCGTATCGATGTGCGGCAGATAGCTTTAGCTGAGTTGCAACAACTCTCACTTGTGAGCAAAGAGACTGCCACGCTTTCTATCCGCACCGGGGATGAGCGCATTTATGTGGATCAGATACGTCCGGAACGTGAAATTGTGATGAGTGTTCCCATCGGTGTTCCTTTTCCGTTACATGCGGGAGGTTCTTCGAAGGCATTCTTAGCTTTTCTAGCTCCGGATGAGCAGGTTCGATATCTCGCTAAGCAGATGGTTTCAGTCACTGATAAGACCATTATTGACGCCGGTAAACTTCGCGAGGAATTGGCGGAAATTAGGCAACGGGGTTTTGCGAGTTCTTTTGGCGAACGTCAAGCAGGGGCGGCATCTCTTGCGGCGCCAGTCTTTGATCACACAGGCTCTCCTGCGGCGGTCATTAGCCTCAGTGGTCCAGCCGATCGTTTTAAGGATGAAATCGACGATTGTGTGCCGCTTCTTCTTGCGGCCACGGCTCGAGTCTCCCGCCGTCTTGGTTATAACCCCAATGCCTAGTTCAACCATCACACAAGGAGCATGTCATGTCGTTTGATCTCGTCATCAAGGGCGGAACTCTCATTATTCCATTTACCGGAGAAGTAAAAGCCGATATCGGAGTTGTTGGTGGGAAGATCGCGGCAATTGGTGTCGACCTTCAAGGTGGCAAAAAGGTGGTTGACGCAACGGGTAAGTATGTTGCGCCGGGTGCAGTTGATGCGCACTTCCATATCGGTATTTATCGTCCGATCGCACAGGATGCGTTCGAAGAGACGCGCTCATCGCTAGTGGGTGGTGCTACCACTGTTATTTCTTACTTCCGCACTGGCCAGCATTACCTCAACAAGACGGGCACTTATGCAGATATTTTTCCAGAGGTACTCGAGTCGGTAAAAGGCCAAGTCCACACCGATGTTGGATTTCATTTAGCGCCGATGACAGCCGGTCAAGTGGATGAGGTGGGTTCGCTTGTAAAGAACCACGGCATTCCTTCATATAAGTACTACATGTTCTATAAGGGATTTAATCTCGCAGCTAATAGTCGCGACTCCAAAGCGTTTACGATGAGTGAAGAGTATGACCTCGGCCATCTCTTCTCAATTATGGAATCTGTCTCGGCGGCGCAGAAAGAGAATCCGCAGACGCGCGTTTCGCTCAGCTTGCACTGCGAACAATCTGAGTTAATGCGCCTCTTTATTGATCGCGTGCAAACTAATGGAAGCCCACAGAATCTGAAGGCATACTCAGACGGGCGTCCGCCGCTCACGGAAGAAGTTGCAATTGGAGAAGCCACCACTCTGGCGGCTGCTGCTGGCACTAATATCAACTTGTTGCACATCTCCAGCGGTCCGGCGCTCAACGCCGCACGTCGCGCCCGGGTGACCTATCCCGATACGGATATGCGTATCGAAGTCACGCTGCACCATCTCTGTCTTGATTACGAAACCCTTGATAAGAAGGGCGGTCTAGGCGGCAAAGTAAATCCACCTATCCGTACGAAGAGCGATAATGAAGAATTGTGGAACGGTGTGCTTGATGGCACAGTTTCATGGGTGGCATCAGATCACGCTTGCTGCATGGAAGAAGAGAAGGGTGATCAACTCTGGCCAGCGCTTCCCGGTTTCGGTGGCACCGCACTTCTTTATCCGGTGCTCCTCTCCGAAGGTCATCACAAGCGTGGTCTCTCACTTGCTCGCATTGTCGAGCTTGCCAGTAGTAATCCTGCCAAGGCTTACGGTCTCTGGCCGCAGAAAGGGAGCATGAATATCGGTGCTGATGCCGATCTCGTGGTTCTTGATCTCGATAAGAAAGCCACGGTAACCACAGATATGTTGCTCTCTGCGCAAGATCACTGCCCCTTCGAAGGTGTGGAAGTGCAGGGCTGGCCGGAAACTACTGTGCTCCGGGGCAATGTGGTCTATGCACACGGCGAAGTGCAAGGCGCACCTACCGGTCAATACGTTCGCCGCGCCTAAGAGATTTACGGTCATAAGATGATGAAAGCAGCCGTTGCTATTGGTCTTGCTGGCATTCCACTGTCAAAGTACGGCCCCATTATTTCTGAGGCCGAAAAATCTGGGGCCTATGCACTTTGTGTAGGAGAAGCTGCGCATGAAACCTTTGCTGCTGCATCTTTCGTTTCGGCATTGACGACGAAACCTCGGATCATCTCTGGTATCGCCACCTGGGCGCGGCCGCCAGTCACTACAGCACTCGCTGCAAGTACGGTGGATGAGATTTCGGGCGGCAGATACGAATTGGGGCTCGGGACTATGCCCGAACATTGGAACCGCGATCATTACGGCATTGATCCCACGCGGCCCTTGGTGCGTATGCGCGAATACATTGAAGTCATTCGCTTGGCTTGGAAGGCCCATGGCGGTCTCTCGTGTGATTTTGCAGGTGAGTTCTACAACATAGCGGGCTACCGAAGGATGATCCCGCCATTGCGAGATGAGATTCCTATCCATCTCGCCGCGACTCGTCCTGGCATGGCCAGACTCGCTGGCGAAATCTCCGATGGCGTCTTAGTGAATTGGCTCCATACCCAGGAGTGGCTCCACGAAGTCTTAGAACCTGCCTTTGCCGAAGGGGTGGCGCGGGGGAAGAGATCGCCACAGCGCTCAGCCATGGTCCGGGTCCTGGTGGAGCCAGATCCGGTGAAAGCGCGCGACCTACTGCGGCCCTCCTTCGCCATGTATCAGCAAGTTCCTTACTTCCATGAGGTTGCTGCCTCGGGCGGCTTTGTGGGCGCTGACCTCGCCGACGGGTTAGTGGATGCCATGACAGTCCACGGTGATCTCGACTCCGTGGTGGGCCAATTACAGGAGCGCTACGGGAAGTGGGCCGATTGGCTTGAGCTCACCCCGCCGGGTGCGGTGGGTGGCGACGCGTTGGCGACCGCCTACCAGGAGCTCTTCCGGGTAGTGGCCAGACTCAATTCGACTCTTTAAAATTCACCGGGAAATTCACCATAAAATCCACCGGGAAATCCACCGGGAAATATCTCTGCGAGCCTCTTGACCTCGGCACGATCAGCCGACAGGATTACCGGAACAGCGTTCCGCAAGGTGGAACCAAACGGCTCGCTCCCTACCCTGCTTGGAGGATACGTGCGTAAAACTCGTTTCGCGGTTGGATCGCTTGCAGTAGCGGCCCTCGCTTTTTCAATTATTCCAGCGCAAGCTGCCGACAGTCCGGGCCTCGTGCCTAAAGGCACTTGGAGTTCTGGCTTAAAGGAAATCACCATTGGGCTTGAAGCGCCGATGACTGGCGTCTTCGCCGTGCTCGGTGTCTCGCAGAAGAACTCAATGACGATCATCGCCGATCAAATTAATAAAGCCGGCGGCATCGGTGGAGCCCAAATCAAGATTAGAGAGCTCGACGATGGTCTTGCTCCTGCTAAGGCCGTGGCCAATGCGAAGGAATTCGCTACTGACGACACCGTAAAGATGGTTGTCGGACCTTCGATTACTGCTTACTACCAAGCAGCTGCCCCATCCTATGAAGCCGCCAAGAAGATCAACTGCCAGGCGGCAGTTGCGGCTGGAAACTTCGCTGATTACAAGTACGGTTTCCGTTCACAGGATTACTACAAAGACGACATCAATGCGATGCTCGCCGTCCTTCAAGACAAGGGCGTGAAGAGCTTCGGCATGATCTACGAAGCTGGCGCCACAGGTACCGATTTCCACACATACATGACCACCGTGGCTCAGCAATACGGAATGGTCTACATCGGATGGCAACAAATCACCTCGACTGCGACTTCACACAATGATCAAGTCGCGAAGTTCATTGATGCTGATGCAATCTGGATTTCCAGCAACGCCTACGGCGCCCTTTCTGCCAAGGCAGCTAAGGCACTGAACTACAAGGGTCTCGTTGTGGGTGGATCAGGACTCCAGAACGTTGCCTTCCATGATGCTGGTGGTCCAGACTTTGCCGGTACCTACATGGCCGCGCCTAACTACCAATGGCCAGTGCGCGATAAGTCAAAGTGGATGCCAGGTTACAAGGCACACGTTGATGCCATCGTCGCTGCCTATGGCATCAATACTGGAGCCATCGCGGGTGCGACTTCTCCGAAGGGCACTGCACTCGCTGCAGATTGCGTCTATGCGTACGCCGTTGCTGCGAATAAGGCACAGTCATTCGATGCTGACAAGGTTGCAGCAGCTATGAGCACGCTAGATATCCCTGCTGATCAAACTCCTTCAGGCAACCGGATCCATCCAGGACCTGAGCACAACCTCTACCAGGCAGATGCCATCCATATTTACAAGTGGATGAAGGACGCAACTGGTTGGTACACCGAGGAGCAAGTGAAGGACGTCGTTCAGATCGCCAAGGTGGTGGAAGCAGTGAAGGCGTCCGCCAAGGCGGGGGATGCTTGCTCGAAGGTGGGAGCCACGGCGAAGTCTGCCGCTGGCAAAACTCTCAAGTGCACCAAGGTGAAGGGCAAGCTCGTTCTCAAGTAAGTAGAGATCGATTTGAAAGGTGGGCTGAGACCTCTAGCGAAGTCTCAGCCCACCTCAATTTTCAGAGTTGAGCCCCCAGTAACTTCAACGTAAGGGAAAGTTTTCGAGGTCGCGAAAGATGAGTTTGCAAGCGCTCTTTGATGGCCTCTTTAGCGGGTCTATCTATGGTCTGGTGGCACTTACCCTCACCATTACCTACCAACCCACCCGCATCATGAACTTTGCCCAAGGGGAGACCTTCATTCTCGGAGCTGCCGTGGGTTTTGAACTCGTAGGTGTTCATAAAATACCCTGGCTCGTGGGTCTTGCGGTTATGCTCGTTCTTGCCGTTGTGATGGGTCTGATCATGGAACGCATGGTGATGCTGCCAGTACAACTTTCTGGCAGTCGATTTGCGTGGATTATTGCCACACTGGCTGCAGCGCTCATTTTTCAAGCCATTTTTTCGATTCGGTATGTGGGTGACACGCTCACCTTCTTCCCGATCGTGGATAAGACCTTCTCTATCGGTGGTGCCGCGCTCAGCGCCCAGCAGATAATTGCTATTGTGGTTTCGCTAACAATCATCGTCGTTTACGACCAATTCTTACGCCGATCGATTTATGGTCGCGCCATGCGTGCGACGGCGCATAATCCTGATACTGCGATCATCCTCGGCGTCCCGACCAAACGTTTAGTGGTCGGTGCTTTTGTGGGAAGCGCGGTCCTTGGCGCGCTTGCCGGTTTTCTCTGGGCCCCAGAAAATTTTGTGAACCCGGCAAACGGATTAGCTTTTACTATTAGTGGTTTTACGGCCGCGGTGATCGGCGGCGTCGGTAGCCCTCGGGGCGCGCTCTTTGGTGGTCTTATAGTAGGCCTGCTTAACAGCATCGCTGGCGCGATCTTTGGTGGCATTGCCGCAGGTATTGCAGTCTTCATTGCGTTGGGTCTGATTTTGATTCTTAAACCCGCTGGGTTATTCGGCAAGCCGATGGATGGCCACTGATGAAAATGGTAAAGATTTCCCTGCGGGGTTTAGTTTTTGTTCTCATTACATTTCTGCTTCTCTTTCCTTTTTGGGCAAACACCACATCTAATCCTGAGTCCTACATGAACGTCATCATCACTGCAGGGACCTCTGCAGTACTGACAATCTCTCTCAATATTTGTATGGGCTATGGCGGTCTGCTCTCACTTGCACACACCGGCATGCAGATGATGGGTGGGTACGCCATTGGGTTGGCCATGCTTAACTACGGCATTGATCCTTGGGTTGGTATTTTGATCGCTGCGCTAGTGAGCACCATCTTCTCGGTACTCATGATTCTTCTTAGTTTGCGTGCCACTTATCTTTACTTTGGCATGATTACGCTCGCGGCCAACTTGATAGCTATGGAGGGCTTTAGAAACGCGCTCGGAAATGATGGCCTCATCTCTGGCCTCTATCTACCCGCATTTCGTGGTGAAGATCTCACAATAAAACAGTTTTACTATGTCACCTTAGGCATTTTGGTCATCGCATATGTGGTTCAACGAAACACAGTTTTTAGCGGTTTTGGTAGAGCGACCATGGCTTTGCGAGAGTCGACTGACACAGCTAGCGCGTTAGGTGTTTCACCCAATGTTCAAAGGGTGAAAATCTTCGCGATTGCGGGAGGCCTCGCTGGAGTAGCGGGAGCCATCACGGCAATGCAGGGTGGATTTATGGCGCCTGAAATTGGCGACCTCAACGGCGGCTTAATCTTCTTCGTGGGGCTCTTCCTAGGCGGCGTGGGTACGCTTCTTGGTCCACTTGCGGGAGTGGCACTCATCGCAGCTATTGATTTTGAAATTCGATTTGCTGGCGCATATCGGACCCTCATTCTCGGATCCATCCTCTTGCTCTGCATGATG
>JAPLBA010000154.1 GCA_026393015.1 Actinomycetota bacterium
CGTCCGATGGCTGTTTCTACCTCTTGTTCAACACTGGCTAAGGTCCCTTCGACGATCTCGACCAAAATGGGATCGATCTTTAACGGATTAGCACTCATGATCCCGCCTTAGTGACGATGATGTTGCGAAAACGATCGATACGGACTTGAAATCCAGGATGAATCGGCACCGTGGATCCAAACTCTTCGATGATTGCTGGCCCAGTGATGCAATCCCCTGGCGCCAACTCAGGGCGCGAATAAATTGGGGTTTTCACCGGTTGTGACTCAAACCAGATCTCACGTTCTCCAGTAAATGCCCTCGATGCATCGCCATCCCCAGCGGGCGATTCTTGAATCACAGGTCTTGTGATGGGACCAATGCCTGAGACCCGCAGATTGACCCACTCAACTGGTTGGCGGTCATCATCTCTGAAGTCGTATCCGTAGAGAGCTTTATGCGCTTCATGGAATCGATCAGCGACTGTGTGCGCAAAACGGGAATCTATTTCGCCAGCAGGTGCATCGACGCGAACCTCGAATGCCTGACCAAAATATCGAAGATCTACGCTCCGGCGATACACATGGTCTGCTAAAGAAAAACCTTCTTTCACAAGGGCAGCGTGCGCACTTGCAGTGAGTTTATCTATGCTTGCTCCCACTTTGACGAAATCGAATTCCGCATGCTTCATCACCATGGTTTGCACATAATCATTTCGCACATCCACCGTGAGAAGTCCAAACGCAGAAACGTTTCCGGGGTTGAGTGGAACGATAACGCCAGCCAAACCGAGGATGTCCATCAATCGACAGAGCAATAGCGAACCAGACCCGCCAAAGGTAGTGAGATAGAAGTTGCGAACGTCTAGGCCGCGTTTAACGGTGATTTGGCGCAGTGCGTTCGCCTGGTTCCAAGCAGAAATTTCCAAGATCCCTCGAGCACACTCTTCTGCCCCGAGTCCAAGCGCGTGCGCAATCTTGGTGATACCTGCAGCGGCAAGTGCGCGATCAAGTGGAATCTCGCCTCCTAAAAGATGCGGTGGGATCCGACCCAAGAAGAGATGCGCGTCGGTGATTGTTGCTTCCTGACCACCGTTGCCGTAGCACATGGGTCCAGGAGCCGCGCCAGCAGATTTTGGTCCCACCTTGAGAGTTCCTTCAGGCGAGATCCACGCAATAGAGCCACCTCCAGCACCGACCGTGACGATGTCAATCATCGGAATCTTGCTGGGGAACCGTCCAATGCTTCCCTCGGTAGTCATCGTGGGTTCACCTCGAACAACAACGCTTACATCTGTAGAAGTTCCCCCACCGTCCAAAGTCAAAACGCTTTCGAAACCTGCTTGCGAGGCAATGAGCGCAGCCCCCAAAGCACCTGCCGCGGGGCCAGAGAGCACTGTCGTAATGGGTTGATGTACCACCTCGTCGGCAGAGAGCACTCCACCGTTGCTCTTCATCACATAAAAGGGCACGACTCCTTTATCGATCGTATAGGCATCTAGGCGCGACTTGATATTTGACACATACCGAGCCACTTTAGGTTTCACTGCGGCATCGACCAAGGTCGTCATGGAGCGTTCGTATTCGCGATACTCCTTGAGTACCTCGCTCGAAATAGATACAACCGCATCAGGAATTTCCTCTAAAAGAATTTCTCGCATACGTTCTTCGTGCTCGCCATTTACATATGAGTGCAAAAAACATATGCCGATTGTGGTGATTCCTCGCTCTTTGAAGAAGCGAGCAGCGGATCTAGCATCGGCTTCGACGAGTGGTCGCAACTCCTCACCTTTGACATTCAAGCGGCCGCCAATAGTTCGCACTAAATCAGCAGGCACAATGCGAGGCGGCTTCACCCAGAAGTAGGAATTACCGTAGCCATCGGGGACTGATTGCCGAGCAATTTCCAACATGAATTCATATCCCTCAGTGGTAATAAATCCAAGCGCATCAATCTTGTCTTCCAACAACTGATTGGTGGCCACCGTGGTGCCATGACTCACGGCTGAAATTTCGGTCGCAGATCGCCCCATCAAGTCGAGGATCTTCGCGATTCCGTTCATAAAGCCATCAGCGGGGTTGCTCGGAGTGGAGGGAGTCTTTGTGGTGACTAGTCCGCCAGTTACTTCGTCGAGAGCGACAATGTCGGTGAAAGTACCACCCGTATCAATACCGATACGAATTCCCATTGTGCTCCCTCTCAGGTTCTCATCACGTATCAACTACTGGATCTCTCGACTGACTTTACGAGAGCCTGAGAGGTAAGTCATTGATACTTTGTAGATAATTGCCAAGCCTATAGGCAATTATTGCCTAGTTCAGCGAAACCCTCGAACCTTCCACTCCAAGAGAGCAGGCGCACACTCCGACCACAAGCCCTCATATTGAGAGCTCGCCAGTGCTGAGGTATTTAACTCCGCGCCCACCAACGCCTCTAAACCGGGGTTATGACCAATGATCAACAGGGAAGTGAATGAGTCGCCCACCTGATGAATGAGGTCAATGATCTGCTGAGGCGAGGCCAAATAGAGTTCCGGCATAAATCGCGAGGGCACTTGTATATCTGCAGCAGCGCGAAGGTGCTGCCAGGTTTCAACTGTGCGAGTGGCATCAGAGACAAGGGCAAGGCCGGGGCGTATGCCTTTTCTAGCAAACCATGCCCCCACTGCACTAGCGTCACCAAGTCCTCCCGGAGTGAGAGTTCGATTTCGATCATCAGCTGGATCCCATGCATGCTTCAGGCCTTGAACAGCTTTGGCGTGACGGAGCAGATAGAGAGTCTTCATCAACCACCTATTGCGTGCACGCCACCATCGACATGGACGATCTCTCCGGTTGTTTTCGGAAACCAATCAGAGAGCAGCGCGACACATGCCTGGGCGGCTGGAGTCGGGTCAGAAACATCCCACTTCAGCGGAGACTTGGCATCCCATACACCCTCAAACTCATCAAACCCGGGAATGGATTTAGCAGCCATAGTTTTGATTGGTCCAGCTGCCACCAAATTGACCCGTACATTCTCCGGCCCCAAATCTCTCGCAAGATAACGAGAACATGATTCAAGTGCAGCTTTAGCTACACCCATCCAGTCATACTTTGGCCAAGCGACCGTTGCATCGAAATCAAGCCCCACGACGCTGGCACCTTTCTCTTTATCGAAGAGTGGGCGGGCGGCCATTGTGAGAGATTTTAATGAATAAGCCGATACCTGTAATGCAGTCGCTACATCAGCCCATTCTGTGTTGAGAAAATTTCCGCCTAAAGCCGCCTCGGGTGCAAAACCAATGGAATGGATAACACCATCAAGTCCTGAAACATGTTGACCCACACGAGTGGGTAATTGGGCGAGGTCATCATCGGAGGTGACATCGAGTTCAATCACTGGCGCACTCTGTGGCAATCGACCGGCAATTCGTTCAGTAAGCCTTAATACTCTCCCATAGGAAGAGAGCACCACCTGGGCCCCCTGCTCTTGCGCAATCTTGGCTACATGAAACGCAATCGATGCATCAGTGAGGACACCGGTGACCAAAATGCGTTTACCTTCAAGTATTCCCATACCGGCTCCCTAATTTCCCATGCCAAGACCGCCATCGACTGGAATTACCGCACCAGTGATGTATGCCGCGCTATCAGATGCTAGGAATATCGCCACACCGGCAACTTCACTGGCCTCCGCATAACGATTGAGTGGAATCGTATTAAGGATTTCCTTCTTAATATTTTCGTCCAATACAGCCGTCATATCAGTAGTGACAAAACCAGGAGCGATCACATTCGTAGTGATCCCACGAACTCCCAATTCGCGCGCAAGCGATCGTGCCATTCCTACCAGTCCTGCCTTGGTGGATGCATAATTTACTTGACCAGCAGAACCTGAGTGCCCCACGACAGAACCAATGATGATGATGCGACCACGTTTCAACTTCAACATGCTTTTGGTCGCTCTGCGTGCGCATCTAAAAACGCCAGTAAGATTCGTATTCACAACATCAATAAAATCCTTATCAGACATTCTGAGAACTAATCCGTCACGGGTAATCCCGGCATTTGCGACCAGAATCTCCACCGGGCCATGTGCAGCTTCCGCTTCGGCAAAAGCTCGCTCCACTGACTCGGTGTCGGTGACATCTGCTTGTACGCCGAAGAGTCCTTCGGGGAGATCTCCGCTGCGATAGGTGATGGCTACTTGATCGCCCTGCGCCTGGAAAGCGAGCGCAATGGCCAACCCAATACCGCGATTTCCACCAGTAACCAGAACTGAGCGCGAAGTCATGCCTTTAACTTACCCCAAGCCACTCCCGAGCAAACGAGTCTCTGCCCCTGAGTGCCCCTGAGCGCTCCTGAGTGCTCCTGAGTGGCAGAGGGAAGTGTGCCGAGATAGCGTGATCCTATGGACTTTAAGCGGAAGCCGAAGATATCTCCCCATCAGATAACCGGGGCAGCCGAACCGCTGAGCACCAATCTTGCCGGTCGACAGAAGCGCTATTTCATCAGCATGATGATTCGTACCGGTTGCTTTCTTTTGACCGTTATCGTGCCAAGCCCGTGGAGGTGGATCTTCTTCGTGGGGGCCTTCACACTCCCCTACATCGCGGTAGTCGTCGCCAACGCCGGACGCGAGCGTGAGACTGCACCGACGGCCCCTGTAATTTCTCGGGAATTGGGTTCCTAACCACCGATCGCTGACATCGGGCGAATTGGCTGTACAAAATCGGGCTCGCCGATTCCATGACCTTTCTTCTTCTTGAGAACTGAGTGAAAGAGCACCGCAGCAACTCTCTCATCAATATCTGCCGTACCCGAACGCAAAATCTCACGAACAGAATCCTCTTCGGTAGCAAAGAGACAATTTCGAATTTGGCCATCAGCTGTCAATCTGATGCGATCACAGTCCGCACAGAAGGGTCTTGTCACACTACCGATGATGCCAACCGTTACAGGTCCACCATCAACCAGGAACTCCTCGGCCGGTGCGGAGCCTCGTTGCTCTTTTGTTAGTGGCGTCAATACAAAATCTGTCGAAAGATTCTCGATGATCTGATCGGCAGTCAACATA
>JAPLBA010000158.1 GCA_026393015.1 Actinomycetota bacterium
CGTTCTTCACTCGTCATGCTCTTGCCGCATGGTTACGAAGGCCAGGGACCAGATCACTCTTCGGCGCGTATTGAACGATTCATGGCGCTCTGCGCAGAAGAGAATATGACCGTCGCCCAACCATCTTCACCTTCGTCGTACTTCCACCTACTGCGCTGGCACGCCATGAATCCAGCTAAACGTCCCATGGTGGTCTTTACTCCTAAATCAATGCTCCGTCTGAAAGCTGCTTCCTCAGCTCTTTCGGAATTCACTAACGGACATTTCCAACCAGTGATTGCTGACTCGAAAGTTTCTAATGCCACGCGCGTGATCCTCTGCAGCGGCAAGGTCTACTACGATCTGATCGCAGAGCGTGCAAATCGAGCCGATTCCTCAACTGCAATCATTCGTATTGAGCAGCTTTATCCGATGCCCGAAGCGGAAATCCAAGCAGCACTTGCCGCGGACCCCAACGCTGAAGTTCGCTGGGTACAGGACGAGCCAGCAAACCAAGGCGCGTGGCCCTTCTATGGACTCAACTTGCCTGCACGCATTGGCAAGTTGATCACGCCTATCTCGCGAGCTGCTTCGGCCAGCCCGGCAACCGGCAATCATCACCACCACGACGAAGAACAAGCTGCATTGGTCCAAGCCGCTTTCGCTGATTAATCGTGAGGAAATTTATAGATTAGAAAGAAAACTTGATCACAACTTTGCCAAAGAGTTCTCCGTCGTTCATGCGCGCAAATGCTTTGGGTGCGTCAGCAAAGTCGTAAGTGGAGTCAATAACTGGTGTGATCTTCTTTGATTCCATCAGATCAAGCATCTCTCGAAACTCAGAGATAGAGCCCATGGTCGAACCTAAGACACGCAGTTGCAAGAAGAAGATGCGCGTCAACTCTGCTGGCGAGGCATCACCACTCGTTGCTCCAGAAATCACAATTGTTCCGCCTGGCCTCAGAGCGCGCACGCTATGTTGCCACGTAGCAGCGCCCACGCTTTCCATCACTGCATCAACTCGGTCGGGCAAACGCTCCCCACTTTCGAAGACTCCGTCGGCGCCCAAAGAAGTTGCGCGCACTCGCTTATCTGCGCTACGAGAAGTTACCCAAACCACCAGACCTTGAGCTTTCGCAAGAAGAATGAGTGCAGTAGATAATCCACCGCCGGCGCCTTGAATGAGTACTTTCTCCCCCATGGCAAGACTTGCCTTCTTCAACATACTGAATGCAGTAAGCCAAGCGGTAGAGAGTGATCCGGCTTCGTCCCAAGAAAGGTAGGCAGGTTTCGTTAAGAGATTTTGCGCCGGTACATACACAAACTCGGAAAGGGTTCCTGGAAACTTCTCTGAAAGTAAAGAACGTTTCGGATCAAGAGTTTCGGAGCCAGTCCAGCTCGGATCGTTGATGACCGAGTGGAGGAGAACTTCTCGTCCGTCATCTGTCACTCCGGCTCCATCGCAACCAAGAATCATCGGAAGACGATCGCTAGGCAAACCAACGCCTTTCAATGACCAAAGATCATGATGATTAAGGCTCGCACTTTTAATGCGTACCCGCACCCAACCTTCAGGAATGGCGGGAGCAGCTAATTCGCCCACCTCAAGTGCTGATATTGGATCTTCCATTGAAGCGCGGGAAGCGTAAATAGCTTTCATTCGTCATCCCCATCGTCGAGCCGTGCAAGCCAGGTAGCAAAGCGATCAACAGCGCTTTCGTGTTCTGGATGTTCATCTGTAAATTCTTGGAGGCGCAAAGCCACCCACTCAAGGGAGACTTCCTCTTCGCCACGACGTTTAACGAGTTCTTCGATTCCGCGATCAGTGAAGTACATGTGGTGATCCTACGTTCTCTGGCGCTTCCCCCGTTGAAATCGAAAGAGCACCGTCCCAAGAATCTCACCTGTCGAGATAGCTCCAAAGGATCGGGAATCGTTGCCGTGGCTCTCTCCGTCCCCTTCGATCCACCAGCCCGCACCTTCTCGGCGAATTGCCCGCTTTACCAAGAGAATTCCCGGACGCCCAAGCCACTCGATCACCACGACGTGACCGGGCTTCGGGGCTCTTCCCCAGCGCACCAGCAGTCGGTCTCCCTCACAGAGGGTGGGCTCCATGGACGCTCCGGAGACCACCACCCTCCCGAGACCTTTCCGCGGGGTAAAGGGGTGCTCGTTGGACGAGACGGCTCTACTCATGGAAGGTAGTCTCACACTTACAAGTACTATTTTCATACACGTTCAACTACTTAGGGAGAGTGCCTTGTTCCGTCAACTCACCGCTCCAGCTATCACCGTCTACGCGCATTGCGATTTGCCTTGTGGGGTCTATGACCCAGCTCAGGCAAAAATCGAAGCGCAATCAGTGAAGGCTTGCATTGAGAAATTCCACGCCTCTGACGATGCGGTCTTTAAGCAACGCGCCGTTGCCATCAAAGAAGATCGCTCGAATCTAGTGAAAGAACACCTCTGGGTGCTCTGGACCGATTACTTCAAGCCCAATCACTTCGAGGCTCATCCCAACTTGCACGTACTCTTCAACGAAGCCACCAAATTGGCTGGTGCTGCAGGCACGAAGGGCACGATGGATGTCGCAGTCGCAGATAAGTTGCTTGCCAAGATTGACGAAATCGCTGAAATCTTCTGGGCTACCAAGAAGTAATTTTTAACTCATGAAGAAGCCCCGCACCTTGTGCGGGGCTTCTTCATTTCCGCTACGGTTGCCGGAATTAACCGCGGGAGGCTTTTACATTCATTGCAGCCGAAGCCAGAGTTATTGATTTAATCGCACTTCGGACGGCATCACCGGTTGCACTCTTTGCATCGAGTGAGATCGTGGATGAAAGCGCATAAACCGTAAAGGTATATTGTTTTGCCCCCGATCCTTGCGAGCATGGGGCGCCGTAGGCACCAGGTCCATGTGATTGCACACCGGCGGTGCCCACATCTGTTGCTCCTTCAGCTATCGAAGTGGTACTTCCAGCGATGTTGTAGAGCACCCAGGAGTAACTCACCGCTGCAGCGATCTCTCCTGGGCGCGCAGGTCCGGGAATCGTATGCATGATGAGGGCATAACTCTTGGTTCCACCAGGGGTCCCACTCCACGAGAATTGCGGAGAGAGACTCTTACCGTCGCAGGTATAAGTCGTTGGCAAGATACCCTCATCGACTGCAGAAGTGCTCTTCAGTACAAAGGTTCCGTTGGATGACTTCACCACGCTCTCAAAACTTTCTGTGACACCTTGGGGGCCACCTTGTGAACCACCTTGTGCACCACCTTGTGCACCACCTTGTGCACCACTGGTGGGAACCGATGACTGTGCTGGCGGAAGTGCGGGTGGAATAGGCACCTTGGTAACGGTGGTTTTCTTTGAAAGTAACTTGTAGCCACTTGGACACTTCGTTGCAGTGAGAGTCTTAGTTACTTTTCCTTTACTGCACTTCACCTGAGTGATTGA
>JAPLBA010000121.1 GCA_026393015.1 Actinomycetota bacterium
GCCGAGGTCGACGAATCGCTCATTCGACTCAGTGTGGGAATAGAGAACGTAGAAGACCTCTGGAGCGATATCGAGAGAGCGCTCAACTCGCTCTAACTACTCAGCTCTCTTTTCACGTGACATCAATTTACGTACAGCTTCAGTTGGCGTGAGCGCGCCTTCAATAACTGCCACTACGGCTTCCGTTATCGGCATCGACTCACCGTGGCGGAGAGCAAGTTCGAGTAGTGGCCTTGCACTCTTTACCGCTTCAGCCGTAGTTGACGTGGCCTCTGTCGCTTCAGAGAGAGTTAATCCCTTGCCCAAGCGCTCGCCAAAAGTGCGATTACGTGAGAGCGGCGAAGAACACGTGGCAACCAGATCGCCCAGACCCGCTAATCCTGAAAATGTGGCATCTTCGGCCCCCATGGCGACCCCGAGGCGCGTGATCTCCGCTAATCCTCGAGTAATTACCGTGGCTTGGGTGTTATCACCCATTCCCAAACCAACCGCCATGCCGACAGTAAACGCGATGACGTTCTTACCCACGCCGGCAATTTCACAACCAATGACATCTGTTGATGTATACGGACGAAAATATGGAGCACTCGAAAGGGATTGCAAGAGCAAAGCGCTCGTCTCAGATGTTGATGCCACCACACCTGCCGCGGGTTGCCGTGCAATGATTTCGCCAGCCAAGTTAGGGCCTGTAACGAGTGCGAACCTATCCGACGTGTGGCCCCACTCTTGCGCGACAATTTCACTCACCCGCATCGAGGAACTCATTTCCAAACCTTTGAGCAGACTCACCACGAGAGTACTTTCCGAAATATATGGTTTCCATAGATGCAAGTTGCCACGCAACGCCTGAGTAGGCATGGCAAGCACCACCACATCTGCGGCCAGCGCGAAAGGCGCATCGCTCGTGGCGCTTATGGAATCTGATAGCTCGATACCAACATGAAATTTGGAATTGGTGTGGCGAGAATTAATCTCTCCCACGACTTCTTCATCCCGCCCCCAGAGAAGTACCTGATGTCCTGCATCTGCCACCACTTGCGCAAAGGCGGTACCCCATGACCCGGCACCGAGGATAGATATCGAGGTCATGGCTTCTTCTTAAAGTTGCCAGTGCGGGGAAGATCTGCCTTTCGTGAATCAAATCTTTCAGTAGGCGCTTTTTCGCCGCGAATATCTTCAAGCATCCGAGTGATCTCATCCATCACAAAATTAGTTACTTCAAGTAACACCTGTTGATCTATTGCCTTGCCCATCCACGGCGAAAGATCCAACGCAGGCCCGGCGTGCACATGCACCAGAGTCCGTGGAAAGATCTTGATTCGCTTTTCATAGGTACCAATAATTTCTTGCGCGCCCCACTGGGCCATAGGGATAACCGGCGCACCAGTTTCTAAAGCGATGCGCGCAAGCCCAGTCTTAGCAGTCATTGGCCAATGATTGGGGTCTCGAGTGAGAGTCGCTTCCGGATAGACGCCGAGCAATTCTCCATCATTCACTGCTTTAACTGCAGCCTTGTAGGCAACGTGAGCGCCCTCGCTTTCGCGAAAGACTGGAATTTGCCCGGCGCCCCGAAGAATCTGGCTTACAAAGGGCACCGAGAAGAGACTGGACTTAGCCAAAAATCGCCCGGGCCTACCTTGATCAAAGAGATAGTGCGCAAAAACCAAGGGGTCTGCATGAGAAATATGATTTACCGCGACGATCACACCGCCCTCTTTAGGGACGTTCTCAAAGCCTCGCCAATCCCGCTTCGTGATAGCAAAGAGGACAGGGCGAACGATCAATGCCGCGAAGCGATAGTACGGACCCACTTTGACGCGTACAGCCATCCATAGAGCCTAGCCATAGGATTGCTCTATGGCTCCCCTTTGGTCGGCAATAGTGCCCTTCAAAGGCTCGGTAGCTGCGAAATCCCGACTCCACGCCCTCTACGGGGTGGACGGTGAAGATTGGGCTCGAGCCTTCCTTTCCGACATCCTTGACGTACTTCAAGGGATGCCGGAGATAGCAAAAATCGTGGTCGTCACCAGTGATGCCGAAGTGGGCAGCGAACGTGCAGGAATTCAAGTCATTGCCGATAATGCCGGCGGTCTGAACGAGGCAATCTTGTTGGGGGCACGTGCATGTTCTGGAAAGACGATTGTGATCCCGGCAGACCTGGCAACACTTGACCCTACGGACCTCACGTCATTACTCGCAGAGGCGTCATCAATCCCCTTCGGCTTTGTGCGTGATGCGGCCGGAGAGGGCACCTCGCTGTTATTTGTGCACGTTGCTGAAGAACTCACTCCACACTTTGGCGGCGATTCTGCAACGACTCACCTAAAGAGCGGAGCCGTAGAAGTTCACGCTCCACTCACTCTTCGACTTGATGTTGACGACGCCATCTCACTTTTGGCAGCAAGCGGTGGGCTTGGAGTACACGCCAAACGCCTACTTGCGCTAGCGAAGAACTTCCCGAGCAACGAGTAAGAAAAAGTAAGGGGCCGCGCATAGTGCGCGACCCCTTACTTAAGAGCGTGAATTAACGCTTCTTTGCAGCCTTCTTTACTGTCTTCTTTGCAGCCTTGCGAGGAGCAGCTTTCTTTGCAGCCTTGCGAGGAGCAGCTTTCTTTGCAGCCTTGCGAGGAGCAGCTTTCTTTGCAGCCTTCTTCGCAGGCTTCTTAGCGGCTGGCTTTGCAGGAGCGGCAACCTTGCGCTTGCCTGAAACTTCTTCTTTGAATTGCATTGCTGGCTTGAACTTAGGAACTGCGGTTGCCTTCACCTTGACGGTGGCACCAGTCGCTGGGTTACGCGCCGTGCGGGCCTTGCGGATTACCTTGTCGAAGTTACCGAAACCAGCAATGGCAACCTTCTCGCCAGCAACAACTGTGCGAACGATGGTGTCGATTACTGCTTCTACTGCCTTCGTTGCTTCCTTCTTACTTCCTTCGAAGTGAGCCGAAAGAGCATCAATAAGCTCTGCCTTATTCACGAATTCCCCTTTATTATTCTGTTTCCGGGTTCCCGGAACGCCCATAACATAAGGCTTTTTCGAGTGGGTGTCCAAAACCGAAACACCGAAACCCCTTATTTTCTAGGGTTTTTCAAACTCTTAAGCAAGACTCGAGAGTTTGAAATGATGTGACGTCTTACACTTTTGCAGGCAAAGTGGCGGGCTTATATGCCGGCCGAACCTTCTCAAAAGCGTCAATGGCATCGACATGGCGCAAGGTGAGACCAATGTCATCGAGCCCCTCCATCAAGCGCCACCTGGTGTAATCATCGATCTCAAAACCGATCGACTGGTTGGCATATCGCACCTGGCGCGCCTCAAGATCGACCGTTATTTCAGTACTGGGATCGCTTTCAATGGCTTTCCAGATTGCTTCCACATCGCTCTGCGGCAAGACCACCGTGAGGAGGCCCCCCTTGAGGGAGTTGCCACGAAAAATGTCCGCGAAGCGGCTAGAGATGACTGCTCGAAAGCCGTAATTCTGCAACGCCCAGACAGCATGCTCACGAGATGAGCCGGTGCCAAAGTCAGCGCCGGTCACCAGCACCGTCCCTTTGGCGAACTCTGGCTTGTTCAATACAAACTCTGGATCCTGACGCCAAGCAGCAAAAAGACCTTCTTCGAATCCATCACGAGTGATCTTCTTGAGCCAGACGGCCGGAATGATTTGATCCGTATCAACATTGCTACGACGAAGTGGGACACCTGTTCCGGTGTGGCTGATGAACTTCTCCATTGTTATGCGCCCACTTTCGCTGAATCAAGATCGGCCGGAGATGAGAGAGTGCCTCGAAGTGCGGTAGCCGCGGCAACGAGGGGACTCACCAGGTGGGTTCGCCCACCTTTTCCTTGCCTTCCCTCAAAGTTCCGATTGCTCGTTGAAGCGCTCCGTTCCCCTACTGCCAATTGATCAGGGTTCATACCAAGACACA
>JAPLBA010000155.1 GCA_026393015.1 Actinomycetota bacterium
GCCCACCCCTTATTCAACTTCTCAGTACGTCACTCCGCCTCCCAGTTTTGGCAATACGGCTGGATTTGGGAACGCTGATGCACTTGGCAATAACTACTCGAGCCAGGGCTATATGAATCCCGTGTCAGGCATGGGTATGGGTCGAGCGATTTCAACATGTATGAATAAGTTTGCGGTTGGGAAAGGTAGAGCAAGCAGATCTGAATATTGGTGGTTCTACCTCTTCGCTCTGCTCATTTACGTCGTAATAAACATCTTGCAAGTGGCCGTGATTAATTCTTCTGTGGGCATAGCTGTTGTCCTGGTGCTTCTCCTAGGTGCCGCAGTTGCGCTGGGGATACCGAGTTTGGCTGCGTCCGTCCGACGTCTTCATGATACGGATAAATCTGCACATTACTTATGGTTCCTTCTAATTCCATTTGCCGGAGTAATTGTCTTTATTGTTTTCATGTGCATGCCATCCACGCCGGGGCCAAATAGATACGGTCCCCAGGTATGACAAATATGAGTTGGACGTCTGAGAGTTTTATTACTCCACCACCTGTGCAAGTGCGCAGACTCTCAACACTGCCTTTTCTGATCTGTATCGTTATAGATGTCCTCTCGCTTCTCCTAGGGATCCGAGTTTTGATGCTAGTAAAAACCGATAATGCGCTCTGGTTTGCTCTCGCTGGATACCTACTCACGCCATTCTTGGCTGTTGGAGCGTTGTTGTGGGCGCGGGCGATGCACGTCAAGAATCAGGGTGTTCCTGGATACCTTCAAGCTGATGGTCGCTCCAAAGTGAAAGTTGTTGGTTTAGTTGCTGCCCTGTCATTTATTCCAGCTCTAATTCATATTTATTATTTGGCAAATTTCATAGGTGCGTCACGTTGAGACTCAAACGTCTTTCTGCACTCGCCACGAGCGCCATTATTGCTACTGGGATTTTGGTCACTGGGAGTCAGGCCGCCCGCGCTGCCAATCCATCGACTGCCGAGATGACCCCAATCGGCCAGCGGGCGTTTCAAGAGGTTGCTCGATGTATTGAGAGCCGCGATCAGTTCAACATTCTTTATGTGGTCGACGCATCGAGTTCACTGGCTCAAAGCGACAAGGAGGCAATGCGCGCCCAAGTCCTGGAGCAAAGTATTGGCGGACTTGTAAGTATCGCAGCAAAGAAGAGTGTGAATTATGCGCTGGCAACATTTGGAACGCAATTCACTATCAAACGTGGATGGGTACCGCTCAATGAGAGCTCGGCACAGACGGAGCGCACCTGGGTTCAGAAGAACATTCCTCTGCTAAAAAATGAAGCTGGAACAAACTGGTTATTGGCGTTGACTGGAGCTTCTAAGGCGATTGCCGCCTCCCCATCAAGTGAGACTTCCTGCCAGATGATCGTTTGGTTGACCGATGGCGGAATCGATATGAATTCGAAATCTGGAGATGTGCAAGCCCTGAAAGCTATCTGCAACACCGATCCTTCGACCGGAAATTCGGGTAGCGGCGTGGCCATCGTCGAAGACCTTCGCAAGAGAGGCGTAAATTTAATCGCAGTGCTCTTGAAGAACGAAGAGGCGCTGAAGGCTCTACCCGACGCGTCACGTGGGGAACAACTATCGAAAATGTCATTTCTGAAATCGATTGCCGAAGGTGAAGGACAAGCTAATGCCACGTGGTTCGGTGGTACTTCTAACATCTCATTTGGTTGTGGCACTTCGCCGATCCCAAAGAATCAAGCGGCAGGCGCATATCTAGAGGCAACTGATCCGATCGCACTTTTGCAGAAATTCATGATGATTGACGCGCAGATTAAGGGTTGTGCGAGTTGGGGGCTGGCAAAAGACGGAAAGTTCACCGTGGAACCCGGCGTTGCTGAGTTTGCTGCCGTAATCCCAACCACGGATTGGAGATTAACCTCACCCTCCGGCGACATGCTCGCTGATTGGAATGGGCCATCTGGCGCTAATCACATCGACGTTCAGTCGGAACCTGGTTATTCGAGAATAGCTGTAAAGAAATCAGCGTTGACAAATATTCAGTGGCAGGGGGAGTGGACCATCGACTCAAGTATCCCCAGTCTCCGTGTCGAACCTTTCTTCTGCCATGGCTTATCGATGTCGCTTGGTTCTCTCAATTTAGTGGCGGGAAAACCAGCGCAGATTTCGGGAAGAATTTTTCGTGAGGATGGCAGTGCAGTAAACCTTGGTGACTATGCAAGTCGCATGCTTTCGGTCACCGCTCTTGACCCCGTAACGAAAGAGGGCAAAGGAATCGCCGTAAAGATCGAAAATAGCGGTGCCTTCAGCGGATCATTTACGCCCATCACTAATGCCTCTTCGGTTGACTTTGATCTGACACTCGCTTTAACGTCAAAAAAGAATCATCCATTTTCACCATTAACTCGTCGATTCGAAGTTGGTGTTAAAGATACGTCGAACTTCCCATCGATCACGCCCGATGTTATTAAGGCGACAGATCTCAATGGGCGCAATGCTCGTGCGAGTGCAACGGTGACTCTGGTTCCTTCGGCGAAGAATGACGGCAAGGTTTGCTTTAAAAAGCCACGAGTAGATCAAGATCCAGAGCCATCCCGTATCAAGGACTACAAGTTTTCGAAGATGCCAGCCGGCTGTGTTGATCTCCCCGCAGGGTCGAAGCCACAAACTTTCCCGGTTGAGTTCTCCACATCCAAAGCGGCAAGTGGTGCTGTCGCTATCTCTCTTCCTGCCGAGTTGACCGCCAAGGGTGAGACCGGGCTCATCCCACAGACTGCCACGATTCAAAGTAACTCGATCCGTCGCAATGACCCGCCGCTATGGTTATTCCTCTTACTGCTACTTCTTGGACTGTTGGTTCCTCTTGGAATCATTTACCTGCTCAACTTTCAAGGGTCACGCCTCCATTTGCGGGGAATCCAAGTGGCGCCGAGCATTCCAGTGACTCTTGTGATTGAACGCGACTTTGCTCGACTTGTCCGACGCGCAATCTACGGTGATGAAAATGCCAGCGGTGCTGGTCAGCTATTTAAAATTGAGGATTGGGAGTATCTCCCGCCGGGTGCCAATGCGGCACGTTCCCTCAACCTAGGAAATGGAATTCGCATTGACGCGAAACCGCCGCGCAACCCGTTCGGAGTTATCGAAGCCGTTGCTTCTTCGACAGGCGGATCTCTAATTGTTTCATCCGATGGTATGAACGATGACGGGACCACGGCTCCATTCTCGCTCAACCCGGCCGGGAAATGGCTGCTGCAAATTTCTGCAGGTGCAATTTCGATTGGGCGCTCGGCTACGCAGGCTACAAGTTTTGATGGAGTACTCACTGCGTTCGTAGATTCACGGAGCGGTTTACTCGAACAACTTGGGCGGGATATGACAAGCACCATCGGCGGAAGTGAAGCACTTCAACTGTTGGGGAAGTGGATTCCAGTTCAATCTGCGCAGGGCTCCGGTTCAGCGGGCGGGGACCCATTTTCAGCGTCAGGCGACTCCGATCTTTTCAGACCTACAATTCCGTTGCCCGAAGTGGGACCAAGCACAAGTTTTCTACCACCAAGTAGCTCGGGTGGTAATTCGGCAGGTAATTCGGACGATCCGTTTGCAGGCCTTTAGAGTTCTGGGCAGATGAGGATAAGGAGTAAGCCATGTTAAGACCGGTCCTACTAGTAGGCGTTGGCGGCTCGGGTGGAAAGACACTCGGCGTCATGCGCTACTCCCTCATGCGTCAACTCCGATCTCGCGGGTGGACTAAGGATGAGCTACCTCAAGCCTGGCAGATGCTTTGGATCGACTCTGTCTCCGTTATGGGAACAGATGGTTTCACTAAATATCCTCCACTTCCTTTCCATGATTATTTAGGTCTTGTTCAACCAAGTGATTCTTATGCGGCGATCCGAAATAACCTGGCACATCAAGTTCCTGACGAGCAAGAGGCCGACTCCTTTGCGGGTTGGGTTCCTGAAACAGTCATGGTGCAACCGGCGATGGGTGCGGGACAGCGCAGGGCCATTGGCCGCGCGATCTCTTCGTCAAGCCTAAAAGCCGTTAAGAAGGCCTTAGAGACGAAACACGAACTACTGGCAGGAGCTGGCGCTCAGGCTGAACTGGCCCAAGTCGCACAGCTGTTTGGGCAAAATGTAGGGTCATCTGATGGGCCAATAGGAATTGTTATCTCTTCTATCGCTGGTGGTTCCGGCTCAGGCATGTATATGGACGTTCTTGAGGCAATGAAATCGGTAGACACGGCATACAGCGGAGCCACTGGACGTTTGGCCGTGCTCTTCGGGCCAGATGTATTTAATAACTTGGGTGGAATGGCTGCGCAGGTATCGCCAAACGCATTGGCTGCGACGGGAGAAGCCGTCTCTGGTGTTTGGTCAAATTCTATCTCCGCTAAATCGAAGGCGCTCTATGCCAAGTCGAACTTCGTCATGGGAGAGCAGGCCGATTTTGGTCACTCCGTTGCCTCGAAGGGGTTCGGAGCAAGATGCAGTTTTCTTGTCGGTGCGGGAAATGATTCCGTCACGCTAGGCACCCAGGAGCAAGTATATGAAGCCGTAGGCGAGTCTCTCTGTTCATTGGTTACAGATGACCAAGTTCAGGAAAGACTTTTTAAATTCGTTCTCACCAATGTGTTCTTGACGAACATAGCGACTGATATGACAAAACTTCAAAGATACGTTGAGCCAGGAAATGGCGATATGTACACGATGCCATTTGCTTCCTTGGGAATGGCTCGCGTCACAGTCGGCACAGATCGGTTTGCCGATTATTCATCTAAAGTATTGGCGAGAACGGCAGTTGAGAAGTTCCTCTGGCCGACGTATGAGCCAAAGGACCCAAATGTGAATAAGGCGCCACAAGAACTTGTGGACGAAATGATTGCCAGACAATTACCAACCTTCAAACAAAGAGTTTCAATCAACAATTGGCTCAATGCATTTCAAGATGACGCAGCAGTCGCTCAACGCTTGAGTGCCTTCGCTCAAGGCGGGAAAGATCAGGTAACGAGGGCTTCGGGTGGTGCTTCGATGCCTCCCACCGATTGGATATTCAGATTTACGCAATTCTTTGAAAACTTCATCCCCCAAGTAATGCAGACCGAGAACGCCTCCCGTTACCAACTCACAAAGAAGTGGGTATCTGATGTCCAGGCAGAGTTAGTTGAAGTAACAGCTCAGATTTCCATTCGTAATGGTTTTGCAGTTACCGGAGGGTTGCTGACGGCGCTTGATCGTGATCTCACTAGCGCAATCGTTGAGGTACGCAATCGCATTAATAAGAATCGAGAATTTGCGAACGTGCAAGCTGTTGCGGCAAAGATGAATGAGGTCTTTTCTGTAGGGGCTGCAAAAATCGCTCCGACTGACTCTCCGGTTCTTGCTGCTTCAGAGCTATTGCGGCGTGCAGCAGGCGTCTATGTCGATGTTGCACGTTTGGAACTCACGGCAGCAATGTTCAAAGATCTTCAGGACAATTTCCTCAATCCACTAATTCAATCTCTTGAATTGGCAAAGGCGAATCTGCAGAAGCGTTCCGGCTTGGGGCAACTGGATGATGGTTCTGCTAATCCATTCCAGATCGCTCCGCGTTTTGGAATCCCAGTACCAGCGCAATTTCGCCCGGGAAGCACGGAGCATGTACTTCTTGATCCGAACAACTTTGAAATGGAGCTACGACGAGAGACACAGAATGTGCTCAAAGATGCTGAGAAGGACGTTTGGCAATCCATGCTCGTTGAACGTGGCGCGCTTGGATGTTCATTGGAGAAGGACTCACCAGAAGAGCAGACCCTGATTTCTCGGAGCAATTCTTGGATTCCACTCGATCCACAAGCGGCCGTTGCCAACGTGGGTGCTATGAAAGCTAGCTTCTCGGTTGCTGATTCATTTGAATCCCACGTAGATCGGATCGCACGTTGGATTGATAAGCCCGACAAAACTTCCCAGCTCGCGAAGTTTATTAATCAGGGAATTGCTGATTATTTGACTGGTGGAACGCCCGCGGAACGCTCTGATCGTCTGGATTCATTCAAGAGCGCATTTTCAAAGGCTGCCGCGAAGTGTCGACCTTTCGCCAAAATTTCACCTTCGGTCAGAGATGCCATCCATCCTGATTTGCACGATGTGTCGGATCCGTACGAGGCCTTCGTTTCGACCATTCCTTTCGATTTCAATCATCCCATCGCCACGATTTGCCAAGAGATTCTTTTTGCCGAAGATCTTTTGCCCGCGCATCGCATGGATGAGGCGAAGAAGTGGTTCAAAACATCGCCTGTATCGAGTATCGATATCTTCACAACAAATTCGAACGCTATGGCCCCTTGGGTATTCGAGAATGTGATGGGACCAGTCGTTAGTGCTTGGAACAATGTCAAAACAACGCCAACAGAAGCTCGGAAGTTTTGGACAATGCGGCGCGCTCGGCCGTTGGTCGAGTCATTGCCAATTTCAGATCTAGGTCTGCAAGCCATTATTCGAGGTTGGTACATTTCTTCGCTTTTCGGCGCGCGGAAGAGACTTGATGGAGGTGCTTCTGGACCAAAGATTTCCGTCTGGTCAAAATCAAGGAACTCATTTGTGAGTTTTCCAAGCCCACTTCTTTCCTCTTTGCCCTTCGAAGCTGAACTCGGGGTAAAGCTCGTCGAAGCAGATGACCACCTACCGATTGTCTTGGAATCACTGCTACTTGCACTTGCCTCTGTTTTCGAGAGTGCGAATCTTGAGCCCCTTGCCCCTTACATCGAATTGATGGAGGAGTACGGCGGCAGATATCAAGAGATCTTGAAAGACTGGGTGCTCTCGGGAACTGCTCCGGAAGTTGAAGGAGCGCCTGCCTGGCGTGAGAAATTTATGTGGGACAAGGAAAAGTACGCCGACCAGACCCCTATTGAGCAGCGCAGATCGACGGTACTAGACACCCTCCGGGCCAGTAAGAGTGGATTACTTGCCTACTTACAGGTTGCCATAGACAAGAAGAATCCTTATCAAATGCCACCGGCTTTCGAGTTACGCGAGATGACAATCAGTGCTCTTGATACGCTCGCAGATTTCGTAGCTCAAGTATCAGATAAAGCTGTTGTCGAGAGCAATAATGTTGATCTCGATGAAGTTGAGGATCGTCTGAGTTAGTTCTAATTTGATTTACCGATTTCATTCGAGAGGTATGCCATGGCCGGAAGTATTGCTAGCGAAGGAAGTAAACTCGGTCGTGTTCTTCTCTTGCCTCCGGGTTTACTCGGCAGTCAGGTATTCGTTATCGCTGGCGAGTGGGCGAAGTTGGGTCTTATTGGAGATCTTGTCGTTGTACCTTTTGAACAATTGGTCGACGATTCGGTTCGAAGTGAGCTCTTTCTCGGAACTCGGCTTGGGCTCTCACTTTCCGCGGAATCCCAATCTGGAAGTCGAACCGTTTTGGAGATTTTGGGTTCCGGAGGACTCGAGGGTGTAACTATTGTCGCTACCAGACACCTGGGTGAGGACTCAGAGCTTGCCAAGCGAGCGGCTAAGGGGCATCGCAGGTTCTTGGAGATGGTGAAAGAGAAGTTGCCCCAAGATGCGGTGATCAACGGTGTCCTAGTGAAGGGTGCTTCAATTAGTTCTGCCAATCTCATCTTCGCTGCTTCCAAAGAAGACAAGTGCAGCGACCCAGGCCTGATGTTGGACCACGCCTGGGATGAGAATATTTTCTTCTCACCAGAGGACCGTGAAAACCCGACATCAATTGACGTTTTCCCTGCTGAGATGTCGAATGATGAGTTGGCTGCATACGCGTTGTCCTCCGCACTTACCGTGTTGGGTGGATGGGTAGGTAGCAGCGGCAACGCCTTGCCTGATCGTCGCGCCGGTGCACGTATCAGTGAAGAACTACCGATGGTACGCGCTGGAAGATCCTTCAACCGGGTGGTAGTAACGGAATCTTTCTCTATTCTCAACGCAGCCAAGGCAGCAACGTCCCTTATTGCGAAGCAATCCCCACTAGTTGATCCCTTTTTAGCAGCTGAAGTGAGAGATATTGAAGTTCTGAGCGAAGAACGTGCTGACTTGGTAATCGATCGACTATATGAGTGGATTTTCGCACGCGAAAATTCAGCGCTCACTTATCGAAGGCTCGCACCATATGTCCCATTCTCAGAACGCTCAGAGTCTTGGTTGCAATCCAAGAAAGGTTTTGCTCAATTTTCGATGGATAAAATCGCCTCGATCCCCTCACTTCTTTTTCGATCTTTCCTCGACATGGTCAGTAGGAGAAGTACGGAGAAGATGTACGGAGCGGACTCGGGTGTACGTGTAGACACTCGAATAGATTTAGGGATCAAGACCTCGGATCCGAGCCTATCTGACGGGTTAAATCAACTCAGTCAAGTGCAGGATCGCGTAAGACGACTCCTCGCTGAGCCTTTGCCCGAAACCTTGCGTGTTTCTCTCCCCACGCTGTGGGCAGAGATGCGCGATGGAATTATTGGACTCGCTGATGGCTCACCGGGCCCTACGGCTTTTCCTGTTAAGCGTTCGGAAGATGGGCGTATTCAGGTAATTCCGACCATTTCCAAACTACTTCCAGCACCCGGGGATACCTGGGTCGATTCTCTTTCCGATGACGATAGTCAGCTTGGCAAAAATGTTTCATGGTCAAGCTATGAAGAAGGTGTGAAGCGTGCTGAGGCGTTGGAAACAGCGCTCGCCTCTGCGAATTCGTCTTTGGATTCGGAGCGGAGTGTAGGGGAGACTCAGTATGCAATTGTGGAGCAGAGTTCTAAGGAGCTGAAGGACCTTGCCAGTAGATTAAAAGATTTAGTCGGTGAATTGCAGAAGCTAACGAAAGCTTCACCTAAGGGAGATTTTGTCGAGAATCGTCAAATTATTAAAGATCTTGAGGATCGCGTTGGTGAGTTAACATCTCGGCGTGCGATCGAAGTGGCGAAGCTTGACACTGCCATCAATCGAGTTGAACGCGCCTCGTCGGAAGCTGCTCGATTGAAGCAAGACCGAGATTCGCTTGACCAATGGCTCTCTGATCAGCGAGAAGGTCTGACCCCTAAGATTTTGCAAAGATTAGTAGACGAGCAAAACTTGCTTAAAGCTGACGAGAAGCTCGCACAAGACTACGTGCAATCCTTGACTGATAATTTTGCGGAAACCTCTTTCACTTTGCAGAAGAGGTTTGGTCGAGGTTTGAGATCCTTACTCCTCGGCGCCACCATTGGGACTGTCGTCGGATACTTTTTACTCAATAGAATCTCATCAAAGGTGATTGGATTCCCCGCATTCTTGAACTCTTGGTGGTTCTTCGTGATTCTTTGGTTCGTACTACTCGTTCTAGGAATAGTTTCTCTTCTTCGAAGTTACTACCGATCTTGGATAAAGTTGAGTTTTGCCGTAAGAAGTCAATCTGAGTTCACTGCTTGGCTGGGTCAATTTGTTAGCAACTTGCGCAGCGAAAAGGTGCGCACTGGCGGTCTCTTCCCTCAGGTTCGCCCGCAGCTCGACCTTCTCGCATTCATGCTGCATCACCCTTGGCGCATTCCAGGTAGATTCTTGGATGCTAGCCAGAGTAATTGGGCATTATCGAATGCGCCAAAGTCACTTCAAATAGCAAAGGTCTCTGAGGGCGACAAGATGGCGCAGGGGATAGTCCTTCGCCAGGTGCTTGGGCGCGCCATAAGGCCCCAATGGCGCCGAGTTGCCATTGAAGACCTAGTTGCTCGCGTAGAGGCTCATTTAGGCGTTCCTGGCGGCTCTTTGGCCTGGGACAAGCTTGATCGTGACACTAGCCCATTTGGTCCTCGAGGCGTGCTTCAGAAAGCCCTCGCGGAGGCGACGGTGCTGGAGGATTTGGGCACCGAAAAGGTGGAAGAGTTTGTTCTTGAGATTCAAGGGTTGATGAATCAAGAGATCGCGTTACCGCCGGTCCAACCCACACGCTCACTTGATGAAGGAAGCGGTGCGGAGGCTGGTTGGAACGATTTCCTGGCAACCGCCCTACGCGATGGAAGCCAATTCGCCAGCTCTACTTTCACGGAGCAGGCGAGGATGTCAGAGCGTGCGAATTCGAACTTTGCTTCCATCGCATTTGCGCCGCAACGGATGCTGAACTCGGCGGGTGCCACGGTGCGTGTGACAGAAGCATCGGTAAGGGCTTCTGCGCGATGTGAAGTGGTTTCAAGACTTGATGTGACTCCACTGCTTGAGCCAGAATCCTTTACCGCTTTCGAAGCGTATTTCTCACAAGGGGGCAACAAGGGTACGAATGTCAATGTTGCGACATCGCGGGTCGAAGAAGATCGCCTTTCTTAAGAGTCTTCCTTACTGAATCCATCGGGGCAGCTTGGAGCAACGCCGCGAACGGGCTTGGTTATTGTTCCATTTGTGCAGTAGATAGTTGTGATTGGATCACTTGGGACTTCGATCTTTACTGGAGGTAGCTTGCTCTTTCCTTTTTTAGCGACTTTCTGAATGGCATCACATATTTGCAGGTAGCTCTGTTCTTTTTTGATCGACGCAGAAAAGGTTGATTGGGATCCAATTGTTTGTGCTACAGAATTGCGAATTCGCTGTGCGGAATCCTGTATTCTGCGCAGATTCTCAAGAGAAGTCTGAGCTTCGTCTTGGTAGGGTGCGAGATCGGCAAGATATCTCTTTGCGAGTGCAACTCTTTTCGCTAAATCCTTCTGAAACTGTTGAGCTGACATGAGCGCAGTTTGTGTTGCATCTGCCAAAGTCCTTGGAGGCATGAGTAAATCTGGAATTAGTGGTGCGGCGACGTCCAATTTACTAACAGCGGCTGCGATCCGTGAGAGGTTTGGAGATTCAGCAATTGCTTCTTTGTTCTTTTTCTCTATTAGTTGGATTCCATTCCTTGAAGTTTCGATATTTGCTCTCGACTTGACGCTTAACGAGCTAGCTGTTGCGCAGTTAGTTACAAGTGGATTAAGAAATTTGTAAGTTTTATTCTCTAGTGTGTCGATCGTGGTCTGCCTTGCATTCAATATGGCATTTAATGAGGCAACATCAATGGTGCTTGCACCACCTTGTCTGGTGAGATTACGAATCGTTTTAGATTTAGTATTCGCCTGATCCAAGAGATCCTGAAGTGTTGCGGAGAGTTCATCAATACCTCCGCTGGACTGAAATACATCGTCGATTTGATCTTTTAGGACCATTAATCTGGCCCGCTCTGCGGTCAATCTGGCGCGCTCTGCGGAATTGAAAAGATTGAATGATTTTGTTACAGCTAGCGAAACTCGACCGTTGCTGTCTGTCGTAGATACCAGCAACGTGTAGTCGCCTTCAGCCCACTTGCTCGCATCAATTGTCCACGATGGTTCCAAGGTTGAAGCGCTAGGTAGGGAGTAATCCGCACCCGTGGTGGTAGCAACAAAGTTTGGCCTAACGCCTGGGAAAGAATTAAGAGCTTTACCGTTCAGGAGAACAGAAATAAACGCGAGCTTTGCAGATCCCAAGAGACCTGTTGCCACATTCATTTTTAGAGATTGGCTTTGAAGAAGATCCATTTGAGGTGTTTCAAGAATTGTCACGTTGGGTGGGTTATTGGAGGTGGAGACGCTCACTTGATTCGAGGCCGCAGTTGTCCCAGCCGAGTCGGTTAACTAAGCTTTGAATGTATGAGATCCATTTTTCCATGAGCTGGTGTCGACCTGAAATGAGAAGGTGCTGGAAGATAACCCATCGGGCAACACCCAGGTGAGGAGGTTGGACCCAGGTTCTACCGTTGCAGTGAAATTTGCTTTTATTACTGGCATCTTCAAGCCATCCACATTGCCCGCCGGCAGGTCGCTGACTTCAATCCAAATCTTTTTTACTGTGTATCCGCTGTTGGGAAAGATAGAAGCCGTCATGTCTAATGTCGCGAGCCCTACCAGCGTTCCGGTGGTTCCTCCAATTTGGTTCGAAACACGAATAGCAGCTGTAGTGGGTTGTGGAACAACTACTTGCGTATTCGCGAGGTACTGCCTGCCCGCTAGATCGAGAACTGTGACTTGTAGATTTCTTGTTCCAGTATTCCATCCGGTCGGATCCACTCTCCAAGTAAAAGTAGTTGCCGGACTTAACCAAAAGGCGACGGCATGCTGATGCGCTGAAGCGAACGTGTAAGCAGCGGTCGGATCATCTTTTCTCTTATCAATTCCCATGAAGGTTGGTGGCTTGATCCAGGCTCCGCCGGACATGTCTAGAGCCGCCGCGGATATAGTTTTTGCTTGTACACCAGTTACCTGGATGGTGACGTCAAAAGGTTTGTTCGCGATTGCATTTTGAGAAGGAGAGAGAAGCGTTGTTGTTATAAACTTTGGAACGGTTATTGACACCGAAGTAACTTTTGAAGAATCTGAATACGCTGTATAGCAGGAGTCATAGGCAACCGGAGTGATTGTGTGGGTACCTTCTGTCCATGTGTCGGTTCGAATTTCAAAATCTTCTGTGAAGACTCCGGTCTTTATTTTCGGGGCCCGCATAAAGGATGAGTCGTAAGAGGCGGACTCGTTGTCGACTTTGAATCCAATTCTATTCAACGACTGACAGTTGGCGACATACGCATTGAAAGTCACCGTAAGTTTGTATACGGTGCCATCACCATTTTGTATCGGGGTAATAAAGTTCGATTCGGCTACTGGTCGATCTGCGGCAATTGAAGTACTTATGTAGATGTTTGAGACCACGAGCATTGCGCCAACGAGCGCAAGGAGTCTTCGTGTGCCCATAACAAAATTGTAAGGGCCTATTTGCATTTACATGTGCTCAGATATTAGGCGAATAATATCCGGACATTTGGGTCTGTGCGCTTATGGGCTGCACGCATTTTACGCTTGAGTGACGAGAAACGACTAGCGAGTTACTTTGCCGGCCTTAAGGCATGAGACGCAGACGTTGACGCGCTTTGGGGTGCCCTTGATGATCGCGCGGACGCGTTGAATGTTGGGGTTCCAGCGGCGTGAAGTGCGCACGTGGGAATGGGAAATGCTGTTGCCCCACGATGGGCCCTTGCCACAGATCTCGCATACCGATGCCACGTCATACTCCTTGATAGGGGTTTTCATCAGGCGCAGAGACGCCTTGCTTACGGGTGAAGAGTAGCCGAGAAGCCGAGAGCCTGCCTTGGGGAGAAATCGGCGCTAGCCTGACGCTTATGGCCAACACCCCCAGCGCGCCTGAAGCTCGCCCCGACGGGCTGAGCGTAGGGGAGTTTCGTGCCTGGATTGAGCGCAGTGCTTCCCTCCTGGGAGAGGCGCGCGAGGGTCTCAACAGCGAAAACGTCTACCCGGTAGCCGATGGCGATACCGGGACCAATGTCTGGTCGACGGTGGAGGCCGGGCGCGCAGCTTTAGCCGGATCGACTGGGGGCGCCGGACTCCCTGCCCTTTTTGCGCAAGGCTCTTTGGTGGGGGCGCGTGGAAATTCTGGCGTCATCACCAGTCAAATTTTTGCTGGTATCGCTGCCGAATTCGATTCTGGCTTGGTGGCCGCGCTCTGTGCTGCCCGAAAGAAAGCGTGGGAGGCGGTCGTCAAGCCTTTGCCGGGAACAATTCTCACCGCGATTTCTTCGGCGGCCGAATTTGCCGAACGATGTGAAGATAAAAATAAGGTGGATGTAGCCCGCGCCGCTTGGAGCGGTGCACATCGTGCGGCGATTGACTCAGCATTAAACCCACCTGTCCCGGAAGCCGCTGGCGTCATTGATGCGGGTGCGCACGCGCTAGAACGTATTCTGGCCGCACTTGTTGAAGTACTCGACCCAGTATCGGCGCCACTCGAAGGAATTTCTTTCACTCCTGCAAGTGTTACGGCTTGCGAAGGTGAGTCCGATGGTGAGTATGAAGTGATGTATTTACTCGCATCGAGTGATGTAGAGAAGGTCGCGAAGTTACGTGCAGACCTTGATGCGCTCGGTTCAAGTGTCTTAGTTGTGGGAGATGCTCCCACGTGGAATGTGCATGTGCATACTGACGCAGCCGGTGGCGCAGTAGACGCAGGAATGAAAGCTGGCGTTGTCCACCGAGTGCGCATCACTACGCTCACATCTTTTGTCGCGAGTGGAACCAGGCGAGTAATCACGGTAGCAAACGGTCCTGGCTTACAAGAGGTGCTTGAAGCTTCTGGTGTTACCGTCATTGCAGCTTTTGAATCGCGTCGAGTCGGCGTTGACGAATGGATTGATGCGGCCGAAGGCGCACACGAGGTGCTACTACTGCCGCACGATAAGGCCGGCAAGTCCACTGCAGATGAAGCACTCATTGTTATTCGCGAAGATGGGGCGCGCGCGGCCGTGCTCCCCTCGCGCTCGCCGGTGCAATCACTTGCCGCGATTGCGCTGCATGATGAGAGCAAAGGTTTCGATGCGGTGCTCGGTGAGATGACTGAAGCGGTGGCACATGCGAGATACGCAACACTTGCTGTTGCACGGCGTCCATTTCTTACCTTCGCCGGCGAGTGTGCTGCCGGTGATGTCTTGGGATTGATTAATGGTGATGTGTGCGTGGTGGGGAAAGATCTCGCGCAGGCGGCGTGTGACACTGCCACTCTGATGCTCGGCGAAGGCGGAGACTTATTGACCATCGTGATTGGCGAAGGCGGTGGCTTGGCGCTCGCTGAAGCTGTCTCCTCCACCGCCCAATCGGTGAATCCGAATATAGAGGTCTCCATTATTAACGGAGGCCAAGCGTGGTACCCGCTCTTGCTCGGGGTTGAGTAGGGGTTGAGTACTTGTGAGTGAAACAGGTGAACTGACCGCGCAATTCCAAGCGCCGTTGAAGAAGTACTTGGGTGATAAGACCGCGAAAGTGTTGGAGAGTGGTCTTGCACTTCGCACGGTAGAAGATCTCATCCGCCACTACCCACGCAGATATGCAGAGCGCGGCGAACTCACCAGTCTTGATGGTCTCTTAGATGGCGAACTTGTCACACTCGTCGGAGAGATTTCTAAAGTCACTAATCGCCAATGGAAGACGCGCAAGGGGTCGATGCTTGAAGTGATCGTTTCTGATGGTCAATCTAATGTCACGATGACTTTCTTTAACCAAGCCTGGCGTGAACGCGAAATACGGATCGGTCGGCGCGCACTCTTTGCAGGTAAGGTCTCCACATATAAAGGAAAGCGACAACTTTCACATCCAGATTATCAATTCTTAGATGCCTCAGATTCGGACTCTGCAGAGAGTAAAGCAAGAGAGTATGCGAGCGCACTTGTTCCGGTGTATCCCGCGACTGCAAAATTACCGTCGTGGAAAATTGGCCAATGCATTGACACTGTGCTCGCTGTTCTCGGTGAAGTACCCGATGTCATACCTGTCAAAGTGAGAAAAGGATTAGGTTTTCCGTCAGCGGCGTCTGCGATTCGAGGCGTGCATCAACCCGAGACGCGTGCCGAAGCGGCCAAGGCTCGCGAAGCCCTCGCCTTCGAAGAAGCTTTTACCCTTCAGGTCTTGCTCGGAAAGCGCCGTGCACAACTACGCTCATTGGTTTCGCAACCCCGCGCGCTGCGAGGTGGCGGGCTCCTCGAAGAGTTTGACGCTCGCCTGCCATTTGACCTCACTCAAGGACAACGCGAAGTGAGTGCGGAGATTGAAACCGATCTCTGTCGGTCGCATCCCATGCATCGCTTGCTTCAAGGTGAAGTGGGCTCGGGTAAAACGGTGGTCGCCTTGCGCGCAATGCTCGCGGTGATTGATGCAGGTGGGCAATGTGCACTCTTGGCACCAACTGAAGTTTTAGCGCAACAACACTTCAGATCTATCTCGCTCATGCTGGGTGATTTAGCAATGAAGAACATGCTGGGCGGGGCCGCACACTCCACCAAGGTGGTCTTACTGACCGGTTCAATGAATACCGCGACGAGACGATCCACCCTGCTCGATATCGCGAGTGGCGAAGCAGGCGTGGTTATTGGCACGCACGCACTGCTTTCAGAGAATGTTTCCTTCGCAGAGCTAGGGCTTGTTGTAGTTGATGAGCAGCACCGCTTTGGCGTCGAGCAACGAGATGCCTTGCGGGCTAAAGGCGAACAACCTCATTTGCTTGTGATGACCGCGACCCCAATTCCACGTACTGTTGCCATGACAGTCTTTGGCGATCTTGATGTTTCTATCCTTGCGGAGTTGCCGAAAGGTCGCTCGCCCATCACTACGCACGTGGTCTCTCAAATCGAGAAGCCGGCATTTGTAGAACGCGCTTGGCAACGCGTGGTTGAAGAAGTGGGTAAAGGTTTCCAGGCATATGTGGTCGTGCCGCGCATCGGTGATGAAGGCGCGAGCAGCGAGTCATCAAACGAAGAGTTGGCAGAGCCAGCCGAGGGCGACGAGTCGGAGAACAAGCGCCGGCCTCTCGCACTCCTAGAGATCGCCCCTCAGCTCACGCAAGGTCCACTCTCTGCTGTGCGAGTCGGCATTCTGCATGGCCGATTAGCGAGTGAAGAGAAAGATAGAGTGATGTCAGATTTTGCACGCGGCGATCTCGATGTGCTCATTGCTACAACGGTCATCGAAGTCGGTGTCGATGTTTCTAACGCCACCACCATGATCGTGCTCGATGCAGAACGTTTCGGAGTTTCACAATTGCATCAACTCCGTGGTCGCGTGGGTAGAGGAAGTGCACCTGGACTTTGTATTTTGATTTCAGATGCTGAAGAGGGCACTCCATCTCGTGAACGTCTCGATGCCGTGGCTGCCACCCTTGATGGCTTTGAGCTGTCACGCATTGACCTAGAACAACGACGTGAAGGTGATGTCTTGGGTGCTTCACAGAGTGGAAATAGATCACACTTGAGGTTGTTGAGGGTGTTGCGCGATGAGTCACTCATTGAAAGCGCGAGGGCTGCCGCCATCTCACTCTTGGAAGACGATCCGGAACTGAGTAACGAAAGTGATCTGGTCGCAGCGCTTTCTGTACTTGAGACAGAAGAGCATGTTTCGTTTATGGAGAAGGGGTAGTCATGCGAATCATTTCTGGTTCTGCTCGCGGTAGAAAACTCGAGGCGCCACAAGGCGCGACTAGGCCTACATCAGATCGTGCGCGCGAAGGAGTCTTTTCAACAATAAGTTCGCTCTTTGGAGAGTTGCACGATCTCAGAGTGCTCGATCTCTATGCCGGCACCGGCGCTTTAGGTTTGGAAGCTGCCTCGCGCGGAGCCACTTCGGTTGATCTCATTGAAAATGATCCCAAAGCGGTAGCGGTCTGTCGGGCTAATGTCGAAAAGATTGGGTTCTCCGGAGTCAAGGTGCACGCCCTGGCGGTAGAGAAGTGGTTAACCCAAGAAGTGGCGCCGGCGCCTTACGACATCGTGCTCATTGACCCGCCATACTCCATGGCCAATGACCGGGTGGAGCATGTGTTGGAGCTCCTCTTGAGCGCAGGGCTCTTGTCCGAGCGGGCACTAGTCTCGGTGGAACGCGAGTCGAAAACCCCAGCTTTTGCCTGGCCAGCGGGTTATTTGGTGGAACGCGAGCGCGCCTATGGGCTCGCGATAGTGCGCTACGCCTCGAAAGATTGCTAGCGTCTCACTTATGAAGAGAAGCGCGGTCTGCCCCGGGTCCTTCGACCCGATCACTTACGGTCACCTCGACATCATTGAGCGGGCAAGTTCCCTCTACGACGAAGTAGTGGTCGCAGTCATGATTAACCACTCGAAGAAGTCACTCTTTACGGTCGAAGAGCGCATTGCTCTGATCGAGGATGTCTGCCGGAAGTTTCCCAATGTGCGCGTGGACTCGTGGCACGGATTGTTGGTGGATTTCTGTAAGAAGAATGAGATCCCGGCGATCGTTAAGGGCTTGCGTGCCGTCTCTGACTTTGAATACGAATTGCAAATGTCGCAGATGAACCATCAATTGGCCGGAGTTGAAACGGTATTTATTTCCACGTCGCCGCAGTACTCATATCTTTCTTCATCGCTTGTTAAGGAGATTGCCACGTACGGTGGTGACGTTTCCGCCTACGTGCCTTCCTCGGTCCTCACTCAACTTCTGAAGAAAGTGAAGGCTTAAAGATGTCGATCGAAGGCGGAGAAGTTCAAGCGACACCACAAGTGGTAGATGTTCAGATAGCCATCGATGAAGCCATCGCTCTTGTTCAAGAAGGTAAGGGCGTTCCTTTCTCTGCGTCAGCCATCGTGCATCGAGCCGATTTACTCAATCTCTTAGTGGCCGCGCGAAATCTACTACCGCAAGATTTAGATCAAGCTAAGGCGGTGCTCACCCAACGAGAAGCCGTTATTGAAGAGGGCCGTTACTCAGCTGAGCAATTCCTTGTTCATGCCCGCGAAGAAGCATCACGCATGGTGGAAGAAACAGCGGTCGTCAGCGCGGCGCGGGATCGGGCAGATGAAATTATTCAAATGGCGAACGAAGATGCCGAAGCTATTAAGCTTGAGACCGATACATACGTGGATAATCGCTTAGCAACTCTTGAAGTTGTCTTAACCAAGACGATGGATGCCATTACTCGTGGGCGAGCGCGCCTGGCGGGCGAGAAAGAGAACGACGGTCTTGTCATCGATGAGTAAGGCAGCTCCATTTCTTATAGATACCCGTGAGCTCATTCGTAGGCCTGGTGAGATGCGTGAATCAACCATTGAAATTATTACGCCGTATGCAATCGGTATTGAAGTCATCGGGATCCCCGCCGGTTCGCAATTATTGATGGATCTGCGCCTGGAGTCTGTGATCGAAGGTGTGCTCGCCACTGCAACGGTTGAAGCAACCGCAGTAGGGGAGTGCGCCCGTTGTTTGGACCCGGTCTCTGAAGAACTCGACCTCTACATCCAAGAGCTCTACTTATACGACGATGATGAGCGCGCTTCGGGCGGCAAGAAGGCGAAGAAGGCCGCCAAACATCGTGAGGAAGCCGAGGAGATGGAGGCCGATGAGGCGCTCTATCGCCTCGACGGGGAGATGCTCGATTTGGAACCTCCCTTCCTCGACGCCGTGGTTTTAGCGTTGCCCTTTGCCCCGCTCTGTGACCCCGAGTGCCCTGGACTCTGTGTGGAGTGTGGTCTTCCTTGGCGAGAATTGCCGGCAGATCACGCTCACGAGGTGATCGATCCCCGTTGGGCTGACCTCAAGAACCGCCTCGATTTGGGGGGAAGTGCCGAGATGGGGGATACTTCCTCATCGGGTTAGTAGAACCCAGAACGTCCGCCTGAAGGAGTATGTCGTGCCGGTTCCCAAGCGAAAGATGTCGCGCTCTAATACGCGCTCACGCCGCAGCCAGTGGAAGACCACCGCAACTACTCTTGTGCTCTGCGAACGTTGCCGTGAAAAGAAGCGTCCGCACATTGCCTGTGGCACCTGCGGTACCTACAACGGTCGCCAAGTACTCGACGTCTAAGTCGCTTGGCACTCTCGCCCCGCGAGAAACTCCTCGCACACATCGGTTTACCACTCTCTCCAGCAATTCTTGAATTAGCTCTCACGCATCGTTCTTTCGCCTACGAAAATGGTGGCATACCTACGAACGAGCGCTTGGAATTTCTCGGTGACAGCGTGCTTGGCATCATCGTTACCGAAGAGCTCTTTAACCGCTTCCCAGATTTTCCCGAAGGCCGCTTGGCTAAATTGCGCGCCGCTACCGTGAATATGCGGGCCCTTGCAGAGGTCGGTCGCTTTCTCGAACTCGGCGAAGCGTTGATGATCGGTAAAGGTGAAGAAGTCACTGGTGGTCGTGAAAAGAATTCCATGCTCGCAGATTCATTCGAAGCTCTCATTGGTGCTATTTACGTAGATCAAGGATTCGATAAGACCGTTATCTTTGTTCGCCGAATCATGGCCCCCACCATCGAAGCTGCGGAGAATCTTGGTGCCGGTCTTGATTGGAAAACTTCATTGCAAGAGTTGGCTGCCCAGTTGGGGCGCGGCTTGCCAGAATATTCGGTTGAAGAATCAGGGCCGGATCATCTCAAAGACTTTGTGGCAACCTGCACTGTAGGAAAAAACGCGCTTGGTACGGGAGCAGGAAAGAGCAAGAAGGAAGCTGAACAACGCGCGGCCGCTGCAGCATTCGCGGCGCTCGAGGAGCAGAAGTAACTTTCCTCTATGCCGGAGTTACCAGAGGTAGAGACGGTTCGCCAAGGTCTTGTCGACTGGACTCTCGGTAGAACAATTATTGATGTTGAAGTGCGTCACCCGCGTGCGGTGAGGCGTCATCTGCCGGGGCCGCGCGATTTCGAAGATCACTTAAAGGGCCAAATTATTGAAGGTGTGCATCGACGAGGTAAGTACCTCTGGTTTTCTCTCACCGATTTTCCACTGATCGCGCATCTGGGAATGAGTGGGCAATTTCGAGTCGAGAAGGAGGAGTTGCAACATCAGCACATGCGAGTCAACTTCACTCTCGATGAGGGGCAGCTGCTCTTTTTAGATCAACGCACTTTTGGTGGATTTCATATTGATGAGTGGGCGGGCGTTGAAAGTGAACGCGTCCCCGTATCTATCTCACATGTCGGCCTAGACCCCTTTGACCCCGCCTTTGATATGGAGCTGGCGATGGGGCTGCTTCGATCGAAAAGTTCTGAAGTAAAACGAATTCTGCTCGATCAGCGAGTGGTGAGTGGAGTGGGCAATATCTACGCCGATGAGGCGCTCTTCCGCGCCGAGATCCACCCCAGGCGGCTAGCGAGCTCGCTCACCCGGGCCGAGGCGCGCCTGGTGCTAGAGCAAGCCCAGGCGGTGATGGCTGAGGCACTCGCCGCAGGTGGCACGTCCTTTGACGCTCTCTATGTAAATGTGAACGGGGAGAGCGGCTACTTTGACCGGGCTCTATCGGTCTATCGGCGCCAAGGAGAACCCTGCCCACGGTGCGCAGCGGTGATCAAGCGGGAGGAATTTATGAACCGCGGGAGCCACTTCTGCCCCCGGTGTCAGCGCGCCCCGCGCTCACGATAGGGTTCTGAGGAGCCAAGGCAGGGCCGCACCTGCCGCATGACCGCCGGGGGCCACTGTGTATCTGAAGAGTTTGACCCTCAAGGGGTTCAAATCCTTCGCTTCGTCCACCTCGCTTCGCTTTGAACCAGGAATTACCGCAGTAGTGGGGCCTAACGGCTCAGGTAAATCAAATGTGGTCGATGCGCTTACTTGGGTCATGGGCGAACAAGGCGCCAAAAGTTTGCGCGGCGGAAAAATGGAAGACGTTATCTTCGCGGGCACCTCTGGTCGGGCACCACTTGGTCGCGCTGAAGTTTCGCTGACAATTGATAATAGCGACGGCGCCCTCCCTATCGAGTTTTCTGAAGTAACGATCACGCGCACTCTTTTCCGTAACGGTGCTAGTGAATATGCAATCAACGGCGAGAGTTCACGTTTGCTCGATATTCAAGAATTATTGAGCGATTCCGGCATCGGTCGTGAGATGCATGTTGTCGTCGGTCAGGGACAACTCGATTCAGTTCTTTCAGCAACTCCAGAAGATCGCCGTGGATTTATTGAAGAGGCGGCCGGTGTTCTCAAACACCGCAAGCGCAAAGAGAAAGCGCTTCGCAAGCTTGAGGCTATGCAGTTAAACCTCACGCGTATTCAAGACTTGGTCGCAGAACTTCGACGCCAGCTCAAGCCATTGGGTAAACAAGCAGAGGTGGCACGGAAAGCAGCCACGATTCAAGCCGACCTGCGCGATGCGCGATTGCGACTCTTTGCAGATGACCTCATACAGATGCGATCTACACTGCAAGCAGAAGTAGCCGACGAAACGGCGCTTCGCCAACGCAGAGCAGACGTTGAAGGTGCACTCGCACAAACCCATGAGCGTGAAACAGCGCTTGATACCGCCGCCGCAGCTGACGCCCCGTTGCTCGCTCGCGTACAGGAGACTTATTACAAACTGACGAGCCTCAAAGAACGCTTCCGCGGAACTGCTGATCTAGCTGCCGAACGTTCACGTTTTCTTTCAGAGGAAGCCGATGAAGCGCGCGCGGCTGGACGCGATCCCGAAGCTATGGAAGCTGAGGCGGCGAACTTGCGCACGGAAGAAGCAGAATTGCTTTCGACCACACAGGCTCACCGCAATGATCTTGCCCAGGCAGAAACTTCGCGCCTCACGAGTGAAGACGAATTGCGGCGCGAAGAAACAACAGTGTCGGCGGCCGTTCGTGCTGCAGCTGATCGCCGTGAAGGACTCGCCAGGCTTCGTGGCGAAGTAGGTGCGCTGAAGACACGTTCGGCAGCAAGTGAAGAAGAAGTTGCGCGCCTTACGGCAACGAAAGATGAGGCGCTTGCTCGGGCCCGCAATTCACAACAAGAGTTTGCTGTTCTCGAATCCCAAGTGGCTGGCATCGATCAAGGTGAAGAGAGTCTTGATGCCGAGTACGATTCGGCACAATCTCGTTTGGTTGAAGCGCAAGCCAAGGTAGATAACCTGAAAGAGGAAGAACGTCGTGCAGATCGCGATCGTTCGACTCATGAGGCCAGGCTAGAAGCGCTGCGTATGAGCGCCACCCAGAAGGATGGCAGCGCAGTTCTGCTCGGCGCACAGCTTCGCGGAGTGCTCGGATCGATTGCAAACTTGGTAGTGGTGGAGCCGGGCTGGCAAGCGGCTGTTTCTGCAGCGCTTGGAAATGCGGCTGACTCCATCGCCGTCATCGATAGCGATGCCGCTAGCAATGCCATTAGTCACCTCAAGGATGTCGACGCTGGGAACGCGTCATTCATTGTGGGTGGTGGCCGGGCATCTTCACCACGTTCCTCCTGGCCTTCGCTCCCTCAAGGTGCGGTGTATGCCGTCGACGTCATTCGCTCATCGGCAGATATTTCCGCAACTTTGGAAGCGTTGCTCGAGCGCACCGTATTAGTAGAGAGCCTTGATCTCATCTCGGCTGTACGTCGTACCGATGATCGTCTCATCGCGGTAACTCGCACAGGTGATGTGATCGGTCCGGTTACCGCACGTGGTGGTTCAAGTAAGCGTGCCAGCCTTATCGAAGTAAAAGCTGCCATTGATGAGACCACCGCACTCCTGGAAGAAGCTATTCATCGCGCCGATCGTGTTCGTTTCGAGTTGTCCGCGGCAAGCGAATCTCTCGTACGTGCGCAAGAAGTTTCAGATTCTGCCATGGCACGTCTCCATGAATCAGATGCTCGGATGGCAGCACTCGCAGAACAGATGAGTCTTGCTGGCCAAGCAGTGCGTAGTGCTAATGCGGAAGCTACTCGCATTGAACAGGCAATCAATGATGCACTCAGCGCGCGAGAACGTGATCTTGTAGGTCTTGCTGAGTTGGTAGATCGTCTCTCTCAGGCTGAATCAGAACCCACGGATAATGAGCCAGACGTAGCTACTATCGAAACTTTTCGCTCTGCAGTGGCACTTGCTCGTCAGCGCGAGATGGATGCACGTTTAGCGCTTCGCACGGGTGAAGAGCGTGCGCACTCAGCCGGACAACGGGCGGAGCAATTGGAACGCAATGCGGCAGCTGAAAGAGAAGCGCGGGCAACTGCGGTAAAGCGTCGCGAAGCCCGAGCCATCGGAGCGGTCACTGCGCGCGCCGTGACTGTGCTCGCTCAAGAAGCCCTGTCGGCACTTGAGATTTCAATCGCGCAAGCAGCAAATGAACGTGGACAGGCAGAAGCATCGCGTACCGAACGTGAAGGCGAATTGCTCGCGGTTCGTTTGCGGGCCCGTGAACTTGCTTCCGAGCTTGAGCAACTCACTACTAGCGTCCATCGCGATGAAGTGGCGCGTGCCGAGTATCGCCTGCGGATTGAAGCACTTGAGGGCAAAGTGCTTGAAGAGCTCGGAGTTGATGCCGAAACTCTGCTGAATGAGTACGGTCCAGACAAGGAAGTTCAGACATTTATTGAGAATGAGGCTGGAGATTTTCTTCCCGGCCCTGTTGTTGCCTACGTGCGTGAAGAGCAAGAGAAGCGTTTACGTGCAACAGAAAAGTCACTTGCGCTCCTTGGTCGCGTAAATCCTTTGGCCTTGGAAGAGTTCTCCGCACTCGAAGAGCGTGCGCAATTCCTTGGCGAGCAACTCGAAGACCTTAAGAACACACGCCGCGACCTCCTGGAGATCATTCGCGAAGTTGATGAGCGCGTCGAAATCGTTTTCCGCGAAGCCTTCATCGATACGGCGCGCGAATTCGAAGGGGTCTTTGCTCGTCTCTTCCCTGGCGGTGAGGGTCGACTGGTGCTTACTAACCCAGATGACATGCTCACCACGGGTATCGAAATCGAGGCTCGTCCGCCCGGCAAGAAGATCAAGCGTCTCTCGCTGCTCTCTGGCGGAGAGCGTTCGCTCACCGCAGTAGCTCTCTTGATCGCTATCTTTAAGGCGCGCCCTAGTCCGTTCTATGTCCTTGACGAAGTTGAGGCCGCACTTGATGACACGAACCTTGGTCGCCTCATCGGAATTCTCGATGAACTCCGTAGCTCCTCACAGCTCATCATCATTACGCACCAGAAACGCACCATGGAAATTGCAGATGCACTTTATGGCGTAACGATGCGCGGCGATGGTGTTACAGAAGTTATTTCTCAACGCCTGCGCGAGGTTGAACCGGAAAGTGTTTAACGGTTCTGGTCGACTCTTTCGCCGTCGCGAAAAGTTAGAGCCTTCACAGAAATTCGGTCGTCGTCTGCGCGCAATCTTCACCTCAGGAAAATTGGATCAAGCAGAGTGGGATGAGTTAGAAGCCACTTTGCTTGGCGCTGATGTGGGCACTAACGCGACTCGGTCGATCTTGGCTGATATGCGCGAGCGTATGTCTCGCAAGGATGAGCCGGTCGAGGCGCTGAGGGCTACTTTGCTCGCCGCACTTGCGTGCGAGCAAACCCGTGACATCGAATTTCGCAAAAGTGCGGACGGAACTCCTCGAGTGCTGCTTATCGTCGGCGTCAACGGTGCGGGCAAGACGACGAGTGTGGGAAAACTTGCACACTTGGCGGTCGAAGAAGGGGCCCAGGTGGTCATCGCTGCCGCGGATACTTTCCGGGCCGCCGCCACCGAGCAAGTTGAAACGTGGGCCAAGCGAGCAGGTGCGCAACTTATTTCTGGCGAACCTGGGGGCGATCCGGCAGCAATCGCTTTTGACGCGGTGAAGAGTGCCAAGGAAAGTGGCGCAGACCTCGTACTAGTCGATACCGCCGGGCGCTTGCATACCAAAGTCGACCTCATGAACGAGCTAGGAAAAGTTCGTCGGGTAGTTGAAAAAGGTGCGGCGGTGGATGAGATTCTCTTAGTGCTTGACGCCACCACCGGCCAAAATGGGTTGACACAAGCAAAAGTTTTTGGTGAAGCAGTGGCGCTCACTGGCGTAATCCTCACCAAATTAGACGGCAGTGCTCGAGGCGGAATCATCATCGCCATTCAGCAGGAACTCGGAATTCCAGTGAAATTTGTCGGACTTGGCGAAGGAATCGATGACCTTGCTCCCTTCAATGCTGAACTATTTGTTGAAGGAATTCTTTCCTAGTTCACATAGATGTAACGCACCGCGCCAATTTGTGACCTACCCGAAATGCTTGGATCCCTTTTCGGTAATCCTCGAGCTGCAGAGTCCTCCCAAACGAATTATGTATTTGGGTAAATATGCGAGAGGGTTCCGATGCAAATAGAGTCTGGAGATACCGCCTGGGTACTAGCAGCAACTGCCATGGTCTTGCTGATGACACCAGGGCTAGCTTTTTTCTACGGCGGTATGGTCCGTTCGAGGAGCGTGCTCAACATGTTGGTGATGTCGTTCTTCTCGATCGGCATTGTGAGCGTGCTCTGGACAATCTTCGGTTACGGTCTGGCATTTGGTGATTCTGGAAGTGGAATCATTGGTGCCCTCGATTGGTCCCATCTCGGGAGTGCGGTGAACTCTTTCACCAATAACGGCGGAGAGTATCCAATCCCAGAACTCTCCTTCTCTGCGTTCCAGTTGATGTTCGCGGTGATTACTCCGGCGATCATCAGTGGTGCCATTGCAGATCGCACCAAACTTTTTTCCTGGGGCGTGTTCGTAGCCATTTGGGTGACCATCGTTTACTTCCCAGTCGCCCATTGGGTTTTTGATTTAGGTACCAAGCATTCAGATGGCACCATCACTGGTGCTGGTTGGTTAGCGGCGCGTGGAGTGCTCGACTTTGCTGGTGGTACCGCAGTTCATATCAATGCCGGTGCTGCTGGATTGGCACTGGCAATTGTTCTTGGGAAGCGCGTGGGTTTTGGCCGCACGCCAATGAAGCCTCATAACCTGCCTCTCGTGCTTATCGGAGCAGGCCTACTGTGGTTTGGTTGGTTCGGATTCAACGCCGGTTCTTCGCTAGGTGCAAATGCCACCGCGGCGCTTGCGTTGATGAATACTCAAGTTGCTACTGCAGCTGCATTGATGGGTTGGCTCTTGGTGGAGCGCATCCGCGATGGCCATGCAACGAGTTTGGGTGCCGCCTCCGGCGCAATCGCCGGATTAGTTGCAATCACTCCAGCGTGTGCTTACGTCGCCCCTTGGGCAGCGGTGGTGATCGGACTCATCGCCGGTGGTATTTGCTCCATGGCCGTGGCACTTAAATATAAACTCGGTTTTGATGATTCCCTCGACGTAGTGGGCGTGCACTTGGCGGGCGGCATTGTTGGATGTCTTTCGATCGGATTCTTCGGCTCTACCGCCGTCAACTCACTCGGTGCAAACGGCATCTTCTACGGTGGAGGAGTTGCACTCCTCGGCAAGCAAGCCCTTGGTGTAGCCGCAGTAGGTGGATATTCCTTCATCGTCACACTCCTTCTAGGTTACGCGATTAAATTCACTATCGGATTCCGAATCAGTGAAGCCGACGAAGCTGAAGGCATTGACATAACGGAGCATTTAGAACTTGCCTACGAACTAAATCGACTTGGCAGTGGCGGATATCTGGGAGATAGAAAATTCAGTGCTCAAGAGAAGATCTCGGTGACCCGATGAAGTTAATAACGGCAATTATCAAACCACTAAGACTCGATTCGATTCGCTCAGCGCTCTTAGAAATTGGCGTACCCGGCATGACCGTTTCTGAAGCGAATGGCTTTGGGCGACAACGCGGCATCACTGAGATCTATCGTGGGGCTCGGTATCCGGTGGATCTGGTTCCTAAGATTAGAGTAGAAGTGTTAGTCGATGATCCTGACGAAGAGCGAGTGATTGACGCCATCGTGGCGGCGGCTTTTACTGATTCAATTGGCGATGGGAAAGTGTGGAGCACCTCGGTCTCTCAAGTAGTTCGAGTGCGCACTGGAGAACGAGGAGTCCAGGCCATCTAGCGCGTCAGATATTGGGGTAGCCTTCACCCGTGTTTGACTCACTCTCTGATCGCCTCTCGCAGACCTTTGCCACCCTTCGGGGTAAGGGGCGCTTGAGCGACAAAGATATTGAACAGACCTGCACTGAGATACGCGAAGCCCTCCTAGAAGCAGACGTTGCTCTCTCTGTGGTGAACGGTGTGGTCGAGAAAGTTCGCGAACGCTCAGTGGGCGTGCAAGTTACTCCAGGGCTGAACCCTAGCCAGCAGATCATCACCATTATTTATGAAGAACTTGTCGCGGTACTTGGTGGTGCCGCCCGGCGCATCACTCTTGCGAAGCGCCCGCCCACTGTCATCATGCTCGCTGGTTTGCAAGGTGCTGGAAAAACAACGCTTGCCGGAAAGTTGGCAATGTGGCTCAAGCGCGAAGGGCACACACCGCTCTTGGTTGCTTGTGATTTACAACGTCCGAATGCTGTTGAACAACTTGCACAAGTTGCCAAGCAAGTGGGCGTCCCAATCTTCAGTCCAGAGCCCGGCAATGGAGTCGGCGATCCCATCAAGGTTGCTCGCGACGGTGTAGAACTTGCGCGCACAAAACTTCATGACGTTGTGATCGTTGATACTGCAGGACGTCTTGGTGTTGATGCTGAGTTAATGAATCAAGCGAGCAAGATTCGCGATGCGATTTCGCCGGATGAAATCCTCTTTGTGGTTGATGCAATGATCGGCCAAGATGCGCTCACTACCGCAGAAGCTTTCCGCGATGGTGTGGGTTTCACTGGCGTAGTACTCACAAAGCTCGATGGTGATGCTCGCGGTGGTGCAGCGCTCTCGCTCTCATCAGTTATCGGTAAGCCCATCATGTTTGCATCGAGTGGCGAAAAACTTTCCGACTTCGATCTCTTCTATCCAGAGCGCATGGCGCAACGAATTCTTGGCATGGGAGATGTCGCTTCGTTGGCCGAACAAGCCAAACGTGCAATCGGTGGCGATGAGATCGAAGCGATGGAAGCCAAATTCGCATCGGGCCAAGACTTCACACTGACTGACTTCTTGAAACAGATGCAGGGCCTCAAACAAATGGGCTCGATGAGCAAGATTCTCGGAATGCTTCCTGGAGCCGCAGCGATGAAGAAACAGATCGCAGATATCGATGAGGGTGAGATTGTCCGCGTCGAGGCGATTATTCAATCGATGACTCCGTCGGAACGTGAGAACCCCAAAATTCTCAACGGCTCAAGGCGTGCGCGTATCGCCCAAGGATCGGGTCGCAAGGTGAGCGAGGTGAACTCACTGATGGAGCGATTCGCCGGCGCTCAGAAGATGATGCGCCAGATGGCTAATGGCGGCATGCCGCAGTTGCCGCCGGGTATGAAGATGCCGATGGGCATGGGTGGCGCCATGGGTCAGGGGATGGGTCAGGGCATGGGTCAGGGCATGGGTCAGGGGATGGGCGCTCTTGGTGGTGGTTTTGGCGCTGGTAAGCAGACGCCACAGAAGAAGAAGTCCAAGAGCGGAAACCCGGCAAAACGGGCGCTCGAAGAGGGTCGCTAAGCCTTTTTGACGGGATTTTCGCCCGCCAGCCCACTTGCGACCCGAGAGCGATTTCGCGCTGGGCATCCTCGGATGGCAGACTACGGGGCGAACGCGCTCGAGTTGGCCCTCTCACCAATTCGCCGCCGATGTCCATTTAGGTATGAAGCAAGCAAGCTGTCCCCACGGCGAAGCGAAGCAAGTGCCGCCCTAGTTTCAAGGAGATAGGCCCCGTGGCCGTAAAGATCAAACTCATGCGTCTTGGAAAAATCCGCGCACCGTACTACCGCATTGTTATTGCTGACGCTCGCAAAGCTCGCAACGGTCTCTCGATCGAAGAGGTAGGCAAGTACGCACCCACTCAAGAGCCATCGCTCATTGAGGTTAATTCCGAGCGCGTCCAACATTGGCTCAAGACAGGTGCGCAACCTACTGAGTCTGTCATTGCGATCCTCAAGGTCACTGGTGACTGGCAGAAGTTCAAGGGTCTTCCTGGTGCAGAGGGAACGCTTCGCGTTGCACCACCAAAGCCCAGTAAGCGCGCTGCTTTTGAAGCAGCAGTAAAAGATGCAGAGAACGCACCGAAGGATGGCGCGACTACTGCTAAGAAGAAGCTCGAAGCAAAAGCCGTCAAGGCTGAAGCACCTGTCGAAGAAGTTGCAGTAGCACCAGTTGCTGAAGCACCTGTGGCCGAAGATGCACCTACTGCTGAAGTTGTTCATCTGGCTGAAGATGCACCTGTTGCTGAAGATGCTCCTGTTCCTGAAGTTGCAGCCGCGGAACCAACTGCTGAAGAAGCACCGGTCGCTCCTGCCGAGGTAGCAGCGCCAGTTATTGACGTTGTTTCAACTTCTGATGATCAATCTGATTCGCATGATGCCGCTGCCGCTGCTGCTGCCGCTGCCGCTGTGGCGCACGCTGCCTTGAATGTCGAAGAAGGTGCTGCTGAGTGATTGAGGACGCCCTCTCTCACTTGGTCAAGGGCATCGTCGACAATCCCGACGATGTCACTGTGACCGACCGCAATGGTCGTCGCGGTCGCACTCTTGAAGTTCGCGTGCATCCAGAAGACCTTGGCCGAGTAATCGGACGTAATGGTCGCACTGCAAAGGCCCTTCGCACTGTCATCGTCGCACTTGGCGGTGAGAGCGTTCGCGTTGATCTAGTCGACGTGGACGGCGGCAAGTCGCGTCCTGAGTAACACCAGCACGATGCTCCTCGTGGTCGCGCGCGTAGGTCGCGCACACGGTCTCAAAGGAGAAGCAACAGTAGAGCTGCGCACCGATGATCCAGATTCACGTCTGGCTGTCGGTGCGAAACTCTTTACTGACCCAGATCAAGGCCAAGTCACGATTGCCCGCGCACGTTTTCACTCCGGCACCATGCTGCTCACTTTTGAAGGATTTGAAGATCGAACTCAAGTGGAGCGCTTGCGTAACACGCTCCTATTGGCTGAGGTAGATATTGATGCGCCCGGCGAAGACGAAGATGATTTCCACGATTATCAATTGATCGATGCACGTGTGGAATTAGAAGATGGCACCCATGTAGGGGTCATTCGCGAGGTGCTCCATCTGCCCGCACAGGATCTCTTGGCAATTGACCGCGAAGGAATGGATGAACTTCTCATTCCCTTCGTTCGAGAATTAGTTCCGGTAGTGGACACTAAAGCCAGGCGAGTAGTAATTACTCCGCCAGTAGGGATGATGGAGGCGTAATGCGTATCGACGTTATTTCCATCTTCCCGGAGTACTTAGAGCCACTCTCGCTCTCGTTGCTAGGCAAAGCGCAGAGCAAGAGCGTGCTCGAGATCAATATTCATAATTTGCGCGATCACACGAGCGATGCCCACCACACTGTCGATGACACTCCTTACGGTGGCGGTGCTGGCATGGTGATGTTGCCAGAGCCGTGGGGCGAAGCAATTGATGCGTTACTGGCAAGTGTCACCGACGGCACCCGAGCTACCTTGATCTTCACCACCCCTGCGGGCGCGCTCTTCCATCAACGTCGGGCGGAAACCCTTGCTCTTACCGAGTGGCTGATCTTTGCTTGTGGGCGCTACGAAGGGATCGATGCTCGGGTAGCAGAGCACTTCGCCACTCGCCCCGAAATCTATGAAGTCCTCGAACTTTCGCTGGGGGATTATGTGCTCAATGGCGGCGAGGTAGCGGCGATGGCCATTATCGAGGCGGTCGCCCGCCTCCTTCCTGGAGTGATTGGGAATCCCGACTCACTATCGGAGGAGTCCCACGGAACCTCGGGACTCTTGGAAGCCCCTGCCTTTACCAAGCCAGCAATATGGCGCGGCCTTGAAGTTCCCGCCCTGCTCCGCGAGGGCAACCACGGCAAGATTGCAGAGTGGCGCTCGGCGCAAGCCGTAGAGCGCACGCGAGCTGTCAGGCCGGATCTCCTCCCCGAGGAGGGGTAAAACACCCCGATTGTGGGGTAGACGAGGGTCTGTGGCAGACTAAGCGGGCTCCGGGGGAATCATCCCGAGCGCCTCATTTCGAAGTAAGGACCGATCATGCACGTACTCGACGCGGTTGACGCCGCCACCCTCCGTTCTGGCATCCCGGCATTTCGCTCGGGCGATGAACTCAAGGTTCACGTGCGTGTTATCGAAGGTACCAAGAGCCGTATCCAGGTCTTCCAAGGCGTCGTCATTCGTCGCTCGGGTTCTGGCGCTCGCGAAACTTTCACGATTCGCAAGGTCTCTTACGGCGTCGGCGTAGAGCGCACCTTCCCAGTGCACACTCCGGTCATCGAGAAGTTTGAAATCGTTCGCCGCGGAGATGTTCGCCGCGCGAAGCTTTACTACCTCCGCGATCTTCGTGGCAAGGCTGCCAAGATCCGCGAGCGTCGTGGCCAAGATGGGCTCTTCATCGAAGAAACCGTGATGGAGACTCCAATCATTGCTGCCGCTGTAGTTGCCCCTGTGGTTACTGAGGCTGTGGCCCCTGTAGTTACTGAGGCTGTAGTGGAAGCTCCTGCCGTGCACGAAGAAGTGCAAGCAGAAACACCAACAGTTGAGGCACCAGTAGCAGAAGCTGCTGCACCTGCCGCGGCTGCTGAAGAACCCACTGCGTAATCTCACCAATATTTCGAATTTCGCCAGCTGACGCGCACTAGTATCTTCCCTGTGAGGCTACCTTTTAAAGTACCTGCTAAAGGCTCGCTCCTTCGCGAAATTCCCGTTCTCATTGTGACCGCAATTGTCATCTCGGTGGTCCTTAAGGCCTTTCTCATTCAAGCGTTCTACATCCCTTCGGGTTCGATGGAGAACACCTTGCGGATTAATGATCGTGTCATCGTCAATAAGCTCGGGATGCACCTAGGCGATATAGGCCGAGGCGATGTAGTGGTCTTCAAGGATCCAGGTGGTTGGTTGCCAGAGCCTTACGTCTCAGATGAAGTGAGCTTTGGACAACGTATTAAGAATGGTTTTGTTGCGATTGGTTTACTTCCAGATCCGGCTGACCAAGATTTAATCAAACGGACCATCGGAGTAGCCGGAGATACAGTCAAGTGTTGCGATAAGCAAGGTCGCCTCAGTGTGAATGGAGTTCCCATCGACGAGAAGTACATCTATCCCGGAAATACTCCGAGTGACCTGGCTTTCGAAGTAAAAGTTCCCAAGGGCAGCATCTGGGTAATGGGTGATCATCGAGGTGCGAGTGAAGACTCGCGCTATCACCAAGAAGATCCCCGCAAGGGAATGGTTCCTCTTGACGACGTGATTGGGCGCGCGGTGGCCGTTATATGGCCGGTGGGTAACGCTAAAACCCTTCAGCGTCCGGAAGTTCTTACTAACATCAAGCCGTGATCGCTCCGGAAGTCTCGCTCGAGGGCATTGGCTTCTCTCGCATTGCTGGAGTTGATGAAGCGGGACGCGGTGCATGTGCCGGCCCCTTGGTCATTGCTGCAGTCATACTTCCGCGATCAGATTCCGGCGTTGATCTCTCTGAATGTGTCGACTCCAAGTCCTTAAGCGAGGAAGAGCGCGAACATCGATTTGATCGCCTGCGAGAAGTTGCGCTGGCCTACTCCATCATCGAAGTGCCAGCGACCGAGATTGATGAAGTCGGATTGCACATCTCGAATTTGACGGGAATGCGCCGCGCACTCTCCACATTAGATCCCGCAGCTGATTATGCGCTCACTGATGGGTATGCGATCGACGGGCTCACGGTTCCCAACCTTGCTGTGTGGAAGGGCGACAGTGTGTCGAGGTCAATCGGAGCGGCTTCCATTCTGGCGAAAGTCACGAGAGATCGAATCATGCGCACATTAGCTATTGAATATCCTCAGTACGGTTTAGAGATTCATAAGGGATATGTCACCGCTGCTCACACATCTGCGCTGCTTACTCACGGTCCGTCAAATATTCACCGCTTCTCCTTTGCAAATATTGCCGCGCTTTCGTAATTGCTCCACAGCACGCGCCGCCTCCAAGCTACCTTCGATTGCCTCCGTCATCCTGCCCAGGTGAATCAAGCGACTGGAAAACGCGGAGAAGATTTAGCTGCTCGCTTCCTCGAGGCTGCCGGCATGGTCATTCTGGAACGGAATTGGCGGTGTGCTGCGGGGGAGTTGGATCTCGTAGTGCGAGATGGCGAAGCAATCGTTGCAGTCGAGGTGAAGACGCGCACCACTTCGCGCGCAGGACATCCGCTTGAGGCGATCACTCCAGTGAAATTACATCGGCTACACATCCTCCTTCGTGCATGGGTTGCAGAGCGCGAGATGCGTAGGTATCAGCGACTGCGCGTGGATGGGGTAGCAATCACTCTGCTTCCCAAACTCTTTATCGACTATCGAAAAGGAATTTGATATGGCGCTAGCGAAGATCTATTCGATCGCTCTTCTAGGTGTGGCTGGCCATGTAGTGGAAGTGGAAGCAGATATTGCCGATGGGGTGCCAGCTTTTAATTTGCTGGGCCTTCCCGACGCCGCATTGTCAGAGTCGCGCGATCGCGTGCGTTCTGCACTCATTAACTCCGGTGAAGGGTGGCCGAATAAGCGCACCACGGTTGCCCTCTCGCCGGCCTCGCTTCCCAAACGAGG
>JAPLBA010000116.1 GCA_026393015.1 Actinomycetota bacterium
ATTCCGCTCAGCGAATCGAGGATATGACCCCTGGGAGCTCAGAGGAGGTGTACTCACTCAAGGGAGCCTTTATTGCACCGGTCATCTGCTTTGAGGTCCTTGACGACCAGTTGTTGACCGAAAAGAGTGCACGTGCAGGAATCCTGGCGGTTCAGACCAATAGCGCCACCTTTGGATCCACCCCTCAGAGCGCTCAGCAATTAGCTATCTCCCGAGTCCGCAGCATTGAACATGGGCGTCCCATCGTTTCTATCTCCACATCTGGGGTGAGCGCCTTTATCGATTCTTCGGGAGAAGTTTCTCAAGAGAGTGCACTATTTAAGCCAGCAGTGATCACCAAAGAAGTCTTTGCAGAAGTCCACATCAGTCCATCGGATCGCATACCTGGGGGCAGTGCAAATACGTTGACCTTGCTCGTCGTACTTGCCGGAGCCCTTGCTAGCGTGGTCAGAAAGCGGCGCGAGCGCGATTAGCCGATCTACCAAGACAGCCGTTCCACGCCGATAATATACATTATGTAAAGTAAGAAAGTTAGCGTTTGATCGGCTTTAAGGTCCAATGAGTCGATAAAAGCCCCGTCACCGCTTCTGCGCTGGCGACCTCCACCTCAATGAAGAACTCGGGGCGTTTGCCCTCGGCGAGTTCACCGCGCACTCTGGCTACCTCGGCAATCGGCATCCTCGCTGTCGCCACCATGTCGCCTAAGGCGAGCGCTTGGAAACGCATACCGCCATTCATAATCAAGGGAATGGCCTGGGAGAAGAGGTCTGCAAAAGCTGCCTGCACTACCCCACCGCTGGCGCTCTCTGCGGCGGTAAACATGGCTCCAGCGTGTGGGCCCCCCACATGGTTGCGTTGTTCGGGTCGGTCTGGAAGCGAGCAGACTGCGCGCACCTCAGTATCGGTGATGACCGCCTCGGTGACATGAATTCCTAGAGTCTTCACTAGTGGAATCGACTCCCTTGAATATGTGTCGATAATTTCGGTGAAATCACGCATCACTGCCCCCCGCATAACTTTCGATTGATGGACATGAACAGACTAGATTTCGATCGCCAAACGCGCCATCGATGCGTCCCACGGTCGGCCAATACTTTCCACGCCCTCCAAAGACCATCTCTCCCCCACCATCTGCCACCTGATCAGGGAAAGCCGCTACTTGACGTGAATACTTTCGATCCCAATCGCCCACCATTGAAGCAACTGTGTGTGGGGCATGACGTAGCGGTGAATCCTCGATAGAGATCTCTCCCCGTTCAACGGATTCCGCCTCCCTCTTGATGATCCTCATGGCACGAATGAAGCGTTCAATCTCAAAAAGATCCTCGCTCTCCGTTGGCTCAATCATCAGAGTTCCCGCAACTGGAAACGACATCGTTGGTGCGTGGAAACCAAAATCCATTAAACGCTTTGCAATGTCATCGACAGTCACACCACTCTCTTTCGTGAGTGGTCGTATATCAAGGATGCACTCGTGGGCTATGCGTCCGCTCTTACCGGAGTAGAGCACTTGGTAATCATTCGATAATTCAGATGCAATATAGTTTGCGGAGAGAATTGCTATCGACGTGGCTTCCGTCAATCCCTTTCCACCCATCATGCGGATATACATCCAAGGAATAGGCAGGATAGAAGCAGACCCAAACGGGGCCGCGCTGATGGGGCCAGGCCCCGTGAGCGGCCCGGCTTCAGAATCCAGTGGATGATTAGGTAAGTAAGGCGCGAGATGAGCGCGTACCCCTACGGGACCTACGCCAGGGCCTCCTCCCCCATGGGGAATACAAAAAGTTTTGTGAAGGTTGAGGTGCGATACATCTGCACCGAATTTTCCGGGCTGCGCAAGACCAACTAAAGCGTTCAGGTTTGCACCATCTACATACACTTGACCACCTGCATCGTGCACCATGGCACAGATATCTGTGATCGCCTCCTCGAATACACCATGCGTGGACGGATACGTGATCATCAAGGCTGCCAAATTGTCGTGATGCTCCATAATTTTACTTTTGAGATCGATCAGATCAACATTGCCTTCTGTGTCACAACCTACGACGACTACATCCATACCAGCCATCACTGCGCTAGCGGCATTCGTTCCATGTGCACTTGACGGAATAAGGCAAAGGTTGCGATGCGAGTCACCTCTCGCGTCGAGATATTGGCGAATTGCCAAGAGACCGGCAAATTCACCCTGACTCCCCGCGTTGGGTTGCAACGAGATGGCGTCATACCCCGTGATCTCTACGAGCCATGCACTCAACTGGGATATGAGAGTGCGAATACCTCTGCTCTGGCCTGCAGGAGCGAACGGGTGCAGAGTGGATATCTCCGGCCAAGTAATGGGTTCCATCTCACTTGTCGCGTTGAGCTTCATGGTGCAACTACCGAGAGGAATCATGGTGCGATCGAGAGCGAGATCACGATCTCCCAAGGTACGTATGTATCTCAGCATCGAGGTTTCATTGTGGTGTGAATGAAATACGGGATGAGTGAGAAACTCGTCTTCGCGCGCAAGAGAGCCAAAACTCCCCTTCATAGTTCCCATTGTGAGACCTAATGCTTGCGAGATGGTCGATAGATCTACATTAGAAACGGTTTCATCTATCGAAAGCGCTACCCAATCATTATCGATTTTCCGAATGTTAAAACCCACTGCCAAGAGAGTCTGAAGAATATGGTCGGATGTGATGTCGTGCTTACGGAATGTCATCGTGTCAAAAAATGAATCATGCAACACTTCATAGCCAGCACCTTTGAGACCAACTGAAAGTGCCGTCGCGTTATCTGCGATTGCCTGCGCGATTCCCTGTAAGCCTCGTGGACCGTGATAGACCGCATACATGGAAGCTAACACTGCTAACAGAACCTGAGCTGTGCAGATATTGCTGGTCGCCTTCTCCCTGCGAATGTGTTGTTCACGTGTTTGCAGAGCGAGACGCATCGCCGGCGTGCCGACATCATCAACACTGACACCTACTAAACGACCAGGCATCGAGCGTTCCAGGCCCGCACGCACACCCATGAAACCCGCGTGTGGTCCGCCGAAGCCCATGGGAACCCCAAATCGTTGCGACGAACCCACAACGACATCTGCGCCGAGTGATCCAGGCGATTTCACAAGCGTAAGAGCCAGCAGGTCGGACGCGACCACAGCTATTCCAGAGAGTGCGTGAATGGCTGTGATATCACTGGAGATATCGCGCACGAGTCCAGAAGATCCTGGATATGAAAGTAAGAGACCAAATGCGTCAGGTAGCGGATCACCTGCATTCCAAAGTTCAACGTGAATCTTCAAGGGTTTGGCCCGTGTTTGTATCACCGCAATAGTTTGTGGGTGCGTATCGGCATCTATCAAAAAGGTCCGGCTACTGCCTTTATATAAACGCAGCGCGAGAGTCATCGCTTCGGCAGCGGCGGTGCCTTCATCAAGCATCGAGGCATTCGAAAGATGCATTCCCGTGAGATCTGCGATCATCGTTTGGAAATTAATTAACGCCTCAAGACGCCCTTGAGATATCTCAGGTTGATATGGCGTATAGGCCGTGTACCAGGCTGGATTTTCCAAAATGTTTCGTTTAATCACTCCGGGTGTGTGCGTTCCGTAGTACCCCATGCCAATCAAAGAACGTTTGGGCTCATTTTCGCTCACAAGCTCCCGAATTTCCGCCAACGCATCAACTTCAGAGAGCCCCTCCCCTAGGGCCATTTCACTTTTTAAGCGTATTGATTGTGGGACGACGTCGGAGATAAGTTCTTCAAGATTCTGATATCCCAGCGCCGAGAGCATGATCGATCGACTTTGTTCGTCTGGCCCGATGTGGCGACTAGCAAAATTATGTGTGTAAGAACCTGCGTTACTCATGACGCTCCTCAGCTCAGGGGTCGACTAGATAGTCGAATCATTCCCCCTCTGTCTCGCCCTAGGTGTGGAGTGACCAGACCGAGCGCACCTGAAAGCATCCCCGCCAAAGGCGGATTACATCTTCGGCGCAACAACGAAATTCCATTGTTGCTTCTCCAGAGTTGCCTGATCTACACGGTCCGTTGGCCTGAGAGGTTCCGGGGAGGTTGCTCCTTCGGCGTCATGCGCGTGGCTCGCGCACCACTCTCCCGCGTAGTTTTTGCAGCGCTCTCATCCTAGGACCTTGGCGCGGTGACAGATGAAAGACCCGCCTGCCTTGGCAGGGAAGTTAGATGACTAGGCGGTTAGGCGCCTTTAGCGCGACGGCGGAGAGAGAACTCATCGCTGGTGATCAAATCGGTCTCAGCAGCCGGGTTCTCCGAGGGTAGCGCCGCGAGGGAACCTTCAACTTCAGCCCATACGCGCCCCAAGGCGATACCAAAGACTCCTTGACCGCCAGCCAAAATATCGATTACTTCATCATTTGAAGTGCATTCGTAGATGGTGGCGCCATCGCTCATCAGAGTGATTTTTGCCAGATCGGCTACTCCACGAAGGCGAAGGTGCTCAACAGCTGTGCGAATATTTTGCAAGGAGACACCAGTGTCCAAGAGACGTTTAATGATTTTGAGAACCAGAATGTCTCGAAAGCCGTAGAGACGAGCACTTCCCGATCCGGTTGCTGGGCGCACGCTTGGTTCAATTAAGCCGGTCCTGGCCCAGTAATCAAGTTGGCGATAAGTAATACCAGCGGCCGCACATGCGGTGTTCCCACGATAACCCGCCTCAAGGGGGGCGGCCGAAAACTGGGACTGGTCGGTCGGGTGGCTAGGGTTCATTTTCACTCCTGGGGGAAGTCAGGATAACAACGGTGTAAGTAGAGTAGAGCGGCGTGGGCGTCAGGGCAATCACCAACACGCTATGAACCTCAACCTTAGGTTGAGAGTTCTGAGTTAACTAATGAAATCCTCTGGAGTGATTTGATCCAGGAACTCGCGGAAGCGTTCAACTGCCTCCTCTTGCTCCCCCTCCCCCTCAGGGTCCTTGGGGATGTCAATTCCAGCTTGAGCGAGCAGGTCAACATTTGCGAAGATGGGGCGTGAATTTTTCAAGGCCAGTGCGATCGCGTCAGAAGGCCTCGCAGAAATCTGTAGGTCCCCTTCAAGGGTTATTTCCGCATAAAAGACGCCGTCTTTTATTTCAGTGAGAAGAACACTTTGGAGAGCGTGACCGGTGCGCTCCATTACGGTGTTGAGCAAATCGTGGGTCATCGGCCTTGGCGGCTGGATTCCTTGTTGCGCGAAGGCTATCGCTGTGGCTTCTACGGCACCTATCCATATCGGCAGATAGCGCTCACCTTCGGTCTCACGCAAGAGCACAATAGGTTGATTAGACGGCATCTCCACACGTACACCGATGACCTCTACGCGTGCAATTCCGCTCATGCCCTCACCTTACGACCCTCAGAGCCGGTTGTCGCTCTCAGTGGCTAACTACCGAATGCGGTTGAGGCCCATCTTGACCAGGGCGGCATGCAATCTAATGGAGAGCGAAGCCAGCTCTCGCTGCACTTCTAGGGCTCGATCTTTTGATTCCGTCCCCTTCTGGCGCATCAGCGGAGTGATGACCTGCTCCACCAATCCCACTTCGCGATCTGCTGCGCTCTTAAACGAGCGTAGGTGGCGCGGCTCAATGCCAAAAGGAGCCATGGCTGCAACCACGCGAGAAATGGTAAGAGCATCATTGTCGTAGTGGCGCCCACGTATTGCCACCAAACCGTAAGTTTCAAGTTCTTTAAGCTGTGCATCCGTGATACCACTTGATTCCAAGAGTTCGTCACGACTTAACCGCAGATCACTACTTTCGTTAAACGCTTCGGGAGCGATCACTGAATCAACGGCAGCTAGACGCGGCACGCGTGGACCTCCGGAAAGATCAGGTGGTTGCAACCCACGATCGAGAGCTTCAAGATGGTCCTTGATGACTTTCAACGGCAGGTATTGGTCGCGTTGTGCGCCGAGAACATAACGAAGTCGTTCTACGTCAACGTTGGTGAATTTGCGGTAACCCGAGGGGGTTCGCGCCGGATCTATCAGGCCCTCTGTTTCAAGAAATCGAATTTTGGAGATGGTGACATCTGGAAAATCTCCACGTAATTTCGAAAGAACTTCGCCGATGCTCAGATAGGCGCGGGCCGGAACACTCATGACATATCCCCCGTGAAGTAGATCAATCGATATTTACCTATACGAACTTCATCACCCGAATGCAAGACAACCTTCTCGACACGATCGCCATTAACGTAGGTGCCGTTGAGTGAACCAATATCTGAAATGGAAAATCCGCTCTCCTGGCGATTTAAGATCGCATGCTTCCTGCTCACACTGATGTCGTCCAAGAAAATGGAACTATCAGGATGACGACCCACACTTTCTGATTCTGCGTCAAGAAGAAAACGCGATCCAGAAGAGGGACCTCTCTGGATGATGAGAACTGCGCTCTGCGGCGAGAGGCTTCTGACGACCGTGCGCTCTTCGTCAGAAAGGTTCTCATCATGAGAATGAAGCGTGCCACCCATGGGGGTGGGGGTATTAGCGCGATTTATATTCAGCGTGGTGGTGAGCTCATTGGCGCAGTTGCACGGAGTGGTCTCTTCAACTCCACAGGTAGTGCAGCGCATTGCTCTCCCCACTCTCGCTACGACAGGTTTGACCTCAAGTTGAGGATGACCCTAGTAGCGCTTGCGGAGGTGGTCAACCGCCTCGGCTATTCGCCAATCGCTGCCCGATACTCCATGGCCGTCAGCGTGGTGCCGACCTCCCCGCCACTCACTTCAAAGATCCAGCCTGATCCGTACGGATCACTATTGAGTGACTCCGGAGAATTCGATAAGAGATCATTTACTGCATTCACCACCCCGGTCACAGGTGAAAAGAGATCGCTCACACTCTTAGTGGACTCAATCTCGCCACAGACCTTGCCAGCCTCGAGGGCATCTCCCACCTGCGGCAACTGCACATAAACAATGTCACCAAGTGCCGCTTGCGCGAAATCGGTGATACCAATGCGCGAAATCTCCCCCCGCGTTTCGACCCATTCGTGATCAGATGTGAATTTCAAAGCTTCGGGAACACTGCTCATATCAATCCTTTTCTCTACTTGGTTTGAGCGTATCGAGGAGAGGTAAGTCTGGCGAGAGTTCTTATCGTGAGATCTTCCTCAATGGTAAGTGCGACGCGAGACCCAGACCGACGAAACTGATCCGTCACGCCTCCTGCGATATTAAGAGCGGCAGAGATGGTGGGACCGTCGCCGATGGCTCTAAAAGTAAATGGTGGATTGAGGACAACTCCATCAATTCGAAATACCGCTGGAGGTCGCTCGCGAACAACATAGGTGCTGGCCACGACCCGAACGCCGATAGGGTTGGCGTCTTCTCCCATGCCGACGATTTCCACAACTTCGGCGCCAGCGTCACGCAATTCATTGATGACGGCCACCAATTGTTCAGCAGGGATCGCTTCTTTAGGAGCATATACATTCAACACAATGCCCGGTCCATGAGCAGCTACCTGGCCGGTGAGGATTTCAAGTGCGTCTGCTCGGGATTGCGCTGCAGATAGGGCGGTCTGCGAGGAGGCACCGCCACGGGTGATCTCAGAGTTGAGAGCGATGAGCGATGAGCGCTCCGCTTCTAGGCGCGAATTTTTTGAAGTGAGGTCATCTAAGATTCTGACTAGGTCTGATTGTGGAAGCGTCTGCAGACCTGCACTGGAGTTAGAGGCAATCTGTGTAGCTAACGCGAAACCTAAACCAGCCAAGATCAGCCCAATAACTAGTTGAGTGGAGGATGGCCGCTTCATCATCATGCGCGGAAAATAAAGCGTCTAATGGCTGCTGCGTTCGTGAAAATACGTATTCCGAGTACCACAACCACACCAGTGGAGAGTTGGGATCCGACTCCGAGTTGATCACCTAGGTAAACGATGAGTCCGGCAATCACGACATTGGTGCCGAATGAAATTACGAATACTTTGTCGTCAAAAGAACGTTCCAGCAGGGCACGTACTCCCCCGAATACAGCGTCAAGTGCGGCCACAATGGCAATGGGCAAGTAAGGCTGAAGCCAGAGCGGTACAGAGGGGTGGGTGAATAGCCCTACCACTACGCCGACAACGAGACCGATAACCGGGATCATGCTGGAACTCTACTGGCATAGCGCAGCGATGTGCTCGAGTGCCCTGCGATAGAAACAGATCGTTTGGGAGTGATGGATGCACTAATCCCGTAATCCCTCTTCAACGCGACGAGTAATCGTCCGAGCGCGCCATTCTTAAGTTCTGCACGGATACGCAGAGAGTCTCCCACAACAGCGATTTCATATGGTGAAGTAACGGGGCGATAGTCAACTAACACCGCTTCTCCTGCATGGCGAATAGCCGAGAGGGCATTAAGTCGGATGCTAGAGATCGATATGGCCTCCGCTCCAGCTCCCCAGAGGCCGTTAGTTATTGCCTGGAGGTCTACATCAAGCACTGGATTCTTCTCCGATTTTGCATCGAGACGTATGACGACGCCTTCTCCTACCACAGCCCGATCTCCAGAGTAGGTGAGCGCATTGTCAATCTTCTTCGCGAGCTCCACACCTTGTGTTGACAATTGAAGATTGCGACGTTGCAAAAGATCTATTGCCACGCTCATGGCACTGACCTCTACAAAGAGTGAGCCCCGTCGATCGTCAGCTCGCTGAATCTGTTCTATGAGGCCAACCTTCGTAGCTTTCACCACATCTGTTTGTCGAGCACGGTTTTTTACACCAATCTGGATAGTGCTGGTCACCAAGAAGGCAACGACGACAAGTCCAGTGGCGGCGATGATGCGGTGGCGGGTGGAGATGGCGACTCGACGAGGGCGATGGTTTCGATAGTCGGGTTCCATTGCATTTGAAGTGATCTCTTCGAGGATTGAATGGACATCATCAAGAGGCACGAGATACGCCTACCTTGAATCCATGAACTAGATATAAGAGGCCAGTGACTAGGTAAAGCGTGCTCCCCCAAATAGCGAAGGCCCATGCACCACCAGTGAGCCACGTGATCTCTACCCCAGAAGCCCAGAGCAACAGAGGAAAGGCATAAAGCAAATTCATAGTGGCAGCTTTTCCAAGAAAAATAACGGGAATTGGCGGAAATCCCTTTCGTCGTAACCACGCAATTTGAATTGCCAGAATAAGGTCTCGCGAAACCAACGTCACGATGAGAAAGAGAGGAATGATTTCTCGATAGGTGAGCCCGATGAGCGTGGCCAAAATGTAGAGTCGATCGGCGAGTGGATCGAGCAATTCACCTAGTCGCGACTGTTGGTTAAACCGGCGAGCGATGTAACCATCGAGGAAGTCTGTAAGTCCTGCGATGAAGAGCAGGAATATGGCCCAGCCATCATGTGAGCCGTCAAGAATGAGAATGAGGAAGAGCGGTACGCCAAATAACCGTAGCGCCGAGAGGGCATTCGGGATCGTCATCACGTCGGGACGACAGGATTTGAACCTGCGACCCCCAGACCCCCAGTCTGGTGCGCTACCAAGCTGCGCCACGTCCCGTGAGCAGAAAGCCTAGCGGGTACGTTCACGCACTTTGACCGAGATTTCTATCGGTGAGCCAGTGAATTCAAATTCCTCACGAAGACGTCGCTCAATAAATCTGCGATACCCGGCCTCGAGGAACCCAGAAGAAAAAATCACGAATCTAGGAGGCCGAGCGGCAACTTGGGTGGCAAAGAGAACTCGTGGCTGCTTTCCTCCGCGCACTGGAGGCGGCGTGGCAGAAATCAATTGACCAAGGAATGAATTGAGTCGACCGGTAGGAATGCGAGCATCCCAACTTGCTAACGCGCGTTGAATTGCCGGAGCAAGTCGATCCTTATGCCAGCCCGTCTTGGCAGAAATGTTGACTCGTTCAGCCCAGCCGAACTGAACTAACTCTCGATCTATTTGGCGCTCCAACTCGCGACGACGATCGTCGTCCACTAAGTCCCATTTATTAAATGCCAAGACGAGTGCGCGGCCGCTCTCTTCGATGAGGGAAAAAATTCGCAGGTCTTGCTCAGTGAGGGGCTCAGAAGCGTCAATCATGGCGATGGCTAATTCAGCGCGTTCGATAGCCACTTGAGTACGAAGGGCGGCGTAGAAGTCGGCACCATCAGCTTGATTAGGGCGACGCCTGATTCCGGCTGTATCGATAAAACGCCACGACTTTCCAGCCAATTCGATTATTTCATCAACTGGATCTCTCGTAGTTCCGGCAATCTCATCGACGACGACGCGCTCAGTTCCTGCGAGTCGATTAAGCATGCTCGACTTGCCCACATTCTGTCGTCCCACAAGTGCTACCCGACGCACGTTGGTTACTTCTGGTGAAGTGCCATCCTTTGGAAGAACCTTGACGACCTCATCAAGGAGGTCACCGGAGCCGCGACCATGCAAGGCGGAGACAAAATAGGGCTCCCCCAGACCCAAATTCCATAATGCATGCGCATCTGCTTCATCGCGCATGCCGTCGACTTTATTGGCTGCAAGGATTACAGGCTTTCCACTTTTGCGAAGTAGTCGCACAATAGCTTCATCTTCATCAAGAGCACCCACGTGGGAATCAACAACAAAAATTGCAACATCGCAATGGGCGAGCGCAGCTTCTGATTGTCGAGTTACCTTAATGGCGATGCCTACGCCCTTAGGTTCCCAACCGCCAGTGTCGATAATTCTGAAACGACGGCCATTCCATTCGGCGTCATGCATGACGCGATCCCGGGTCACCCCCGGTTGATCTTCCACGACGGCTTCTCGACGTCCAAGGATGCGATTGACCAGCGTTGATTTACCCACGTTTGGTCGACCCAAAATAGCTACAACAGGTAGAAAGATTTGCTCCTCTTCAGTGACAATCTCTTCAGGTAGTACGAACTCGTCATCGTCTTCGTCGGTAAAACCAGCTCCCACCATGAGGTCGCTTGCGATATCAATGACTTCAGCTAGCGAGAGAAATGTGGCGTCAATTTCAATAGCGTCTTCACTCTTCGCAAGGGGTGACGCTGCACGTGTCGTATCCACATGATCACGGGCTGACAACTCGGATGCGACGTCGCCCTCCCCCGTTTCGCCTTGCGCGCGCCGACGTACGGCTCGCGCTTCGAGGTCGGCAGTGAGGAAAATTTTCAAATCTGCATTGGGCGCCACCACGGTGCCGATATCGCGCCCTTCGATGGCCAGAGAGCCAGCTAGGAGGAATTCTCGTTGCACTCGAAGCAAATATTGGCGCACCCCTGGAATGGCCGCGATCCGACTGACTGATGCGGTGACCTCTGGGGTGCGAATCGCTTCAGACACGTCTTGTCCATTGAGTAAAGCTCGGGGTTGGTCTGGATTTGCTTCGAAAGTTACGGTGATTCCTGGCAAGGCATTGACAATGGCTTCATCACTGCCGGTAAGAAGGTCGAGTTTGAGGGCAGCTAAGGTAACGGTCCGATAGAGCGCCCCGGTGTCCAAGTAACGCATGTCAAAGTGCGTAGCGAGAGCCCGAGCGAGAGATGATTTGCCCGATCCGCTGGGACCATCAATAGCAAGGATTCGAAGCATTACCCCACTCTATCGGGATCTTGAAGTGATATTTGTCGATAAATGTATATGACCATCTAACGACGAATCATCCTGAAAGGGTAAATGCCCGCCAACCTCGCTCGATAAGTTCCTGCACTGTCTTTTCACCGTGCCCCACCTGCAACGAGAGCTGAAGTAACCCTGCCGGCAGCCCCGGGGAATGCTCCATAGCAATATCTTCCACATTGACCTTGAGCTCACTAAAAATGTCGAAGAGCAGCGCCAACTGTCCAGGTCTGTCAGGTAAGACCACAGAGATTTGGTCATATTCTCGACTTGCTAAACCGTGCTTGCCTGGAATCAGCTCCCGACCCGTATTACCTCGAGCAATAAAGGCCTCGAGGGCTTGAGAGTCACCTGCTTTCAAAGAGGCAATGATGAGTGCTAACTCTTCTGCGATGGGCTGCAGAAAATTGGCGACTACAGCACCATTCGTGCTCAGTATCGAAGCCCACACTTCCGGGCTTGATCCGGCTATGCGAGTGGTATCTCGAAGGCCTTGGCCGGCAATAGCAAGGTGGGAGACATCCACCTGATTCAAAGAGCTAGCCAAAAGTGAGGCGAGCACTTGTGGTCCATGGCTTACTTCCGCGACCGCACGGTCATGCCCTTCGGGGGTGAGTTCAACTGGGAGCGCGCCTACCAGGTCCACTAAACCTCGAACAGCCGAGAGACTCTGGCTACTTGTCTTACTCGATGGGGTAATTACCCAAGGGCGTCCCTCGAAGAGGTCTGAACGCGCCCCCGTAGGACCGCTTCGCTCACTACCTGCCATAGGGTGACCGCCGCAAAAGAGCTCACCAGCACCAAAAGATAAAACCTCTAGTTGAACGTTGGTCTTTGTGGAGCCTAAATCAGTAAAATTCAAGGCGAGATTGCTTCTAAAAGCACCTGAAATGACCTCTCCGACAAATGTGGTGGGCACCGCCGCTACAAAGAGATCTCCTTGACCTTCAAAACTCCTACCGACTCGCGCGCTAGCTAATTCTGCGTGCTCTTTATTGCGGTCTGTGAAGCGAACTGCTCCCCCGGCTCGGGTGATCGCCATCCCTAGCGAGGTTCCCATGAAGCCTGCCCCGGCGATCACAACTTTCATTGAGCAAGATCTTGTCGGAGAGCGGCTGCTCCATGAAGGTAGATGTGGTGCACGTCTGAAGAACGGCCATGGACGTGCAGCATGACGCGGACGGCCCTCGGCAACGCCCCTGGAACTGCAATCTCAGATGCACAGATCAATGGGGTAGATCCGAAGCCAATAGTGCGGGCAGCGGCTGCCGGGAAATCAGAGGTGAGATCCGGGGTGGCTGTAAAAAGCACCGAAACGATGTCTGCTGGCTCGATTTGATTTGCCCTCATCACCTCGCTGAGCAATTCCACGACGCCATCGCGGATGGCATCCTTGGAGTCCTCCGCTAGCTGAGTTGCGCCTCTTATTGCGTACATGGTCCTAGGGTAACTGATCGCCCCTTCAATAGCTGGTATTTATAAAACGTTTAGAGGTTATACATATAAGTTAACATGTAGATATTTTGTAGGAAGCAGCTCGGCGTACATTATCGACATAGAGTCCTGTTAAAGCCCAACTTGCGCTTGTAAAGTCGATAAATTACTAATGGTTCGTCTACCCGTGGGCTCAAATATCGACATGTGTCTATAACGATTTATCAGAATATCACTTAAGATAATTAAAAACTTACCGATCTACCTTTAAAGATCTACCAGCTCCATCAATTTGCGAACCTCAACGGTGGTCAAAACTCGGGTCCGTCCGGAGCGCAATTCGCCTAACTGGACGGGTCCCACCTGGGTCCTCACGAGGCGTTCGACCGGGGTGCCGAGGGCATCAAAAATCCGACGGACAATCCGATTGCGACCTTCATGAATCTCTAACTCCACGAGTGAACGCGTCCGGTCCTTCTCCACTACCTCAAAAGCGTCTACCCGGGCTAGCCCGTCTTCAAGCTCGATTCCCACAGACAACCGGGCCTTGGCATCCTTCGGGAGGGCGCCCTCGACCCAGACGAGGTACTTCTTGCGTATCCCGTAACGGGGGTGGGCAAGGCGATTGGCTAGCTCGCCATCGTTGGTGAGCAAGATGAGGCCCTCGGTCTCCACGTCGAGCCTTCCCACATGGAAGAGGCGATCTGAGCGTGTAGCGAGGTAATCCCCCAGGTGTGGGCGGCCTTCGCTGTCAGACATTGCCGAGAGCACACCCTCTGGCTTATGCATCGCTAGGTGGACTTTCGGGACAAATGTGGAGATAGCCTCGCCGTCTACTTCAATAACCGCCGTATCAGGGTCGACTCTGGTACCTAATTCCTTCACGGTGCGGCCGTTGACACGCACCCGACCGGCAGCTATGAGCTCTTCGCTGGCACGCCGGGAAGCCACGCCCGCGGAGGCGAGGACTTTCTGTAAGCGGATCTCCATTGTCTCTCTATCTCAACTTGAGAATGAGTCAAAGAGATCATCAATGACATCAACATCGGGTAGAAACGGTGCCAAAGCCGGAAGTTCTTCGATCGATCTGAGCCCCAGCCGCTCTAAGAAGTATGACGTAGTTCGGTAGAGGATGGCGCCACTCTCATATTCGGTGCCTGCTTCCTCAACCAGCCCACGGCTCACCAACGTCTTCATCACTGCATCGACATTGACGCCACGCACCGCTGAGATGCGGGCTCGACTCACCGGTTGGCGATAGGCCACCACAGAAAGCGTCTCCAGTGCAGCTTGTGTGAGTCGAGCTTGCTGTCCGTCAAGCACAAATTTTTCGACGAATGGAGCCCACTCCGCACGCGTGTAGAACCGCCATCCGCCTGCCACTTCTCGTAATTCAAAACCTCGAGATTGGTTGTTGTACTCAGCGGAGAGTTTCTCTAAAGCCGCGACAATCTGCTCCGTGGGGGTCTCAAGAACTTGCGCCAACAAGACCGAAGATACTGGCTCATCGACCACCATAAGAATGGCTTCTAAGGCGCTTTCAACGTTTAGATCACTCATCATTGTTCTCCTCTACTTCGATATCGAACTCATCCGTAAGATTTATCTCGGCATCTTCAGCACCGACCCATTTGATGTGCAATTCGCCTAACGGAGTGACTTGATCAAAATGCAAGACACCCTCTCGATAGAGTTCCAAAAGAGCTAGGAATCGCGCCACAATAGTGTTCATGTTGGGAGCATCGCTAATGAGCGCACGGAAAGAAACGGAGCGTAAACTCCTTATTTTCTCGAGTATTATGGTGGCTTGCTCGCGAACGTTAACCGCAGGATCGTGTAAATGCGTCGTGGAAACAAACTGTTCAATTTTGGGTGAAAGAATTCGGTGTGCGAGAGATGCAAATCGTTCTGGTCCGATACCGATGAGTACTTCCGGAAGCAGTGATGCGTACGCAGATTCCAGTGAAACCATTCTTGGGAACCTATGTGCTTCGTCTGCATATCGTTGCGAAAAAATTGCAGCTACTTCTTTGTACGCGCGATATTGCAGTAAGCGCGCAAAGAGAATGTCGCGTGCTTCAAGTAACGCTAAGTCGCCTTCGTCTTCCACTTCACCCGAAGGCAGAAGGCGAGCAGCTTTGAGGTCGAGCAGGGTTGCTGCAACCACGAGGAATTCCGTGGCATGCCCCAAATCCCATCCGTCACCCATGGCGCGAATATGTGAAATGAATTCATCGGTGACTTGGCTGAGAGCTACTTCGGTGACATCGAGCCGATGCTTTGCGATGAGTTGCAGGAGGAGATCAAATGGACCTTCAAAATTGTCCAATTGCACGGCAAATCCAGGTACCTTGCCGGTCTCACTCGTCTCAATCACCGATCAAAGGTACCGCTTGCTGATCGCACTCGGTGCCTCACGGAGCGGTGCATCCCAGCGGGAGCGCCTCTTAGCGGCCGCGCAGACGTCGCACAAGGATCGAAGACTCTCCCTTAGATTCCAGGTCGGCGACGATAAGCGAGAGCGCCTCACGCACGATACGACCACGATCTACTGCCAATCCGTGCTCCCCGCGGAGCAGGAGCCGGGCTTGCTCAAGATCGAAGAGCTCATCAGGAGAGAGGTAGACCGTGATCTTCTCTTCGTGGCGTTCGCGTCCCGAGGGGCCACGTTCGGCGGTCGTAATGCGTCGCCGGCTAGTACTGCGGACTCCCTTGCTCGCGCTCTCTTCGCTCGATGCCTGGGTATTTTCGCCTGGGGAGGGCAGCGCAGTGAGCGTGGGAGTGGTGGCGGTGACCGGAGATGTGGTCGTACGGAAGAGCTCTTCAGCTCCTGGGAGGGTGGCGCGGCGACTCATGAGAGTGCTCCTTTCTCGATCAATTCACGGGCTAGACGCCTGTATGCGTAAGCCCCGTCAGAGCTAGGGGCGAAGGTGGTAATCGGCTCCCCCGCGACTGTGGTGTCAGGGAAACGGACAGTTCGCGCGATAACGGTTTCAAATACCCCAGCTGGGAAGGCTTCGCAGATGCGACTGAGCACTTCTTTGCTGTGGAGGGTCCTTGAATCATACATTGTGGCTAAAATTCCCTCAATCTCAAGTTGAGGGTTAAGTCTTTGTTGTGCTTTTTCTATAATCTGATGTAGATGTGCCACACCCCGTAGCGCGAAGTGCTCGCATTGCAAGGGCACGATGACGGAGTTGGCGGCCGTCAGCGCGTTGACGGTAAGGAGTCCAAGGGTCGGTTGGCAGTCGATAAGAATAAAGTCGTAATCCGCTACGGCTTGAGCTAACACCTCTTTAAGGATCTGTTCACGTCCAATGACGTCCGCGAGCTTAAGGTCTGCCCCGCTCAGGTCCTGGTTGCTTGGTATGAGATCTAATCCAGGCACTGAGGTTTTGATGAGCGCTTCACTGTAGGGCGCCTCAGGATTGAGCATGAGGTCGAAGATGGTGGTTTCAAGTTCATGGAGCGGAACGCCCAATCCGACCGAGAGGGCTCCTTGAGGGTCCAGGTCAACGACTAGCACCCGACGGCCGACCTCAGCCAGGCTCGCCCCCAGATTGATGGTCGAGGTGGTTTTACCAACTCCGCCCTTCTGGTTCACGATCGCGATAATCCTCGCTGGACCGTGGGATTCCAAGGGAGTCGGCTCTATCACCGCCCTGGGCTTCTTACCAAAGATGGAAGAGGTAGTGGGTACATTCTTGTAATGATTTGTCGACTTAACCATTTGAGGATAAACCCTTCAATTGCTCTGATGCTTTTCCGATTTATCGCCACCCTAGAGCGAGGTTCTGGGATTAGCAAGATTAAGCGGCGAATTATCTTTTCGAACGTGCTCGGGGATGGGCTTCTAAATAGGCATCGCGAAGGCGATCGATGGTGACAAGTGTGTAGATCTGGGTGGTGGCCACGGATGCGTGCCCGAGCAATTCCTGTACCGATCTGATGTCCGCCCCGCCTTCAAGAAGGTGGGTGGCAAAGGAGTGTCGGAGGGCATGCGGGGTGACTCTTTCTCCTAGTCCGGCCCCTTCTGCGGCTGCCCCAATAAGTAGCCAGGCGCCTTGCCTCGTGAGGCGACCTCCACGGGCATTGAGAAAAAGCGCCCTGCTCTTGCCCGCCAGCGGCGCCCGGACGCGCACCTGATAGGCCTCAATGGCGGATAGGGCTGGCGCCCCTACGGGAACGAGGCGCTCTTTACCTCCTTTGCCTCGGTACTTGATGATGCCTTCACTCCCGTCTATGTCCGCGAGGTCGACACCGATCGCCTCGCTGATACGCGCCCCAGTGCCATAGAGGAGTTCAATCAAAGCCAGGGTTCGGAGCGAAGATGGGTCTTCCCCAGCTGCCGAGGAGAGCAAAAGATCCATCTCCGCGATCGTGAGTGCCTTGGGAAGCCGGAGGCCGAGTTTAGGTGGACGTATCGAAGCTGCCGGGCTCTCCGTGGGATTCCTAAAGTGAAAGAGGCGGCGTACGGCTACCAAAGTTCGGCCGGCCGATGCAGGAGCAAGATGGCCAAGGGAGGCTAGAAACCCGGCGATATCGCTCTCTTGGACGTTTTCGATTACGAGCGAGTGGGAGTCCAAGTACGCCTCGAACTTCGCTAGATCTCGACGATAAGCGGCCACCGTATTCACAGAAAGCGAGCGTTCAACTGCCAGATGATTGAGGAAGTCGTGAATAGAAGGATCCGCCACAGAAAGAAACTTACCGCGCCCTCCGAATATTCGGCGGAACGCGGTAAGCGAAGTGCGACCTACTTAAGAAGTTGATCCACCGGCGTCACAGCCAGGCCATGTGCGGCTGCGACCGGAGCCGAGATGACAGATCCTGCATGAACATTGAGACCTTTCGCCAATGCAGCATCGTTTTGACAGGCCGTCTTCCAGCCATCTTCAGCGAGTGCGACCACGTACGGCAGAGTCACATTGGTCAGAGCGTATGTGCTCGTATGCGGGACAGCTCCCGGCATATTAGCTACACAATAAAAAATCGAGTTGTGCACCTTATACGTCGGATCAGCGTGCGTCGTGGGTTTTGAATCCTCGAAGCAACCACCTTGATCGATCGATATATCGACAAAAACGCTTCCGGCCTTCATCCGCGAGACTAATTCATTAGTGACCAGACGAGGGGCTTTTGCTCCGGGCACGAGAACTGCGCCAATTACTAGATCGGCATCAAGAACTTGACGCTCGATCTCGTAGGTATTTGAAGCAATCGTCTGCATATGTCCTTGATATATGCGATCAACTTCGCGCAGCCTTCCGATGTTGTTATCCATCAGAATCACTTCTGCTTGCATTCCCAAGGCTATGGCCGCGGCGTTAAGACCAGATACACCAGCACCCAAAACCACTACCTTCGCAGCACCGACACCTGAAACTCCACCCATCAAGACTCCACGGCCGCCAGCAGCACGTTGGAGCGCTGCGGCGCCTACTTGTGGTGCCATGCGTCCAGCTACTTCGCTCATGGGCGCGAGAAGTGGAAGTCCTCCATTAATTTCGACTGTTTCATAGGCGATTGCGGTGATGCCCGATTTGATAAGTGCGTCGGTGCAGGGAAGAGATGCGGCCAAGTGTAGATATGTAAAGAGCGTCTGCCCCGCGCGCATACGGTGATATTCCTCGGCGATTGGCTCTTTCACCTTGAGAACAAGGTCGGCCTGAGCCCAAATCGCATCGGCAGTATCAAGGATCTCAGCACCGGCGTGCACAAATTCCGCGTCAGTGATGGATGATCCCACACCTGCGTCCTTTTCGATAACTATCTTGTGGCCAAGTCGCTTGAGTTCATGAACTCCCGAGGGAGTGATAGCGACTCGATATTCATGGTTTTTGATTTCACGTGGGACGCCGACGATCACAGAACACCTCAGATTTAGATGGAAACACGCACTTGATAAAATACATTCTACCCCGCATCTACAGCGGGAAAGTACGACCTACCCAATATTCTGATGTCGAAGTGCAGCTTCCACTAACCCGGAAAAAAGTGGATGTGGACGAGTGGGTCGCGACTTGAACTCAGGATGAGCTTGTGTGCCTACATAAAAGGGATGTACCGAGACGGGAAGTTCCACGAACTCCACTAAAAGGCCATCTGGAGAAAGTCCAGAAAACACCAAACCTGCCTCTTCGATACGAGTGCGGTAATCATTATTTACTTCATACCGATGACGATGTCGCTCCTCTATGCGCTCACTTCCATACATGCCGGCGACGACTGATCCTGGCTGCAACACCGCTGGATAGAGGCCTAACCGCATGGTTCCGCCCATATCGCGTTCCCCCGCCACGACATCAACTTGGCTTGCCATGGTAGCAATCACTGGGTTGACGGATTCGGGGGCGAATTCGGCAGAGTTGGCATCTGCGATGCCCGCTAAATGACGGGCGCCTTCGATAACCATGCATTGCAAACCTAAGCAGAGACCCAAGGTTGGGACTCGATTTTCGCGGGCCCACTTGAGAGCCCCTACTTTCCCTTCAATTCCACGCACGCCAAATCCTCCCGGCACGCATATTCCATCGACGCCTTCTAGGTGTTCACGCGCACCTTCAGCACTCTCACACTCATCACTCGCCACCCATTTGATGGTGACCTTCGCATCGTTGGCGAACCCCCCAGCTCGCAAAGCTTCTGTGACCGAAAGGTATGCATCAGGAAGATCTATGTACTTGCCCACGAGTGCAATAGTGACCGCATGGGCTGGTTGGTGAACCCGACGCAGAAGTTGGTCCCAGTCCGTCCAATCAACATCACGAAATGGGAGACCAAGTCGGCGCACGACATATGCATCAAGGCCTTCACTGTGAAGAACTCTAGGAATGTCATAGATCGACTGGGCATCTGAAGCAGCGACAACTGCCTCAGTATCAACATCACACATGAGCGAAATCTTATTTTTTACGCCCACTGGAATTTCGCGATCTGATCGGCACACAATTGCATCGGGTTGAATACCAATGCTGCGCAATGCCGCCACGGAATGTTGAGTGGGTTTTGTTTTCAATTCTCCAGATGGCCCAATGTAGGGAACTAATGAAACGTGTAAGAAGAAAACGTTTTCGCGACCCACTTCGTGGCGTACTTGGCGTGCAGCTTCTAGAAATGGCAACGACTCAATATCGCCTACAGTGCCTCCGATCTCCGTGATCACCACATCGACGGATTCGCTGCCCATCTGGCGTATACGATCTTTTATCTCGTTAGTTATATGAGGAATAACTTGCACGGTATCGCCCAGGTACTCTCCCCGACGTTCACGTGCGATCACTCGCGAATAAACCTGACCTGTTGTGACGTTTGCATATCCTTGGAGGTTCGTATCTAGGAAGCGTTCGTAATGACCGATATCGAGATCAGTTTCTGCTCCATCGTCGGTGACGAAGACTTCTCCGTGTTGAAAGGGGTTCATGGTGCCTGGATCTACGTTGAGGTAGGGATCTAGTTTCTGCATGGTGACTCTGAGACCACGGGATCGTAAGAGTCTTCCTAGACTGCTGGCTGTGAGGCCCTTGCCGAGAGAGGAGGCGACTCCGCCGGTGACGAAGATATGTTTACTCTGATGTGCCATCTGCACTCCCGCGGCCTCAATGCGGCGGGGAAACCCGCCTGTCCACGGGAGTTCAGCGTATCAGCGCTCCCCCACCTTCCACTTAAGCAGTCGGCGTGGCGGGAGCCTTCTTCTTGCTAGAGAGTGTGGTGGGGACTTCCAGGGTGGCCCGTAATGCAAGTAATTCTTGAGCATGAGCCTGCGCATTCTCCGACTCGGAGATGCCGCCAAGCATGCGAGCAATCTCCACGATCCTGGAAGAGGCATCTAAAACCGCAACATTTGAAACAGTGACTCCCGTACTCTCCTTAGTGATCAGCACATGGTGGTCAGCCCAGGCCGCAACTTGCGGCAGGTGCGTGACCACAATGACTTGAGAGTGCCTGCCGAGCATCGCTAGACGGCGACCTACTTCGATAGCAGCGCTTCCACCTACGCCCGCATCTACCTCATCAAACACATAAGTTGGTACCGGATCTACAGTTGCCAACACCACTTCGATAGCCAACATCAGACGACTCAATTCGCCCCCACTCGCCGCTTTCACGATGGGAAGTGGCGTTCCTCCGGTGTGGGCTGTAAACCTAAATTCAATCTCATCAACACCGAATGCATGGGCTTTGGAGAAAGGAATCGTCGGGTCGCTAACAATATCTACCACAAATGTTGAGTTGGGAAGGGCCAATTCTCGGATCTCAGTGGTGACTGCCGATGAAAGCTTTTGAGATACGGCAGTGCGAGAGGCGGTAAGGGCTGCGGCGCTCTCGAAGAATTCCTTTTCGGCTTCCATGGTGAGGCCGCGCAATTTCTCACGAGTTCCCTCCGAGTCATCGTGAGCGATTAGCGCAGTTCGCGCGGAGACCAATTGAGCGAGTAACTCTCCTTCGTCCTGAGCTGAGAAGCGCTTCAAGGCAGAAGATATAGAGGCAAACCGGCTTTCAATTCGAGATAACTCGGTGGGATCGGCGTCGAGGTTCGCAAGATATCTTCGCGTTTCGCTTTCGATATCGCCTAGTTCGATCACTAATGAGGAGAAACGAGTCGATAATTCACTGGTAGACATATCGAATCGTTGAAGTTGATCAAAGTTTCGTCCTGCTTGTGCCAAGCGCTCTCCGGATAACGTCTCGAGACTCGTGATGATCTCTGTGGCAAGTTCGCGTAACTGATCTAAATGACTGAGCCGGTCACGGTCACTCTTAATTGAATCAATCTCTCCAAGTTTAAGATCGAGAGGACCGACTCTTTCGACAAGCTCTTGCAATTCGCTGCGCTGGACATCTGCCAACTTGATTGCTGATTCGAAAGAAGCCAGCTCCTCGATAGCACGATGTGTTTTGGCGTAACAAGTACCTACACGGTCACGTATAGAAAGATGAGTCTCTCCGCCGTATGCATCGAGTAGGTCGCGTTGGGTAGTGGACCTTCGCAGTGCACCATTGCTGTTCTGCGCGTGGATAGAGATAAGGTGCGCACCGACTTGTGCCAACTGTGCTCCAGTTGCTGGGGCGCCATTGAGCACTCCTTTAGAACGGCCGTCAGGGTTAAGGGATCGTCCCAGGATGATCGCCGAATCATCCTTTTCAATATCCATGGTTAGGAGGAGAGCATCTGCCTGCGCAGTGGGAGCAAAACTTGCAGCCGCCGCTGCTCGATCCGCGCCAGATCGCACCAACTGGGCATCGGCCTTTCCACCTAAGACCAGCGAGAGTGCGGTAAGCAGCATTGTTTTCCCAGCACCCGTTTCACCGGTGATCACATTAAATCCAGGAGCAAATTCCACGGTGCTCTCAGCGATAACTCCGAGTGATTTGATGCGTATCTCTTGAAGCATCGCTTAGCTCTCGCGCCAGCCTTCGACAGGCAAACGAAACTTAGCCACTAGACGATCCGCAAAAGGAGTAGGAGTAAGTCTTGCAAAGAGCAAGGAACGTGGAGAGCGAGTCAAGAGAATTCGATCCCCCACTTCCATTTCGCGTTGACGAAGACCATCGGCTACCAGATTGGCCCGGCCGCCTAATAATGTGAGCGATACTCTCGAAGAGGGCGAGATGACTAGCGGCCTGGCGAAGAGCGCATGGGCGGCTAGCGGAACAATTTGAATGGCTTCCACATCGGGCCAAATCACTGGCCCACCGGCCGAGAATGCATACGCAGTAGAACCAGTAGGAGTTGAACAGAGCACACCATCAGCTAACCATCGTGATACCGGACGATCATCAATAGTGAGTAGCACCTCAACCATGCGACTTCCACTCTTTTCAAGTGCAAATTCATTGAGGGCGAACTCTTGTGAGCGGCTTGCACCTAGATGTAACTCTGCTTGCAAGACCATGCGCTCTTCTACTTGATAGGTGCGATCAGTGATGGCGTTTGCCACCACAAGGATGTCTTCACGGTCTGCTTCTGCCAAGAATCCAACATGTCCAAGGTTGATACCCAAAAGTGGAACTGCTCTTCCGTACACACTCTCTGCCGCGCGAAGAATGGTGCCGTCACCACCGAGCACCACAAGCAATTCTGTCCCATCGCTAATTGGCTCGCCGTGCGCAACTTCGTAAGTTTCTGCACCTTTTTGGCGAAAGTGAGCTTGCAACGTATCGGCAGCATCACGAGCCTCTGGGCGTGCTGGGTGAACAAGCACCGCAATCGTTCGACTCATGCCGGACCCTGAGCAATTGCTTCGCTAACCATCGCGGAATCCAAAGATGGAGCGTCTTTGCGCAGCCAGAGAAAATACTCGACATTGCCTGCGGGGCCAGGAAGCGGGCTGGCCACAATCCCGCGCACTCCTAGACCTAAATCGGCTGCTGCGCGGGCTACTTGATGAACCGCCATGGAACGAAGTGCTGGATCGCGGACAACCCCACCGGCTCCCAATTTCTCACGACCCACTTCGAATTGGGGCTTCACCATCAACACCATGTCGCCATCAGCGGCAATTACTGAAACGAGTGCTGGAAGGACGAGTACTAAAGAGATAAATGAAAGGTCAGCTACAACGACATCCACCGGAGCGCCAATCTGATCCAGTGAAAGATTTCGTACATTGGTGCGATCGTGAACAGTCACTCGTGGGTCTTGCTGCAGCTCCCAGACAAGCTGTCCATAACCCACGTCAACTGCAACTACCTCTGCTGCTCCACGCTTCAAGAGAATGTCGGTGAAACCGCCAGTTGAGGCGCCGGCATCGAGTGCCCGTCGACTCTTTACTGAAAGCCCTTGGGGTTCGAACTCTGTTAACGCACCAAGCAATTTGAATGCACCACGTGATGCATAGCGTTCGTCACTACCTACTTTGACCACGATAGATGCTTCAGACTCAACAGTAGAAGCGGGCTTGGACCTGACGATGCCATTGACAATTACCTCGCCATTTTCAATGGCGTGGACCGCCGCTTCGCGCGACTTTGCGAGCCCGCGTTTAACGAGCTCGGCATCGAGTCGCGGTTTTGCAGCCATGAGATGTGGTTACAGACCTTCGATAGATGAAAGTGCGTCCGTCATAGTGTGGTGAATGCGTTCGTAAGTTCCTGGGTGTTCTTCGGTGGGCGCAGACCAGAGAGAGGCGAGTTCAGTACGCGCACTATCGAGCGCTGTGAGATCTTGCGAATTCGCTTCGGGGCTCATGCGACCTTCTCTTTCTTGGTGGACTTAGTGATCATCTTCGCAGTGCTTTTCTTCGGCGCAGCCGCCTTTTTTGCTGGCGTACTGTTCTTAGCTGGCGCACTCTTCTTAGCTGGCGCACTCTTCTTTGCTGGCGCACTCTTCTTGATCGCTTGCTTCTTCGCCGATGATGATTTTGCAACAGGTGTCCGCAATTTCTTCACTTCAGCTTCCAGGGCAATAATTTTATCTTGAGCCACTCGTAACTCATCGCGCATGGCTTTGCTCGGAATACCAGGAAGGCCTGAGAGCGCCGACTCCACCTCTTGCCGGACGATCGTGCGAATCTCCGCGGGTATGAGAGCTTCTAACGTGGCAGCCCCGCCGGCGATAGTGCCACCGGCGTTCGCCAAGGCGCCGGTGACCCATTCACGCGCACCTTCGATGGCCATACCGGCCAACGGAGCAAGGTTGCTTTCGGTCAAACCCGAAACGAGGTGGGCGTACCCACGGATGCTATTGGCCAGCTGGGTCACTGGATCTTGGGCTTCGCGCTCTTTGGTCACAGGGCAACGCTACCCGACCTTTTCCAGTGAATCTGCTTCAATATCCAATCTTGTAGACACTGACCCGCCAGATTTCCAAAAGCGGCGGTGGAGTTCACCCTGAACTGCGATGGTATTGCCCACTTTGAGGCTGCGAGCCCGGCGCATCAGGGACTTCTCCCGGACGGTGATTTCAAGAGAACTCTTCGAGCTCCCCGTGGGCGACACGCAGAGGCGTATCTCAATGATCTCCTCGCCTGAGGGCAAGGTGATCTCCGTGGGCAGATCGCTCACTTCGCCGATGAGGTCCACCAGATTTATGTGCTCTTTTTGCATGTGTTCCTGCCTTTCGTGGTTGGTCGAGGTAGCCTGCCCAAAGGCAGGAAATCAGCTCGCTCTGGCAGGCCGGTGGTGGATAAGTATCGGGGGTGTGCAGTGGAAGTAACGGTCACGGACCTGGGAAACGATCTCTTCCAGATTGATACGGAACAATCTGGCTACAAAGGAATCACTGCGGGTTACCTGATCCGAAGCAGTAAACCCACACTTATCGAAACAGGGACCGCTAGTAGCGCTCCTATCGTGATTGCGGCATTAGAAAAGCTTGAGATTTTTCCGAAAGATCTAGCCACCATCGTTGTCACGCATGTGCATTTGGATCACGCTGGCGGGGCCGGCCATCTCACTTCTCATTACCCGCATGCAGAGTTGATTGCACACGAACGCGGAGCGAAGCATCTAGTTGATCCCACAAAATTGATGAATAGCGCGAGGCGCGTTTTCGGATCCATAATCGATGACGTCATGGGTGCACTCTTGCCCACCCCGGTGGAGCGCGTACGTTCTCTTGGTGACACCGCGGCCATCGATCTGGGTGATGGGCGCACACTCAATAGCTATTACGCCCCCGGACATGCGTCACACCACGTGGGTTTGCTCGATTCGGCCACAGGTGATCTCTTTGTGGGTGATGCCGCGGGTGTGTACATCCCAGATACGGACACCGTCAAACCAGCGACTCCTCCCCCAGACTTCGATCTTGATATCGCACTAAATACAATCGACACATTCGAGAACCTAAAGCCGACCCGATTACTTTTTAGCCACTACGGTCCAGTTTCCAAGATCGACGAGACACTTGATCGCAGCCGAGAAGAGTTACGGGTATGGGTAGAGCTGGTGCGAGAGGCACGAAATACTCGTCTCGATCTAGACCATGCAATTTCGATGATTATCGAGCGCACCCGAGATCGTTACGCATCGCTCTTGGCCGACGTGTCAGCATTGGAACGTTTTGAAGCTCTCAGTTCAACGGGCGCAAATATTGTGGGCATAAATCGTTGGCTCGACAAGGTGGAAGCGAATCCGTACGACTTTGGTGATGCCGCTGCCTCTGCCCCAAAACACAAGTAAAATATGGCTATTTCTGAAGTTTTTCCACGCGCTCTTTTGCATCCGTAAAGTCTTCAGGATCCGATAACGCTGCCTTCTCAAACCAAGTAAGCGCCTCTTCCTCGCGCCCAGCTAATTCCAAAAGATCGGCGTATGCGTAACGAATCCTTGCTGACCATTCTTCAGAATCTTCGCGCAACTGTGCGCAAGTGAGCGTGACGATGGCAGCATCAATTTCACCAAGATCACGCCGCGCGCCTGCAGTAACGATCCGTAGTTCGATCTGCTCATTAATTTCCAATTTCTTGGCATGAGTTGATCCAGCCAGATCAATTGCTTTCTGAGGTCTACCAAGTCCTCGTTCACAATCGGCCATGATTGGCAGCGTGGAATAATCTCCAGAAATACGCGTGGCAGCCCTCAGTTCAGCCAACGCTTCTGCGTAATGTCCTGCGTGATAAGCCGCGATACCAGCAGCTTCGCGAACAACGGCAATTCGACCAGCATGGTGAGCGGCCGCACGCGCATGTTTCCATGCAAGCTCTGGATCCTCTTCCAATGCAAGTCCGCTCGCAATGAGATGGCGTGCCACGTACGTTGCATTCGCCTCCTGCAATGTTGAAAGCTCTCGCAACGTAGCTTTATCTAGCTCTTCCCCAGTGATGTGATCGGGGAGATCTGGTTCAAAAATCTTTGCACGACGAGGACGATCCAAAGGTGCAGGTTCGGGCTTGTTATACCCCGCGTTTGATGGGCGATTTGGGCCACCGCGCTCTGGTCGCGCACCAAAACGCGCGGGGCGATCCGAAGAGGATGGGCGACCCGAGCCGCTACGTTCCGGCCGATCTGAGGAAGAACGGAACGAGGGACGATCACCGCGATTCGAAGATGGACGCGAAGAAGATGGGCGACCTGAACCGCTACGTTCTGGACGATCCGAAGAAGAACGGAACGAGGGACGATCACCACGATCCGAAGATGGACGCGAAGAAGATGGGCGCGATGACGGTGGACGACCTGAGCCACTACGTTCCGGCCGATCCGAAGATGGACGCGAAGAAGATGGACGCGATGACGGTGGACGACCTGAGCCACTACGTTCCGGACGATCCGAAGATGGACGCGAAGAAGATGGGCGCGATGACGGTGGACGACCTGAGCCACTACGTTCCGGACGATCCGAAGATGGACGCGAAGAAGATGGGCGCGAAGAAGGCGGACGACCTGAGCCACTACGTTCCGGACGTTCTGATGTTGAACGAGTCGATGGTCGGAAATCTGGGCGACCATCGCGAGATGTAGTTGCACGACCCCCGGTACTTGGACGAGCAGATGGGCGACCTGACGCAGATGGACGACCTGAGCCACTACGTTCTGGCCGTTCCGATGTTGAACGCGTAGAAGGTCGGAAATCCGGGCGACCATCACGAGATGTTGTTGCTCGACCCCCGGTACTTGGACGACCCGAAGAAGTTGGACGACCGCCCGCACTTGGACGACCCGAAGAAGCTGGACGACCTGACGCACTTGGACGACCTGACGCGGATGGACGACCTGACGCGGATGGACGACCTGACGCGGATGGACGACCTGACGCGGATGGACGACCGCCGGAACTTGGACGCGCAGAAGGACGACCCGATGTGGGGCGTGATGATGATGGGCGTCCCGATGAAGGACGACTAGGTCGTGATGCGCGTTCGCTCATGTAGTTATCTTCCCAAACTTTTTGGTTCCGAATTACCAGGTAAATGTCCTGGAAAAAAAGAAGAGGGGCCCGTTAAGACCCCTCTTCTGAAATTATGTCCGGCGGCGTTCTACTCTCCCACAGAGTCCCCCCTGCAGTACCATCGACGCTGAAAGGCTTAGCTTCCGGGTTCGGAATGGGACCGGGCGTTTC
>JAPLBA010000135.1 GCA_026393015.1 Actinomycetota bacterium
GACCGGGTTCTCGTTAGTGCGGCTCTTGAGAATGTCTACATCCATCGTCATCGGGGTATCGGTGGGGTATCGAATCAAGGTGTATCGAGTTGCATCGACGCCAACCATCTCGACGATATCTTCAAGAGTGATAATGGTTCCAGCTCGCTTTGAGAGCTTGACCTCTTGACCACCTTCGACAATTTTCACCATTTGACCAATCAATATTTGAATATTGAATTCCGGATCATCACCGGCGCAGGCGGCAATAGCTTTGAGGCGACCAACATAGCCATGATGATCCGCGCCAAGCATATAAATGCAAATATCGAAGCCACGAGAACGCTTATCGACGTAATAGGCCGTATCAGATGCAAAGTAAGTGAGCTCGCCATCAGCTTTTACGAGAACACGATCTTTGTCGTCTCCGAAATCTGTGGTGCGCAACCAGACGGCACCTTCGAATTCAAAGACATGACCTTGCTCCCGAAGTTTGGAAAATGCTCGCGCCACTGCATCCGATGAGTGCAAACCACGTTCCGAGAACCAGACATCAAAGTGGGTGTCAAAGAGATCGAGTACACCTTGTTGTTGGGCTAATTGGAGTTCGTATCCGGCTTCACGAAATGCCGCAAGTTGATCAACTTGCGGTAACCCCATGATCTCTGGTTTCTTTGTAAGAATCTCAATAGCTAGTTCTTGAATATATGCACCGTGATAACCATCTTCTGGAGTTGGCTCACTATGCGCGGTGGCCATAAGGGATGCACCAAAACGATCCATCTGCACTCCGCGATCATTAATGTAGAACTCACGTTTCACATCTGCGCCAGCAGCTGTGAGCACTCGACCAAGTGCATCCCCTACTGCTGCCCACCGTGTATGTCCGAGATGCAAAGGCCCTGTGGGATTTGCGCTAATGAATTCCAGATTAACACGCACGCCGGCGAGCGCATTGCCATATCCATAAACATTCCCGGCATTCAAGATAGTGCGAGCCAGCTCACCTTGAGATGCTGCAGAAAAAGTAATGTTAAGAAAACCAGGTCCGGCTACATCGACGGAAGCAATGTCTGCATGGCCTGTGAGTTTGTGGGCGAGAGCTTCGGCAATTTCCCGAGGAGGTTTGCCTACGGCTTTCGTGAGCACCAGCGCGATATTGGTGGCGTAATCACCATGCTCGCGATTCTTTGGGCGCTCAACTGAGACAGTCTCAGGCAGGTGCTCAGCGGGTGAGATTTCAGGGCTCTCCCGGAGCACTTGGAGGATCAGCGCCTCGAGCGCGGCCGGATTCATGCCCTAAGGCTACCGATGCGGCTGATACCCTCGCTCCCAGATGCCCCCGTAGCTCAGGGGATAGAGCACCGCCCGCCGGAGGCGGGGGCGCAGGTTCGAATCCTGCCGGGGGCACTACAGAGGGAGTGGGGAGAGACCCAGCGACGAATTTTACGTGGGGGGTAGGGCCACAAATCCTCCCCCTCCAGTTCGCAAAGAGGGGTCTAGCGCCACTAATCTAACGATGTCAAGATATTTAAGTGGTGTGCCCAGGGGAGAGATCGTGACTACAGAACCACAGCACCCGCTCGCGCAATTTGGCCCGAATGAGTGGCTAGTTGAAGAGATGTACGAGCGCTACCGCCAAGACCCCAACTCGGTAGATAAAGCCTGGTGGGACTTTTTTGCAGACTTCACCCCCGGAAGTACTTCAACCCGCGCGCTGCCTACTACTCCCAAAACAGCTGGCGCTCCTGTGACGCCGCAATTTCCCAGCAGCAATCCTGTATCAGGTCGAGTGAGCCCACCAGCGCCAGTTGCTGCGGCTCCCATCAGCGCCACCTCACCTGTTCCCACTGCTGCGCCAATTATTCCTGCGCCGGCGATTGCTACTCCGGCGATTCCAAGTGGAGCGAACATTGAAACTCTTCGCGGTGTTGCTGCGCGCGTTGTCACCAACATGGAGGGTTCACTCACTGTTCCGGTAGCCACCAGCGTACGCGCCATCCCCGCCAAACTTCTGATCGATAACAGAGTAGTTATCAATAACCACTTAGCTCGTAGTCGTGGTGGAAAGGTTTCCTTCACGCACATCATTGCTTTCGCAATGCTACGCGCGCTCAAGCAGATGCCCGAGATGAATTCGTTCTACGCACTCGTTGACGGAAAGCCGGCCCTAGGACACCCCGATCACGTCAACATGGGAATTGCAATTGACGTTGCAAAGCCAGATGGCACCCGCCAACTTCTCGTGCCAAACATCAAGGGTTGCGAAGCACTCGACTTCGCGCAATTCTGGAGCGCATACGAAGACGTGGTACGCAAAGCTCGTCAAGGAAAACTTACTGTCGAAGATTACGCCGACACCACAATTTCACTCACGAATCCTGGAACTATCGGAACAGTGCACTCTGTGCCTCGCCTGATGGCTGGACAAGGAGCCATCATCGGCGTGGGCGCCCTTGAATACCCAGCAGAGTTTCAGGGCGCAAGTGAAGACACTCTTGCAGAGGTAGGCATTAGCAAGACTTTCACACTCACCAGCACTTATGACCATCGCATCATTCAGGGCGCACAGTCAGGAGACTTCCTGCGTCGCATACATGACGCGATGCTGAGCGATGAACTCTTTGATGAAATATTTCAATCACTTCGGATCCCCTACGAGCCTGTTCGTTGGATGATCGATAAGCGCAGCGTCAAGGGCGACGTCATCGACAAGACGGCTCGAGTTCAAGAGCTCATCCACTCCTACCGCGTTCGCGGACATCTCATGGCTGATACTGATCCACTCGAATTCAAGCAACGCTCACACCCAGATCTCGACATAGTCTCACATGGACTCACCCTTTGGGATCTTGATAGAGAAGTAGCTACCGGCGGATTTGGCAGTTTGCCGTATATGAAGTTGCGCCACATTCTTGGATTACTTCGTGACTCTTACTGTCGCACAGTCGGAATCGAGTACATGCACATTCAAGATCCAGCCGAACGCAAGTGGATCCAGAACCGCATTGAAGTTGGCTTGACCAAGACCCCTCGAGAGGAGCAATTGCGAATCCTTCGCAAACTTGATGCAGCCGAAATTTTTGAAACTTTCTTGCAAACTAAGTACGTTGGGCAAAAGCGCTTTTCACTAGAAGGCGGAGAGAGCGTTATCCCGCTACTAGACGCCATTCTCTCCAGCGCGGCCAACGTCGACGTAGAAGAAGTTTGCATTGGTATGCCACACCGCGGTCGCCTCAATGTGCTCGCAAACATCGCCGGCAAGTCGTATGGACAAATTTTCCGCGAGTTTGAAGGTAATTACGACCCAGTCTCTGTGCAGGGGTCCGGAGATGTGAAGTACCACTTAGGTACCCGCGGCACTTTTACTTCGGATGCTGGTGAAACCACCGAGGTATACCTCGCAGCAAACCCATCTCACCTTGAAGCCGTTAACCCAGTCGTGGAAGGCGTAGTACGCGCCAAGCAGGACCGTCTCAATAAGGGAGAAAATGGCTTTACCGTTCTTCCGATTCTCGTCCACGGTGATGCTGCATTCGCCGGGCAGGGCGTCAATGCCGAGACTCTCAACCTCTCGCAATTACGTGGTTACCGCACAGGTGGCACCATCCACGTCATCATCAACAATCAAGTAGGCTTTACTACTGCGCCCGCTGCGTCGCGTTCATCGGTTTACTGCACCGATGTAGCGCGCATGGTGCAAGCTCCGATCTTCCATGTGAATGGTGATGATCCAGAAGCCTGTGTACGCATAGCTCACTTGGCTTTCGAGTATCGCCAAAAGTTCCGTAAAGA
>JAPLBA010000033.1 GCA_026393015.1 Actinomycetota bacterium
AGCGTCAGATCCCCAGACTGTCGGTCCGATTCCAGGAACGTCGGAGGGTCCGATTACCACCGCACCGGCACCATCAGCGAAGAGGAAGCCGCCGGCACGATCGTCAAGATCAATAAAGTCAGTAAGTTTTTCTACACCGACCAGTAATACATAATCGGCAGAGCCACCGCGCACGAAATCACTGGCCATGCCGACGCCATAACAAAACCCAGCACATGCAGCAGAAATATCGAATGCGGCCGCCTTAGGATTCCCGAGTCGCCCGAGGAGCTCGGTGGCAGCGCTGGGGGTTTGATATGGGTAGGTAACAGTGGCCACGATGACCGCGCCGATTTGATCCATACCGATTCCGGCATGAGTCAGCGCTTTGCGCGCAGCGTGCTCTGCCATATCAACAACGGATTCGTTATCGGCTGCCCATCGGCGTGACTCGATACCGGAACGTTCGCGAATCCATTCATCGGTTGAGTCAATACGCGCACAGATTTCAGCGTTAGTGACGATGCGTTCTGGGCGGTACCCACCGACTCCATAAATACGGGAGTGGCGATTGGGCGCTAAATCTTTAATTTTTCCCATCACTGCTCTCCTGTTGGGTGAAGTCGTACTAGTGGTTGGCCCGGTGAAACGGGATCACCCTCTTCGGCAAGCCACTCGATGATGACGCCACCGTGTGGTGCGGTGATTTCGGTGTTCTCTCTCTTTGCTACCACGCGACCCACGCTTCCATCATAAGGAATTTCATCTCCTAGCTCTGCATCTCGATGAAAAGTTCCAGCGAAAGGCGCTACCAACATGCGCCATGTGGGCTGGTCAATCAAAGTACTCGGGCGTCCATGGCGTGCGATGAGATCAACGGCGGCTGGAAGATCTTCAGGAGTTTTCAAGGCGAGTGTTTCGACTCCAGGGAGTGCGCGCTTGATGAGGCCGATCAATGTGCCAGCAGGTGGCATTTCGATAATGGCAGTAACGCCGAGATCTTCAAGGGTACGCATGCAGAGATCCCAGCGCACTGGGCTGGCTACCTGTCCCACAATTCGGTTGAGAAGATCTCGGCCGTGGTGCACAATCGCGCCATCTCGATTTGAAATAACTTTGACGCGTGGATCATGCACAGTCACGGAGCGAGCAAGGTTTTGCATACGGTCCACTGCAGGTGACATGAAATTCGTATGAAAGGCGCCAGCGACCGAGAGCGCTCGAACACGTGCACCAACGGGTGGGTTCTCACCAAATTTTGCGAGCGCTACAAGATCTCCTGCTGCCACGATCTGGCCGGCCCCATTTTCGTTAGCAGCAGTAAGTCCATGCGATGCGATAGCAGCTAGAACTTCGTCGCGATCTCCACCAAGCACAGCACTCATGCCGGTCGGGTGTGCCGCACTTGCCGCTGCCATCGCAATACCGCGCTCCCGCACGAGCACCATGGCGCTCTCGGCGGTAATGGCCCGGGCGCCAGCGGCAGCGGTGAGCTCACCCACCGAGTGACCAGCAACCACACTTAATTTTTGGAAGGCATCTGACGGGTGCGGGAAGAGTGAGATGCCACCGATTAATCCGGCCGCCACCAAGAGGGGTTGTGCGATCGCGGTATCTCGGATCTCTTCAGCGTCCGCTTTCGTCCCGTAATGGATCAGGTCAAGCCCGGAAACCGCCGACCACCATTGAAGAAGCGGCCGGGTGCGCGGGAGTTCAAGCCATGGCTCCAGGAAGCCTGGGGTCTGGGCGCCTTGTCCGGGGGCAACGATTGCGAGCACGTGGCTACCCTTCCGTAGATGAGGGCGGTACTTCCCCTGCGTAGGCGACCGTGTCCCTCGTCGGCAATTGTAGGGAACCTACAGTTCTACTCCAAACAGGGTGAGCCAAGAGCGTGAGCACAGAGGGAGGCTAGTGGCGTTCGCCCAATCGACCAATGGAGAGCGCGATATTGAGCACAAAGAGCTCGCGCGGCTCCATGGGTGAATAGTCGCTCACTTCGGTGATTTTGCGCATCCGGTATCTGACCGTATTGGCATGCACAAAAAGTGCCCGTGATGCGGGTTCGATTCCCCCGTAGGTAACTAATGCATCGATGGTTTCGATTAACTCTCCACCAGTTTCTACTAATGGTTTGAAAATCTTTGAAATAAGGAGTTCTCGGGCTGCATCGTCGCCACCGAGTGCGCGCTCTGGAAGAAGATCGTTTGAACTGACTGGGCGCGGAGCACCAGGCCACGCATTTGCGCTATCGAAACCAGAGAGCGCTGCTTGCGCGGAGAAGTGACATTGATCAAGTGAATCTACGATATGGCCAGCGATCACTGGTCCCGGTGCATACACGTTTGCAAAGTGTCTTGCTGCACCCATGGGGTCGTGAGTACCGCCAACAATTGCCACTAAGCGTTGGCCTACAACCCCAGCCATTACGTCGAGTTGGGCGTGTTTGGCATATCTGCGCATCGCCTCGGTAGCGCGACGTATGTCATCTTCTGGTCTGTTTCCAACGATGACGGAAACTGGCGTTTTCCCTTGCCAACCAAGTGCATTTGCTCGTGAGAGCAAACTCGCATCAACCTCTCCGCGGAGAACTCCGTCAACAACGAGTGCTTCTAATCGCGCATCCCAACCGCCACGAGCCTCAGCTGCACGCGCGTACACAAGTGCCGTGGCAAATGCAATCTCACGAGAATATTCCAGAACCCCCAGTTGTATGTCTCGTGCATTTTCTAAAGTGGCAGCAAACTCTTCGACTACGGAAATAGTGAGGCGCACCAGCTCAACGGTTTGTTCCAAATTGATAGAGCGTGTAAGCGCTTGGGGCGCGCTACCAAAAACGTCAGATGAGACTTTCTTCTTTTTGCGCGGATCTTCGAGCCACTCGACGAAATTAGCGATGCCTTTCTGGGCGACTAAGTTGACCCAAGAACGGTCATCTGCGCTCAAATGTGAGTACCACGAGAGCTCGGATTCCATCCGGCTGATCGCGACCGTCGCTAAATCGCCCGACTGTAAAGCGGGTAGCGCGCTCTTTGTTCGTTGTGGACTCCCCATAGTTGCAACATATAGGCAGCGAGGCTTGGGGGAAAGCATCCCGCCCGAAGTAGAGTGAGGTTATGGAATTTTTTGAACTCACGGTCGACGCTGGCGTCGCCACCCTCAGACTCAATCGCCCACCAGTAAACGCCCTTAACTTTGCGATGCAGGCGGAGATGATTGAAGCC
>JAPLBA010000069.1 GCA_026393015.1 Actinomycetota bacterium
AATATATAAAGATTTGTGGTTATCCATTTGGTGACGTCATTAGTCACATCTTCAACTTGTTGGGAAATATTGATTGACCCTGGCCACACCGCCAAAGAAAGAACGGATCGCGAGGCAAAGATAGAAGCAATCGCTAACAGCCCTGAGAGACCCACTTTGATCCGCCCTCTTCGAATCTGTTGCGAAGTGAGAGGGATAAAACTCTCCTGCGCCTTCGCCGCGGCGCTGGTGCTTCGGTCGAGCAAAATTGCCACGAATACCACCGCAAACCCGGCGACAAAACCTTGCCCCACATTCCGGATGATCAGCGCATCGACCACAGGCTTACCCAGGCCTGGTGCGCCGATCAAAGCGGCAATGACCACAAATGAAAGTGCAGCCATGACCGTTTGATTAATACCAAGAATGATCATTTGCTTTGCCATCGGAAGTTGCACTTTGGTTAACGTCTGCTTAGGTGTAGAACCCATTGAAAGCGCAGCCTCTATCGGTGATTGATTTAAATTTCTGATCGCATGAGCAGTTATCCGAATTGCAATAGGGATGCTGTACACCATCGTTGCGATCGTGGCAGAGGCAGTCCCAATGAGAAAGAAGAGTGCCAATGGAGCCAAGTACACCAAAGTTGGCAAAATTTGAGCCAAGTCCAGGAATGGCGTCAAGATCTTTAACACTCGGTCAGAGCGACCTGCCCAGATGCCCACAGGGATACCTACAAGAAGAGATAAAAGGACTGAAGCCAATGTCATAGCAAGAGTGTCCATAGTGAATTGCCACATGCCCAGTGCGCCGCAAGCCAACAAAAGAGAGACAGCGAGAATTGCCGTGCGCAGGCGGCTTGTTGCATAGACCGTGAAGGCGACTATGGCAACAACACCAAACCAGCCGATGACTGGAATGATCGAATTACCACTAGGTACCGAAATTATTGAACGAATTATTTCCACAAAACCAGTTATCGCCGCTCGAATGGGATTAAAGAAGTAAATGAACGCCGCACTCTTTGTACGATTGCCGCGAATCGAGGCGGCCGCATCTCCGACCGATGAGGTAAAAGAAGTGTTTTCAGAAGTTGCTAATTCTAGAGTCTGATTACCTTGAAAAATCCTAGATAACGTTATCCAGACCAATCCAACACCAATCAAGAGATGTGACTTTTTCAGATGGGTCATGCCACACCAGAAATGAGCCGCAAGACATCCTCGCTTGAGACTATCCCCAGAAACTTCCCGTTTTCACTCACCCGCACTGGCTTGTGGGTTTGCAGAATAATTTCAGCAGCATCGCGAATGATCATGTTCGCGGCGAGCTCAGGTCCATCCATATCTTCGCCAGACTGAGCAGGGCGAGCTAAATATTTCAAGGTCAACACATGTGATTTCGCGATATCGCGCACGAAGTTGGCAACATAGTCATCGATGGGGAGAGCAACTAGCTCCTCCGGAGTTCCGATCTGAACAACTGCACCGTCTCGCATAATTGCAATACGGTCTCCCACCTTTACTGCTTCAGATAAGTCGTGCGTAATAAAGACCATGGTTTTGCCCAACTCTCGATGCAGGCGAATCACCTCTTGCTGCATATCTCGACGAATCAGTGGGTCCAGGGCACTAAATGGTTCATCGAGGAAGAGCACCTGTGGATCAACAGCAAGGGCGCGAGCCAATCCGACGCGTTGCTGCATTCCGCCTGAAAGTTGTTCAGGAAAGGCATGCGAGTATCCATGCAAACCTACAAGTTCAATAACTTCATTCGCCCGGGCATGGCGTTCGGCTTTCTTCATCCCATTAATTTCAAGCGGGTAGGCGATATTGTCGATGACTTTGCGGTGGGGCAATAGACCAAAATGCTGAAAGACCATGGAAAAGTGTTGCCGACGAAGTTCACGAAGTCGCTGGGGTGTGGCTTTCGAAATATCCTCGCCGTCAAGAAAGACTTCACCGGCGGTAGGTTCCACAAGACGTGTAAGGCAACGAATCAACGTAGATTTTCCAGAACCAGATAAACCCATCACTACAAAAACTTCCCCGGGCGCCACATCGAATGAAACATCACTCACGGCTGCCGTACACCCAGTCTTTGCGCGCAACTCACTCCTGGAAAGTGTGGCATCGGGTGAGCCCACAATTGAAAGCGGGTTGGGTCCATAGACCTTCCACAAACCGCGCACGGAGACAGCAGGAGGACGGCCAGCGGATGCGCTACTAGCGCTCGCACTTCTCTGCTCTTCGACCATGCTCTCCCCTACGGCTCGACTACCATTTCTCTCACGGGTGGCCGCTATCGCGAAACCACCCAGAACGCCCTGGGGAAGTATTTCGCCAGAGGTGCTTGGCTTCAAGGTACTCGTGGAGCCCACTTCCACCGAGCTCACGACCCACCCCGGAGGCCTTAAATCCGCCCCACTCTGCCTCGGGGCGATAGGGGCCGTAATCATTGATCCAGATGGTGCCGTGGCGAAGAGCGGCAGCTACCCGATCACACCTGCCAAGATCGGCGCTCCACACCGCTCCCGAGAGGCCATAAATAGTGTCGTTTCCGAGCGCAATTGCCGCTTCTTCGGTGGTGAAACTTTCAACCGTGATAATCGGTCCGAAAGATTCCTCTTGCACGCAGGTCATCTCTGTCGAACATCCATCGAAAACTGTCGGCTCGATATACCAACCGGCTTCTAATCCCGGAGCAAGTGCTCTCTTGCCACCCACCCGCAGAGTGGCACCTTCGGCGACTGCTCTCTCGATATATCCAAGAACTTTGTTGAGATGACCTTCGCTAATGAGTGGTCCAGTCTCAGCGGCCTCATTATCTGGTCCACCAAGCGTGATCTCGTCGGCTCTGCGTACCAGTTCATCGACGACTCGATCATGAATGGAAGCCTCAACAAGGAGGCGAGTTCCAGCCGAACAGACTTGACCTGAATGCAAGAATCCCGCAGTCACCGCATTGTCGATTGCGGCGTCAATGTCTGCATCAGCGAAAATAATGTTTGGATTTTTTCCACCAAGTTCTAGCGCAACTTTTTTTACCGTACTTGCGGCGCTCGCCATGATCGCGCGTCCAGTGGCCAATCCTCCAGTAAAGGAAATGAGATCTACCCTCGGATCACTCGTCAGCGGCGTGCCCACCTCACTACCTGCGCCGAGGATCAAATTGGCTACACCAGCAGGAACACCAGCCTCTGCCAGCGTGTGCATCAGCAAAACCGCGGTTGACGGCGATAGCTCACTTGGCTTAACGATGAAAGAACATCCCGCAAGCAAAGCAGGCGCTACCTTCCAGGATATTTGTAGCAAGGGATAATTCCACGGCCCGATGAGTGCGCAGACACCCACTGGCTCATATGCGATGCGACTCTCAATTTCTGGTCGACCTACATCAACACTATGACCTGGCTCCTTCAAGGTGGCATTGAATCGAAAAACTGAAATCACATCGGCGATGTCATACTCAGCCTCGATCAATCGTTTGGCTGTGTCACCGCTCTCCGCCTTCGCATAGATTTCTGCATCTCTCTCAATGAGGTCTGCGATTCGAAGGAGAAGTGACTGGCGATCTTGCCAACTCCAGGAGCGGAAGATGCCGCTTTCGAAAGTGGTATGCGCTGCGTCAATCGCTCTCAGGGAATCAGCGGAATTTCCTTCGGTGGCCTCCGCGACCACATTTTGATCGTGTGGACTTCGAATTTCACGAACTCGTCCAGAAGCGCTCTCCCGCCACTGTCCATTGATGAAATGGCGCAAAAGTGTCATTGAATCAGAAGGCTAATTGGCTTTTGCGCAGTGCCATGAACTCATCAAGTTCAGCGAGTACCTGCGGATCCATCTCTGGCAAGACGTACTCCTCGAGCTTCTTCTTCCAAATCTCAGAAGCTCTTGCTTGGGTGTCGCGCGCTCCGAGGCGATTCCATCTCTCGTAGTTGTCGCTATTTGAGAGAAATGGTCGATAGAAGCAATCACGGAAACGTTCCATCGTGTGCGCCGCACCTAAGAAGTGCCCACCGGCACCTACTTCTTCGTGCGCGTCAAATGCCAAACTCCCTACGTCAAAGACGAGCGGCGTGAATTGCACCATGAGGCTCTCCAGGATTTCCATATCGAGAATGAATTTCTCGTAGCACGAGACGAGACCGCCTTCGAGCCAACCGGCAGTATGCATGACCCAGTTGGTACCCGAGAGGAACGTGGGCATCATCGTCATCATTGTTTGATAGGCAGATTGCGCGTCAACTGTTTGCGCAGAGTTCAATCCCCCACCGCCGCGGAATGGTAAGTGGTACTTGCGAGCGATCTGACCCGTGCAGAGCAGCCCTACGCCGGATTCAGGCGTGCCGAATTGTGGAGAACCTGATTGCATATCGATATTTGAGAGAAAAGAACCAAAGACCACTGGTGCACCTGGTCTAATCACTTGCACGAGCGCGATTCCAGTAAAAGCTTCTGCCATTTGTTGAGCAAGAGTTGAAGGAATGGTCACCGGACTCATCGCGCCCATAAGTAAGAACGGAGTCACCACTACGGGTTGGGCGGCAAGTGCATACTCGCGAAGCGAATCGAGCATGCGATCATCCCAACGCAATGGAGAATTACAGTTGATAAGAGATATAAGTGCGGGCATCTCTTCAATGGCTGCCCGCCCGCCATGGAGGATTTCGGCAACTCGAATGCAATCTTGCGCATTTTCAGCGCGCACCACGTTGCCCATGAAGAACTTGTCCGTGAGTGTCGCAGCCGCATAAGCCATATCAAGGTGACGAGTATCTAGATCAAGGTCGTTGGGCTCACACACCACACCACCGACGCTGTCGAGTGAACCGTAAACTTGCGAAAGTTTGGCAAAGTTTTGGAAATCATTAAAAGTAGCGTCTCGCCGCACATCACCTTCTCGAACAAAAGGCGGGCCGTAAACGGCTCCGAAAACCATGGAGTCCCCACCAATGTGCACATTGTTCTTAGGATTACGCGCGCGCAGACCAAATTCACTTGGCGCTTTCGCTAATTGGGCAATCACCCAATCGGGGTCAAACTTCACGTTATCGCCAATGACCTCTTGCCCTGCCTCGCGGAAGAGGTCCAGTGCCCAGGGGCTGATGAACTCGATGCCGATCTCTGAAACGATCCTTCGCCAACCGGCATCCAAGGTAGCCATCGACTCTTCACTGAGGATGTCGTAGCGGGGCATCTTATTTTCGAACATCATTCCTCCATTGACCGGTGGCTGAATGCGACTATACGCTAGACTCGTGGAACATTGGTTCCATATGGTGGAACTTCATGCGTGGCAGCGCTCCACCGCCACGCTCTCGCGGATGTTTCGGATGTTTCGGATGTATCGGATGTATCGCACGGGGAGGTTCGATGGCGAGATCAAGTGCCAAGCCGGCTACCTCAATTACGGCTACCTCAATTACCGCAGCGACACATGGCGCTTCACCCACCGGCGCACAAGCCATCGATCGCGCTGGTGCGCTCTTGGTCTCGATCCTTGATAGCGGCACTGCAAGTGATCGACCACCTCACGTAGCAACTCTTGCAAGGACGCACGACCTTCCGAAGAGCACTACCTCGCGATTACTTTCGGCTCTTGAACGCCAAGGGTTGATTCAACGAGACCGGGATGGCGCCTTCCACCCAGGACCGGTGATCACCCGATACGCACGCAGTGGGCAAGGAGAATCTGCGCTGGCTACCGAATTGCGCCCTATCCTCCAACATCTGGCACTTGAGAGTGGTGAAACGGTCAATCTTGCAATCGCTGGAGCACAGTACGTGGACCTGATCGATCAAATCGACGGTCGCTATTTGCTAGGCGCACGCAATTGGGTAGGTACACCGGTGCCGTATCACGCCTCCGCCCTGGGCAAGATTTTCATGGCTTTTGGCGTTACTGAAATTCCAGTGGGTCGCCTTGAGAAGCGCACGCCACTCACCATCACCTCACACGAATCTTTGAGCGCAGAACTTGCCCAAGTAAGAACTCGAGGCTTTGCCACCATCGTTGATGAATTAGAGGAAGGCCTCACTGCCATCGCGCTGCCACTCTTTGATGGCGCCCATCGAGTAATAGCCGCTATCTCGGTATCTGGTCCTACCTCACGGCTGAGTGGCGGTACCGTTAATGAAATCGTGAAAATGATGATCAAGGCAATCGGACAACCAGGAGAGGCAGGCGCGGCATGAGCGCAGAAGAAATCATCAAGGGGCTCTACGACGAGACCCTGGTCGGAAATGCGCCCTCCGTACTCGAGTTGACGAAACGTGGACTTGCCGAAGGCATGGGCCCTGAAACTATTCTCTATGAAGCTCTCATCCCCGCTCTCGAAGAGGTAGGTGCGCGCTTTGAGCGCGGCGACTTCTTTGTGCCTGAAATGTTAATTGCCGGCAAGGCAATGTCGGGGGCGCTCGACATCCTGCGTCCCTTGCTCGCAGAAACAGGCGCCGAAACCATCGGCACTTTCGTGATGGGAACGGTAAAAGGCGATGTTCACGACATCGGCAAGAACCTGGTAAATATCATGCTTGAGGGCGCCGGTTTCGAAGTCATCGATCTTGGAGTACAGACATCACCAGAGAAATTCATCGCAGCGGTCGAAGAACATAAGCCAGACATCGTGGGCTTTTCAGCATTTCTCACCACTACGATGCCGATGTTCAAAGTCAATATGCACGAACTCACTAAGGCTGGACTGCGCGACAAAGTAATCGTGATGGTCGGCGGTGCACCGGTTACCCAGGAGTACGCGGATGCAGTCGGTGCAGATGGATTCGCCGCCGATGCTTCAACAGCAGTTCGCAAAGCCAAGGAGTTAATCGCCCAGAAACGCGCTGCGCAAAATGCCTAAGTTGCTTCCTATCATTGAGTTTCTCGAACATGGAGTCAAGAAACCAATTTGGGATTGCAAAATGTGCGGGCAATGCGTGCTGCACTCCACGGGCATGACATGTCCAATGACATGTCCAAAAACATTACGCAATGGTCCATGTGGTGGAGTCCGGGAGGATGGTCATTGCGAAGTAAAACCTGAGATGCCTTGCATTTGGGTGAAAGCATACGAACGAAAAGACTCCCTCCCCCTTCCACAATCCTGGCGCAACCATTACAACGATCTGCGCCCGCCGGTTGATAACCAACTTAAAGGCACCTCCTCTTGGCTCAACCTCATTACAAAGCGCGACCAACAGACTCCAGCAGGGTGGAGCGCAGAAAACGCCACCCACGAAAGCCAGTGAGCCAAATAGTGAGCGACTTTCCTTCCCACTTGGCTGAACGCTTCTCCACAAGCGAGCGCGTTTTTACGGTGGAGTTTCCGAGCATTGATGGGGGAAATCTTGCAGCCGTGAAGAGTCGAGTAGACGATCTACTCCCCTGGTTTGATGCAGCTAACGCCACCGACAGTCCTGCGGCACATGCACATGCTTCAAATGTGGCAATTGCAATTGCTCTCCAGAATTTTGGTCTTGAACCTATTTTGCAAGTCGTCTGCCGCGACAAGAATCGCATCGCTATCCAGTCAGACATCATGGGCGCCGCGCTTCACGGCGTGCGCAACATTGAGTTACTCACTGGAGACGATGTCACGGCTGGAGATGAACCTGAAGCGCGCCGAGTTTTCGACGTCGATAGCGCTCAAGCGATAAAGATTGCCGCGACCCTGAGGGGTGGCAGGTACCTATCCGGTCGGAAGTTCTCAGATGCTCCCGACCTCTTCATCGGCGCTGTAGAGAATGCGGCAGCACCGCCTCTCGAATATCGAGCAGAGCGAGTCACGAAGAAGGTCAATGCGGGAGCGAAATTCTTCCAATTGCAGATCTGCTTCCATGGCGATCGACTCGAAAATTTCGCTCAAACCGTGAATGCCAGCCATCCGACCCTGCCGCTACTCCCCACGATCGTGCTGGTGAAGGGCGCAAAACCGCTCAAGTTCATGCACGAGAAAGTGGCTGGAATCGATATTCCAACCGAAGTGATCGCCCGAGTGGAGCAGGCCAGCGACCCCAAAGAGGCCGCCTATCAATTGGCTCGCGCCCAAGCCGAGCATGCTCTCTCCCTCCCAGGCGTGCGAGGCCTGCATTTCACTGACTTTTGCCATGACGATTCACTTGTACGCTTAATGCGAGATCTAGGTGTGACCCCTCGCCCCACCGGAAGCCACTAGATTTCACGATAAAAGACCACACCTATAAGCAGAGCTCGCACGCAGTGCTCGACTAACGAAGGAACTCCATGCATACCGTTCTCTCCTCACCCGGCAAGACCGTCACCATGGGTCATGATCAACCTTTTGTGATCATTGGAGAGCGCATTAATCCCACCGGACGAAAAATCTTCCAAGAGAAGCTCCGCGCTGGAGATCTCTCCACCATCAATATCGATGTAGAGGCACAAGTTGCCGGCGGTGCCGATGTGCTCGATGTGAATATGGGCGTTCCCCTCACAGACGAACCCGCTCTCCTGGCTGCGGCAATCAAACTCGTGCAATCAATCACCGACTTGCCGATATGTATTGACTCTTCAGTACATGAAGCACTGGAGGCAGGTTTAGCGGTCTACCAAGGAAAGGCGCTCGTCAATAGCGTGACCGGCGAAGATGACCGGATGGAGATCATTCTCCCGCTTGTGAAAAAATATGGCGCCGCCATCATCGCGCTTCCCAATGATGAGACTGGAATACCTGCAACCGCCAAAGAGCGTCTCGACATCACTGAAAAGATTGTCCGCGCCATCGAGTCCTACAAGATTCCTATAGAAGATCTTGTCATCGATCCACTCGCTATGACGGTCGGTGCAGACCCCGAAGCCGTGAAGATCACCCTAGAGACCATCCACCTCATCAAAGAAAAGTTCGGTCTCAATATGACGCTTGGCGCATCGAACGTCTCTTTTGGTCTGCCCAGCCGGCACGCCTTGAACGCCGCCTTCATACCCATCGCGATGTCGCATGGACTCACGAGCGCGGTGATGGATTCTCGGACTCCGGAAATTGTAAGTGCGGTTCGTGCCGCAGATCTCCTTCTGGGGACCGATGTTTGGGGTGGCAATTGGATCAGTCGCTTCCGTGCACAACAAGCCGCACTTCCAAAAGCTTAACTTGATCGCATCGAGAGGCAGACATGAGTAGCGACGGAAGGATCAAACTTACCTTCCTCGAGTTAGGTAAAGCTGACGCGCCTCCCCGCCAAGTTTCCGTACCAAGCGGAGTCTCACTCTTTGAAGCAGCATCATGGAATGGCATCGCCATTGACTCCACCTGTGGCGGTCACGGAACGTGCAAGAAGTGCAAAGTAAAGATCGAAAATCCGGCGATTCCTACTGGCCTCGATAGTCGAGCATTTAATGCCGAAGAATTACGCGAAGGATGGCGACTCGCCTGCGTCCAAAAAGCAGTGGTCGACACTGCGGTAGATGTTCCGCCTCTGACTACGAGACCCAAAGCCGCAACCGTGGGAGTGGGGCGGCAAGTGATCCTGCGCCCAGCAGTCCAAAAACGCTATATCGAATTGGTTGAACCCACCCTTCACGACCAACGCACAGATATAGAGCGAGTACGCGATGAGATTTCGGATATCGAACCGCGGGCAGGGCTGGAAGTACTTAGATTACTTCCCACAGTGCTGCGAAAGTCCAACTTCAAGGTAACTGCCGTCCTCATTGATGACGAAATTATTGATATTGAGCCCGGCGACACCACTACCACTCGTTATGCAATCGCTTACGACCTCGGAACAACAACAGTTGTAGCCACGCTGTTAGATCTCTCCACCGGAACTCCAGTGGCAGTCGCTTCCATGCTTAACAAGCAACAACCATTTGGTGCCGATGTCATCAGCCGAATCAGCGCCACCATGATGGACCCAGAGGCCCTTGGTCGCCTTCGCCTGCTTGCCCAAGAAACACTTGCAGAGCTCACGCGTGAAGTATGTGAGAGCATCGATCCACTCAACGTATATGAAGTCGCCCTCGCGGGAAATGCCACGATGACTCAATTACTTCTTGGAATTGACCCCGAACCATTAGGCGTTGCGCCATTCATCATGGCAAGTGCCATCTTCTCCGATGTCGCCGCCAGCGAACTAGGAATCGATATTCATCCACGAGCAAAAGCCTTTCTTATGCCTTCACTCGGGGCTTATGTCGGTGGAGATATCATTTCTGGCGCGCTCGCTTCCGGTATGGATCGGGACAAGCGTCTTCGACTCTTCATCGATGTGGGTACCAATTGCGAGATTATTCTCGGCGATGGTGAGCGGATTTTGGCAACTGCGGCGCCCGCTGGTCCCGCCTTCGAAGCCGCCTCAATAAAGTGTGGAGTACGAGCCGCACCCGGTGCGATCGAGACTGTCAAAATTATTGATGGAGAAATAGTTCTTGGCACCATTGACGAGGAACCCGCCATGGGAATCTGTGGTTCTGGATTAGTTGATGCATGCGCTGTACTCGTCGACGCCGGTTTGCTCGATCTCTCTGGAAGGTTTGTCACAAACGAGATTGCCATGCAGATTGCACCCACTTTGGCACCGCGCCTGATCGAACGCGAAGGCGAGCGCATCTTTACTCTTGAGGGGGATATTTTCCTCTCGCAACGCGATGTTCGGGAATTGCAATTCGCCAAGGCAGCCATTGCAACTGGATGGGCTCTCCTGCTCGAGGAGTTTGGCGTCGAAGAGAGCGACGTACAACAAGTACTACTCGCAGGATCATTCGGTTCCTATCTCTCACCTGCGTCTGCAGTTCGTATTGGATTAGTCCCGAAGCTTCCTACACTTCGCATCGTCTCTGCCGGAAACGTGGCTGGCGAAGGCGCCAAAATGGCGCTGCTCTCATTGCAAGAACGCAAGGGAGCACTAGCCCTGCTCGAAGAAATCGAT
>JAPLBA010000061.1 GCA_026393015.1 Actinomycetota bacterium
GCTCTTCACTTGCCGGGGCCCCCGAAAGCGCCTCTTCCGGAGTGAGCGAAGGGCGAATGACATCAGGCCGGAATACGTTCTTGAGAGGGAGGGGATGCGAGGTCGGTGCCACGTCGGCGCCAGCAACTTCTTGCACGCGAGCCACCGCTCCGAGGATCACCTCGAGTTGACCTGCTAAGTGGTCGATCTCGCTCGCCTCGAGTTCAATTCGAGCCAATTGGGCGAGGTGGGCCACATCGTCACGGGAGATCATGGGCTGAGCCTACCGAAGTGTGAGAGGGGCGAAAAATCGCCTACATGCCTTCGGCGAGGAGGCGCTCGAATCCGACTTCATCGAGCACCGGAACACCCAACTCGATCGCTTTATCAAACTTTGATCCCGGAGCCTCACCCACGACAACATATGCCGTCTTCTTGGAGACAGATCCGCTCGCCTTGCCTCCTCGAGCAACAATGGCAGCGGCTGCCTCATCTCGATTGAATTTCGATAATGATCCAGTCACCACAATCGACATGCCTGCCAGAGTTTGTCGGAAACTTTCTAATTCGCCTTGCTCCATCAGCACGCCAGCACTTGACCATTTAGTGACGATGTTGCGATGCCAGGCTTCTTCAAACCATTCAACTACAGATTCCGCGATGATTACCCCCACCCCGTCGACATCTGCCAACTCCTCGACAGTCGCCTTTGAAATTCTCTCTAAAGATCCGAAGCGAGTCGCTAGTGCTTGTGCCGCGGTAGGACCTACGTGCCGGATCGAAAGTGCCACAATCACGCGCCACAAGGGACGGCTCTTTGCTTCCGCAAGTGCAGTGACAAAGCGTTCTGCAATCGCTGAGAGCGATCCGTCTTTCTTAGTGAAGAAGGTGGAGCGCTCCAAATCTTTAAGTGTAAGTGCGAAAAGTTCGCTCTCATCTCCGACTAAACCATCGACAAGCAATGCTTGCGCAGCTTCGTAACCCAGCACGTCGATGTCAAGAGCCGCCCGCGAACCTAAGTAGTAGAGCCGCTCCCGAAGTTGTGCAGGACAGTTTCGCGAATTAGGGCAACGCAGATCAACATCGCCATCACTCATTTGTCGAAGCTCTGATCCGCACTCTGGACACTTATTTGGCATCACAAAGGGCGTCTCTTTACCGGTACGGGAACTTACGACAGGTCCGATGATCTCTGGAATAACATCGCCAGCTTTACGAAGCACCACAGTGTCCCCAATAAGCACACCCTTACGCTTTACCTCATCGCTGTTATGAAGCGTGGCCGAGGAAACTGTTGAACCTGCCACCCGGACAGGTTCAAGGAAGGCATAAGGAGTCACCCGCCCCGTGCGTCCCACATTTACGCGGATCTCCAAGAGTTTGGTGGTGACTTCCTCCGGTGGATATTTATATGCAATTGCCCATCGCGGAGCTCGTGAAGTGGAACCTAGGCGATCCTGCAATGTTCGATCATCTACTTTGATCACAATGCCATCGATTTCATGTTCGAGATCATGGCGATGCATCTGGTACTCCGAGATGAGTGCGATTACTGCATCGACTGAGTCCAAGACCTTATATCGAGGGCTCGTGGGAAGCCCCCACTTGGCAAGATGAGTGTAAGCATCACTCTGTGAAAGAAAGTGAGTACCTTCAAGGGCACCTACCCCATGCACAAGCATGCGAAGGGGACGAGAAGCTGTGATCTTCGGATCTTTTTGTCGAAGTGATCCAGCAGCTGCGTTGCGAGGATTTGCAAATGGCGCTTTCCCGATAGCTACGAGTGAAGCATTCAATTCTTCGAAAAGTTTATTCGGGAAGAAGACCTCGCCACGCACTTCGACCATTGCCGGGATATTGGTTCCGGCGAGTTGACCAGGAACTCCTTGAATAGTGCGCACATTAAGCGTGACATCTTCACCAGCCGTTCCGTTTCCCCGAGTGAGGGCACGAACGAGCTTTCCCTCTTCGTATAGCAAGTTGATTGCCAGACCATCGATCTTAAGTTCAGTAAGCCACTTAATGTTCTCAGTACCAGCGTCCTTAATGACGCGCTCACTCCAAATCCTAAACTCGTCCTCGTTAAAGACATTGTCGAGACTCATCATCTTCTCTTTATGAGAAACCGTTTCAAAACTTGTCGAGAATCCACCACCCACGTGCTCGGTCGGCGAATCACTTGATTTCAGTTGAGGATGCTTCTTTTCTAATTCAAGAAGTTCATTCCAAAAAGAGTCGTACTCCCCATCACTAATCTGAGGATCGTCTAAGACGTAATAGCGAAATTGGTGATCGCGAATTTGCTCAGCAAGTTCAAGCATCCGTTGCGCTGGCTTCACTCGGATCTCTCCTGCAATTCCTGTGAGACTTCAGAAAGGTGCTTGGTGCTCTTCCGGACATAATGTGGCGAGGCACCGGCCAATCCGCATCGATGCGTAAGCGCCACACCGCCTGGCGGAAGTCCGATATTGCGCGCCAAGTTCTGCACGAAAGTTACGGTAGTCGAGACGGGCGGCAAGTGCCCATCAACTCCCCCAAGAATGCCGAACCAGATTGATTTTCCACGGTCATCCAGCTCGGCTAGCAGATCATATTCAGCCCGGCCGACCAGAGTGGCATCTAATGAGAGCGCATTCACGGCAGTACGCCCAATCAATTCAATGGGCACGTCCTCCGCACACGAGTGCATGATTAATTCGTTGTCGCGGGCGAAGAGCGCAATCAGAGAGATAACTTCATCCTGGCTGGGAATTCGAATTCGCCCAAAACCAGATGCACTCTTGATAGCTCCACGCATAATTTGGGTGATCAACGGCTCATCTAGTTGGACAACAATTGACGTGACTCCGGGCAATCGTCGACATAGATCAGCGATCATCAACTCCACACCATAGGCAAGAGATTGCGCGACATCCTTAGTAGCTATTTCATCAGAGAGAATTGCACCCGCTCTGGAGGTTTCCAGGAGTGCGGCTAGCGTGAGAGGGCCAGCTACTTGAATTTTGATCCGACCCTCGAAGCCATCGAATATTTCGTGAAACGCATCAACGCTATGAGACATCGCTCCTTGGGATCGACGTTCATCCGCGCCAGCTTTATCAACGATTCGCCAACCTGATGGTTGAAGATCGACGTGAAGGTCGTGCAGCATGCCAGCCGAGCGACCAATGAAATCGCTGCCTACTCCTCGGTCTGGAAGCTCTGGAATAAAAGGTAGTTCTGCAAAGAGATCAAAGACCAACTGCGCAGCGCGCTCTGGGTTTTCTCCACTGAGTGAACCTATGCCAGTTACGAGCACGATTAAAGTGTCGCTGAAACAGTGGCCGAGCCCACCACACGGTCGCCGTCATATACGACAACTGCCTGCCCTGTTGCCAGGCCATGCAATGGCTCATCAAGTACGACTGTGAGAGCGTCACCAACGAACTCGTAAGCGCACGGAATGGCGGCACCATGGGCGCGCACTTGGGCAAAGCCGCGATGGACGCCTTGTGGAGTTGGACCGCACATCCGGAGTTTCTCTCCAAGAATTGTGGAGACTGCGAGTGCTTCATGCGCACCCACCACAACAGTATTTGAGACTGGCTCTATTTTGAGTACATACCGGGCTCGACCATCGTCGGAAGGTTGTGAAATACCCAAACCTTTGCGTTGCCCAATGGTGTAGGTAAATGCGCCTTGATGCGTACCGAGATGATTTCCTTCTTCATCGACGATGGGACCTTCAGCCACTCCTAAGCGATCTCGCAACCATCCAGCGTTATCTCCAGAGGGGATGAAGCAGATGTCGTGACTGTCGGGCTTGTTGGCCACACTTAAACCTCGACGCTCTGCCTCTTTGCGAATCTCTTCCTTGGGCGTATCTCCAAGCGGGAAGAGTGAATGTCGAATCTGTGCAGGTGTAAGTACTGCCAATACATACGACTGGTCCTTGCCGTGATCCACCGCACGATGCAAAGTGGGCGATTCTGCAGACCCACGTAATTGCGCGTAATGCCCGGTGACTACGGCATCGAATCCCATTGCGATTCCGCGATTTAGCACGGCTTCAAACTTGATCTTCTCATTGCACCGCAAACATGGATTCGGAGTATTTCCAGCGGCGTATTCAGCGATGAAGTTCTCCACTACGTCAGCGCGGAATTCGTCGGCCATATCCCAGATATAGAAGGGAATGCCAATCACGTCTGCTGCTCTGCGCGCATCTCGCGAATCTTCGATCGTGCAACAACCCCGAGCCCCTGAACGATAAGCCTGTGGATTCGCAGAAAGCGCAAGGTGCACGCCCACTACATCGTGGCCAGCCTCCACTGCTCGGGCGGCCGCTACCGCGGAATCCACACCGCCACTCATTGCTGCAATAACTCGCATGGGAGTAATTATCGCTTACTTACCTGACCAGCTCTACGAGCACGCTCAACTACTCCACCGATCACGCTCACTAAGGCATCTATGTCCGCTGAAGTTGAGTTGAATCCCAGGGAGAAGCGCAGGGATGCTCGTGCCTCGGGCTCACTCATTCCCATAGCCACCAGCACGTGACTGGGCCGTGGTACTCCCGCGCTGCATGCAGAGCCAGTGGACGATTCAATTCCTTGAGCATCGAGCAGCAAAAGGAGTGCATCACCTTCGGCTCCTGCAAATGTAAAGTGTGCGATTCCCGGAAGTGTGTCTGTATCGCCATTAGATCGCGAATCAGGAACTTCAGCCAGCACTCGTGCAGTGAGATCGGCACGAAGCGCACTCATTCGCACTGCACGATCAGACAAGTGATCGTGAGCTTCTTGCGCCGCTACACCTAATGCACGAATGGCGGGTGTGTCTAATGTTCCGCTTCGAATATCTCGCTCTTGTCCGCCTCCATGCAAGACGGGAGTCAACTTGAGATCTTTTTTTACGATGAGCGCACCTATTCCAAGCGGCCCACCAATCTTGTGACCGCTAATGGTGAGTGCATCAATATCAAGATTCTCAAACGAAAGTGGCACTTTTCCAAAAGCTTGCACAGCATCTGTGTGAACGGGGATTCCATATTTATGAGCTACTTCAATAATGCGAGTTATCGGTTGCAAGGTACCGACTTCGTTATTTGCAAACATCACGGTAACTAAAGCAACTTTTGGGTCTCTTTCAATTTCATCCACTAATTCATCGACGTTGAGTTGTGCCCGATCATTTACCGACACCCAAGTTACCCGTGCGCCTTCATGGTCAACTAACCACTGAATCGGGTCCATCACTGCGTGGTGTTCAATTGATGAGGAAATGATTCTGTTATTGGCCGGATCTTCTTGTACGCGCTTCCAATAAAGGCCCTTTATCGCGAGGTTATTGGCTTCAGTACCTGAGCCAGTGAGCACGATCTCGCCTGGAGTGGCATCTATTGCTCGAGCAATTGCCTCTCGAGCTTCTTCAACGACCTTACGTGCACGCCGCCCAGATCCGTGGAGGCTCGAAGCATTACCTATTTTGCCCAGTTCATCGACCATCGCAATTCGAGCAGTATCAGACATGGGCGTAGTCGCCGCATGATCAAGGTACGTGTTCATCGCGACATCATTAAGACTTGCGCGCCTGGACTCCTGCCGCAGCTTGCGGCACCACATTGAATAGATCGCCCACAACACCAAAATCTGCGAGTTCAAAGATTGGCGCATCGGCATCTTTATTTATCGCCACGATGGTCTTGCTGGTTTGCATGCCGGCTCGATGTTGAATCGCACCAGAAATTCCGCAAGCTACATAAAGTTGTGGGCTAACCGTCTTCCCTGTTTGCCCTACTTGATTCGAGTGTGGATACCAACCGGCATCGGTGGCGGCGCGGGATGCACCTACAGCGGCACCTAAAGCATCTGCGAGAGACTCAACTGGGCCAAAATCTCCGTTAGTGCCTCGGCCACCAGAAACGATGATCGATGCCTCCGTTAATTCTGGCCGACCGCCCTTCACTGGAGCTTGGCGGCTAGTAACTTTCACTCCACTAGAGGTGTGATTAATAGGTATATCAATAATCTCTGGAGAGCTCTCTGCGGCTACTGGTTCGCAAGCGTTAGGGCGCACGGTGATCACAGGTGCTCCATGAGTGACTTTGGAGTGCACCACGGTTGATCCACCGAAGATCGATTGCGTTGCCGAGAAGTCTGATGCGAGTTCAATAGCATCGGTAATAATTCCACTGCCGAGACGTACAGCCAGGCGCCCAGCAATCTCTTTTCCTTTAGCACCCGAAGTAAGAAGGATCGCCGCGGGAGAAGAGGCTTGTGCGATGCTCGCGAGCGCATCGACCGAAGGAGTGATGGGGTGCCCATCAACGGCTTCAATGATCGAAAGTTTTGCGGCACCGAATTGCGCAGCAACTGCACGAGATGCGTCTGCTTCTCCAGCACGGACGACAGCAACTGCATGCACGGCGCCAAGTGCGCGAGCGGCCGTGAGCAATTCACCTGCCGCGCGAGAAACTAGACCTGCATTGTGATCAATGAGTACCAGAACTTCAGCCACAGCGCTACCTACACAATCTTCTTGTCAGCAAGGAATGAGACCAATTCGTTTCCACCATTACCCTCGTCCACAACTTTGATACCGGCGCTACGTGGTGGACGCAGCGCGGCATCTACAACTGAACTCCAAGAGCTTGCGCTTCCTACTTGATCAGCAGCAAGGCCGATATCAGCAAGTGTGTGCGTTTCTATTGACTTCTTCTTCGCCGCCATGATGCCCTTGAAAGATGGGTAGCGCGGCTCGTTAATCTTTTCAATCACCGAGACCACACATGGAAGTGGCGCCTCCATTTCCTCCACGCCTTCATCCGTCATGCGCTTGATGCTGACCGTATTTGCAGTCACGTCAATCTTCAATTCTCCAGCGAAAGTGAGTTGTGGCCATCCGAGGCGCTCAGCCAACATGGCAGGAACCACACTCATGCGAGCATCGGTTGATTCAGTGCCGCAGAGCACAATATTTGCACCGCTACTTTCAATAGCCTTTGCGAGTACCAGCGAGGTTGCAAGAGCATCTGAACCAGCAAGGGCGTCATCGCTAATCAAAATTGCATTATCCGCACCCATAGAGAGTCCCTTACGAATTGCCTCAGTAGCGCGGTCCGGCCCCATGGAGAGCAACGTGATGGAGTGCTCGCCGCCTTCGCCATTGACA
>JAPLBA010000074.1 GCA_026393015.1 Actinomycetota bacterium
CCGCCTAACACTCCTCAAGGATGCCTTATACAAAGTAGGCTCGCTACCTGAAGGAGGATCAATGAAGATCTCGAAGGTTGCAGTGATCGGTGCCGGGCTCATGGGTTCCGGAATAGCCCAGGTATCTGCGTTGGCAGGAATGCAGGTGAAGGTCTATGACAATGCTGATCTGGTTCGAGGACAAGCACTGCTCGATGAGAGTTTGGCCCGCTTTGTCAAAAAGGGCACCGTCACAGCTGCCGCGGCGGTGGAAGCCCGAGCACGAATCGAATTTACTGACGATCTCTCGTACGCAGTGAAGGAGTGCGATATTGCGATTGAGGCGGTCTTTGAGAACTTAGAAGTGAAGCAGGAAATCTTTCGTCGACTCGATGAATTCGCACCAACACGAGCAATTCTGGCATCAAATACCAGCGCACTTCCCATTAGCCAGATTGCTAGCGTGGTGAATGATCCGTCGCGAGTGGTGGGCACTCACTTCTTTTCTCCGGTTCCAATGATGAAACTCTGTGAATTGGTACGCGGTCAAGAGACGAGCGACACAACTTTGCAAGCGGCTCGTGAGTTTGCAGAGTCAATTGGTAAAGAGTGCATCGTGGTGAATCGAGATATCGCAGGTTTTGTGACCACTCGTCTCATTCTTACTTTGGTACTAGAAGCGGCGCGATTGGTGGAGGCGGGCATTGCCACCGCAGAGGATGTGGACCTCGCGTGCAAACTTGGTTTTGGACATGCGATGGGACCGTTAGCCACCGCAGATCTCACTGGGATTGATGTGCTCCGCAATGCAGCATTAAATATCGTGCGTGAGGGAGAGAGCATCGAGCCCGGAGAACATTTCTTACCTCCTACCTTGATCAATGAGCTCGTGACTCAGGGCAAACTCGGTCGAAAGAGTGGATCCGGTTTTCACACCTACTAGCGAGAGCGTTCCCACCGGAATGTTTTAAGCGCAAGCACGAGCCCAATAACTATCCAAATAGTCAGCATCAGAGCCACCCGACCATGCTCCCAACTCTTGGCTACTTCCTGCGAAGCAAAGCTCTCTGGAAGGAAGACTGAACGCATTCCCTGAGTGAGCCACTTCAGCGGGAATATTGAGGCCACATTTTGCATCCAGCTGGGTAGTTGATTGAAGATGAAGAAGACGCCGCTGATGAATTGCAGAACAAGCACGATTGGGGTGACCATCGCACTCGCTCCACGCCCACTGCGAGGAACGCTTGAGAAAGCAATACCGAGAAGTGTGGATCCTGTGATGCCGAGAAGTGTTACCCACGTGAAGGTGACCCAACGCCCCAGATCGGTGGGTAGTTGCACGCCGAACATCAGAGCACCGACAACCAGCAGTAAGACGATTTGTACAATCATGCAGGCAAGTACGGAGAGAATTTTTCCGATGAAGTAAGAAGTTGGTGGCATTGGAGTTCCGCGGAGACGTTTAAGTGTGCCATCGTCGCGCTCTAACGGAATCATGATGGCAAGTTGTTGGAACCCAGTGTTTATTAAACCAGAAGCAATCATGCCAGCGACGAAGTACTGGGAGAAAGTGACGCCAGGAGCAATGGTGTTTTTGAAGACCGAGCCAAAGATGAGCAGAAGTAATACTGGAAAAAGGAGAGTGAATACCACCGACTCTCGTTGGCGGAGAAATTGGCGAATTTCTAGATTACCTCGGCTGACGCCAATCTTAAAAGTGTTCATCCTTGGCCTTCGATCATTGAAATATAGATATCTTCAAGAGTGGGTCTACTCACGGTGAGATCGGGGATCTCCCCAGTGAAACGTGTCCCCAAGGAACGTAAGAATTCGGTGGGGGAGTCGGTGCGCTCTTCTTGTGCACTTCCGTTCTCACTCCACCGCACTATTACCTTTGCGCTATCTCGGCCACCGAGAGTGGCTGGTGTAGCTACTTCGATGATACGACCGTGATTGATCACACCAACTCGATCAGCGAGAGCTTCGGCCTCGTCTAAATAGTGAGTGGTGAGCAAGATGGTGGTGCCATCAGCGCGCAATCCTCGGATTAAATCCCAAAAGGCGCGTCGAGCTTCTGGATCGAAGCCGGTAGTAGGCTCATCGAGAAAGAGTAGTTCTGGATTACCAAGGATTCCTAGAGCAACATCGAGTCGTCGCCGCTGGCCACCGGAGAGTTCACGGCCTCGTGCTTTACGCTTCTCCTCTAGCCCTACAGCGTTGATGACCTCATCTACATTGCGTGGATTTACGTAGTAGTCAGAAAAGAAGTTGAGGATTTCTTCCACAGTAATCTCAGCTGCATCATTATTGCTCTGAAGCACAATGCCGATCTTGTTTCGCCATGCGAGCCCCGCTTTAGAGGGATCTTCACCGAGCACTGACACGGTTCCGCCGTCACGATCGCGGTACCCTTCGAGAATTTCGATCGTAGTCGTTTTCCCAGCTCCGTTAGGACCGAGCAATGCAAAGACTTCGCCCGTTCGTACATCGAGGTCTACTCCAGCCACCGCGTGGGTCTCGCCGTAAGTTTTGATGAGACCGCGTATCTCGACTGCGTTATTCACCCCTGTATGCACTCCTGTATTCACCGGACCACTCTACCCGGAGGTAGAGTGGTCCGGTGAGTCCTAGAAAGCATCGCCGTGCTGAGAGCGGCGAACCGCCAGTTGCATTGGGCAATAATGAGTGGACTGAAGAACATCCGGATGGGCTCTATCGAGTGCGCTCGATCACAGGTTCGTCATCGAGCAAGCCTTATCGCTGTCCGGGATGCGATCAGATAATTCCGTTAGCAACTCCGCACATCGTTGCCTGGTTAGAAGAGGACGAAGCCCTGCAGTCGGGCGCTGATTTTAGGCGTCATTGGCATAAAGCGTGTTGGACAAAGAAGAACACCAGGCGGCCAAAGCAGCGCTAGATTTACTTCATGTCCTCATACGAAAGTTTGCCTGAAGTTCTCCCTGCTCCTGTCGATGATGGCCTTGCGGATCACCTAGTAGGTATGGCTCTGCCGCCACTTACGTTGCTTGGCACTGATGGCCAGGAATGGTCGTTTGCCGAATTCGCATCGCCCACAACTGTCATTTATGTCTATCCGCGTAGCGGCGTACCAGGAGTTCCCCTTCCGCAAGGGTGGGACCTCATTCCTGGTGCTCGTGGCTGCACACCGGAGTCATGCGGATTCCGTGATCACTTCAGTCAGTTGCAGAAATTGGGAGCCGATGTATTCGGACTCTCAAGTCAAGACCATGATTACCAAAAAGAATTGGGTGAACGTCTTGAATTACCGTTCCCGATCTTGAGTGATCCCGATTTGGAAATGCAGAAGAACCTGCGTCTGCCCATGTTTATGGCATCGGGCATGGAACTTTATTGCCGCCTCACCCTTGTGATTCGCAATGGAATGATCGTGCACACCTTCTACCCGATCTTTCCACCAGATGCTCACGCTGGCGATGTGGTCGAGTGGCTCGAGAAAAATCCCATCTAATACGCGGAATTAAAAGAGACGCAACTTTCCATCATCGATTTCTCGGAGTACATCGTAATCAAAGACTTTGCACTCGATTCCACGATCGGAGGCAAGAGTCTTTGCTTGAGGCTTGATCTCTTGCGCCGCAAAAATACCTCGTACCGGAGCAATCGCAGGATCGCGATTCATGAGATCGAGATAACGAGTCAACTGTTCAACTCCGTCGATCTCTCCGCGTCGTTTAATCTCAACTGCCACATACGCTCCGTCATGATCACGCAGCAAAAGATCAACTGGGCCGATTGCTGTGGGATGTTCGCGGCGTACAAGAGTCCATCCTTCACCGAAGACTTGGGGACGCTCAGAGAGGAGGACCTGCAAGTGAGCTTCCACCCCATCTTTGACGAGGCCAGGGTCTTCTCCAAGTTCGTGGGCAGAATCGTGAATGACTTCGTGCAGGGTGATCTCTAACTTCTCGCCCGCTTTGTTAGTGACTTCCCAAATATTCTCGCGCTCTACCAGAACGCAAGGAGGGCTCATCCAGTTGAGTGGCTTATAGGAGCCACCATCAGCATGTACAAGCACACTGCCATCGGCTTTCACCATGAGAAGACGTATTGCTTCATCGAGCCGGGCATCGAGGCGTCCGGCATAGACCACTGTGCAACGAGCAACAACGAGGCGCATTAGTCCGGTTAACGCCCGAAGAGTACTTTTACAAGCACAGCAATAATCCTGTCGGTTTTCTGAGTTCGCCTAAATGTGGTGAATTGAATAGGTGATTTGAATCGTGGCTTAATAACGGAGCGCGCGTAGGTGAATTCGCGTAGACCTTCAGGGCCGTGGATGCGCCCATACCCGCTATCACCCACACCACCGAAGGGCACGGAGGGAACGGCGGCAAATGCCAGAACGGAATTCACACTGACCATGCCAGCATGTAGTTGTGAAGCAATTTCCGCGCCATGGCGACGCGACCAGACTGAGGCACCCAGACCGTAGCGAAGCGCATTTGATTTCGCGATAGCCTCTTCCATGCTCTTCACCTTGTTGATGACCAAGGTGGGCCCGAAGGTTTCTTCGGTAACCGCGGTGGAGTCCTCTGGAACTTCGGTGAGAATGACGGGCGAGACGTACGGAGCTTGCACTGACTCACGCCCACCTACCAGCGCGACACCACCCTTGTTCAGTGCGTCGTCGATATGCGAAGCGATAATTTCTATTTGCGAAGGCATCGTGGCCGCTCCATAGGAGGTACCAGCTTTCACACTCTTTGCCTCAGTAGTAATCAAGCGGATGAATTCATCAGCAACTTTCTCATGAACGTAGACACGCTCTGCGGCGATACATGTTTGTCCAGCATTAGACATGGCTGCCCAGAGAGTGTGCTCAGCTGCGTCTTTGACGTGTGCATCGGCAGCGACGATCACCGCATCCTTGCCGCCGCACTCAGCGATGAGTGGTTTAAGTGACTCGGCGCAAGTCGCGGCAACTTTCTTTGCAGTACGAGTGGAGCCAGTAAAAGCAATCTTGTCGACAGAGCTCTTGCACAATTCTTCACCGGTCATTGCAGCACCGGTGACGGTTTGTAAAAGGGCGTGTTCTGGAACGATTTCTCGCAGCGTACTAGCTAGCCATACTCCGATACCTGGCGTGAATTGGCTTGGCTTAAAGACCACGGTATTTCCAGCCGCGAGCGCATAGGCAATCGAACCCATCGGCGTGAAGATTGGATAGTTCCATGGCCCGATGACGCCGACCACTCCAAGGGGAGCGTGCTCCACGGTGGCACTCATGTTCATCATCAAAAGACCGGGGGAACGTCGACTTGGCGCGAGGTAGCGACCAGCATTCTTCGCCGCCCACGCTAGGTGGTCCACGGCCAAGGTAATTTCCAATCGAGCATCACTTTCCGGCTTGCCACCTTCGGCAACGATCAATGCGGCAGCTTCATCGATGCGCGAAACGATGAGACGGTTCCAGGCGAGCAGCGTGGCAGTGCGCTGGCGAGAGGTTCTCGTGGTCCACCAGGTGCTGGCGGAGCGGGCGGCATCTACTGCTGCGGTTACCTCGGTGGGTCCAAAAATGGGATAGCGGGCAAATTCCGCTCCCGTTGCGGGAGAGTGCGTGGAGAAGGTCGAATCCGTGCTCTGAAGCGTCATGGGCTCATTCTGACCGTTTCTACCCAGACTTTCCAGGCAAAGGAGCGGGATAATGGCGGCAATGAGCGAGCCAGTAGAAATCCGGGCAAATACCGCCCTCCCCGCGAACCGCCAACCCATCACCTTGACTACCTCTGATGGTCTACACCTGGTGGGGGAATTGGCACTGCCCGAAGGGCGCGCTCCCGTGGCCACCATGATTGCCCTCCATCCGCTACCGACCCATGGCGGCATGATGGATAGCCATATCTTTCGTAAAGCCGCTTGGAGACTCCCCGCATTAGCTGATATCGCGGTCCTTCGATTTAACACTCGAGGGACAGAATCAGCGGGCGGAAAGAGCGAAGGGGAATTCGCAAACGCGACTACAGAACAATTCGATGTAGAAGCCGCGTTGCAATTCGCGATTGATGCTGGGCTGCCACAGATTTGGATTGTGGGATGGTCGTACGGCACCGATCTTGCGTTGAAATTTGGATTACTTCCTGGTGTCGAAGGTGCCATTTTATTGAGCCCACCGCTGAGATTTTCTACGGATGCTGATTTATTTCGGTGGGAAAATGATGGCCGTCCCGTGGTTGCACTCATTCCAGAGTTGGACGATTACTTGCGACCTGAGGCAGCGAAGGAACGTTTCGCACCACTTTCGCAAGCGGAGTTAATTCCGATAGCAGGAGCTAAACATCTTTGGGTAGGTGAGCCTTCGGTGTATCGAGTACTGAGTGAAATAGTGCTGCGACTCAACCCTGGCTCAACACCGCTACCACGCACATGGGATGGGCCCTACGAAACCGTGGTTGATTTACCCCCAGCTCGATAGCGCTCTTATAAATATTAAGGTTAATTCTGTGCAGCGCGAGGAATAGCAACCTGATCGATGATGAGCAAGATTGCTGCCGCAGTCGGAATGGCGAGCAAACCACCGAGCAATCCGAGGAGTGAACCACCAATTAGCGCGGCGATAATGGTGACGATCGCCGGTACCGAGACGGAGCGCTTCATGATTCGCGGATAAATCAGATAGTTTTCAATCTGTTGATAGATAACATAAAAGATGAAAATAATGATTCCACTCTTCGTGTCATGAACAAATCCTACGACGGTAACAACCACCGCGCCGAGAGTGGCTCCGATTAGCGGTATGAGATCACAGATCGCTACGACCATCGCAAGTGAAAGTGCATAGGGAAGGCCGAGGGCCAACGCAGCAATGAAGGTGGCAACGCCGGCAATGCCAGCTACTACAAGTTGACCACCAACATATCCGCCTATACGCACCAAGATCTCATCTGAGATTTTGGTGAATCTTTCTCGTCGAGATGCCGGTACCAGGCTATAAGCGGTCTTGGTGAACTTTGGAAGTGCCGACAAGAAGTAAAGCGTCAGTATAAAAACTGTAATTGCAGAGAAGAGTCCCGAGAAGATGGTCTTACCCACCCCAATGACTCCACCAAATGCGGAGATGACCAACTTCCCATCTTGGACTTGAGTTGAAAGCTTCTCTTTTGCCTTATCGATGAAGTGATAGTTCTTGTCGAGGTTTGCAATGGTTGGATTCGTGGCAATGCGATCGAGATACTCAGGCGCATTCTGCACAAGTTGCGTCGTTTGCTTATAGATCGGAGGAGCCACGGCTGCGGTAAATCCACCAACTACCAAGACGAAGATCAGGGTGATCGTTAAGACCGCGCCCGAGCGCTTAAGACCGCGTTTGCGAAGCGCCTCAACCGCAGGGTTAAGGCCAACAGCTAGAAAGAGAGAGATAAGGATGAGCACGAGTACTTGGCTCGCACTCTGTACGGCCTTAATGAGGAGAAATGCAGTTGCCACACCAAGGGTCGCGAGGAAACCGTAGAGAAAGGGATGCGACCGGTTAAGTGGTGCTCCGGGCACTCCAAAGCGGTCGTTTTCCATGGCCCAAGGGTAGCGAATTACTCGACCGGTGGGCCCTTTACGTTCCAAACAGAGCGTGAAAGGAAGGGCAGGATGAGGGAGAGGGCAGCCACGAGGGCCATCCACGGAAGTATTGCGGAAGGGCCAAAGTGCTTGGCTCCCCAGCCGGCGAAGATTATTCCGACTGGAATGGCCACCATAGATCCGAACCAATCGTAAGAAGAGACTCGGCTGAGTTTCTCTCGAGCTACTTCGCGCTGGAGCGCGCCATCCCAGGCAACTCCGAATATATCCATGGAGATGCCCGCTAACGCCGCACCGATCGCCAGCACATAAAGGGGTGCTGGAAACGAGAAGAGCATGATGAGTATTGGGAATGCGAAAGAGGAGAGCGATGCGGTGATGAGTGGTCTGCGATATTTCAAACGGAGCGCAATCACGGTGCCAACTAATGCACCAAGGGATCCGCACATGGCGATGAGGGCCCAACTTTTTGGCCCTCCTAAGTCGCTCTTGGCGATCACGGGCCCAATCACATCTATCGTCCCGGCATACATGGAATTCATGATCATGTAGCAGACAACGATGATGACTACCCACGGGTAGGAGATAAATTCTTTCCAGCCGTTCGTAAGATCCTTAATTGCACTTTCGCCACTGCCTGGAAGTTGATGCACTTTAATTCCAGAAAC
>JAPLBA010000140.1 GCA_026393015.1 Actinomycetota bacterium
ACTGGGTCAATTCTCGATCTCGACGGTGGCATTGGCGTCGTCGCTCCTTGGTAGATGTTGGTTGCGAGCTCGCTCTTGTGATCAAACTGCATTCAGCTTAGATGTAGTGTTACGGCGAAACATTCGGTATCAATACTTCGAGGAGATTTAATGGCTGCAGAGATCGTTGACAAGATGTCTATTGGAACCACAGGCGTTCAGTATCACGTGGGAGTCAAAGAAGGCGACATTAGCGATATCGTTCTGATGCCAGGAGATCCGTTTCGAGTTCAACTCATTGCTGATCGCTTAGAGAATGCTGTCGAGGTCGCGCATAAGCGAGAATATAGAACTGTCACTGGCTACTACAAAGGTCGCAAAATTACCGCTTGTTCAAGTGGCATGGGTTGTCCCTCCACTGCGATTGGTGTCGAGGAACTCGCTCGTGTTGGTGGACGCGTCTTTATTCGAGTTGGAAGTACAGCGGCTACGCAAGCACATATCAATGTCGGAGATTTAGTCATCAGCGAAGGATCATTTCGTAACGATGGGACCACTGCGGCCTATGTGCCGGCCGGGTTTCCCGCTGTACCCGATTTTGAATTGACGCTTGCGCTCATCAACGCCGGCAAAGATTTGGCAGTTGAAAAAGGTTTTACCGTTCATTCAGGCATCAATGCCACGGATGATGCTTTTTACGCCGAGACGCCTGAGTGGATCGCGCAAATGGAGAAGATGGGGCTCACCAATGTTGAAATGGAAAGCTCTGCGCTCTTCATTGTGGCTCGTCTCCGGGGTTTGAGAGCAGCGATGGTCTGTGCGGTTTCCGCCAACTTGGTCACCAACGATGTTGTTTATGGTCGCCCAAATACCCGCCTCGCCGTGGGTTGGGAACATAGCATCGACGTGGCTCTCGAAGCCGTTCACCGCATGGGGATATAAGGAAGCTAGCTTCATGCTCATTAACCTTCACACACACCTTGAGGGAACCGTACGTCCTGGTACGGCGGCAGAACTTGCAGAGAGCATGAATGTGCCTACGCCTCCAGGTGGGTGGGAGAACGTTTTTCGGATTAAGGAAAAGGGTGATCTCACCATCTTCCTCGCACATGTCGCGATGGCTTATCCATTGCTAGGAAATGCTGAGAATCTTCGACGCGTTGCTTTTGAGGCAGTAGAGGACGCAGCTAGGGATGGTCAGTCGTACATCGAATTACGGCTTGGCCCGGCGACGCACGCGAGAAAAGATTTGAGTATTCGCCAAGTACTTGAAGCGGTCTGCCATGGAGTTGAGGAAGCGAAAGTGCATACGGGTATTCGCGCTGGAGTTATTGCATGCATGCTGCGACATGAGCCCGATGAAATCATTGCTGAAATCGCACATGAAGCGATTGCGCTCGCAAACTTTGGCATTGTTGGAATTGATATAGCCGGTGACGAAATTCTCTATCCATCCCTTGCGCGCTATACACCCCTTTACGACTTAGCGCGGGCGGCCGGTCTTGGCTTGACTGCGCACGCTGCCGAAGCGGGGCCAGCGAGCGCAGGAAAAGAAGCGGTTGAGTTGCTAGGTGTGACGCGAATTGGCCATGGAAGTAATGTGGCGAGCGATCCAGAAATGCTTGAGTGGGTGCGCGAGAGAGGTGTGACTATCGAGGTCTGCCATACGTCAAATGTGCTCACAGGTGCGGCGCCCAGTTTGCGCGAACATCCGGTGGTGGATTTTGTGAAAGCAGGAGTCAAGGTTGCGCTGGGTGATGATGACCCAGAGAACACTGGCGTTCGACTGAGCCAGGAAGCATCTTTTCTGGTCAGCGAAGGTGGGCTCCTTGCCGAAGATATTAGAAAATTTGCCTACGACGGAATTAGCGCAGCCTTTTGTAGCCAGGAGATTCGTGCAGAGC
>JAPLBA010000163.1 GCA_026393015.1 Actinomycetota bacterium
GCGAAGACGAATGCGGCTTCTGCAGCAAAGTCACGATCGCTGACAGCGTCGATCGAGTTGGCGACTGCGTCAGTAAATCCAAGTTCAAGCGCGCTCCGCTTTGGATCTAATTCCAGCGCGGAACCAGCAAGTGCCCCAGCCCCGAGCGGAGAGTAAGCCGCCCTCTTATCCCAATCTTGCAGACGATCAATATCTCGCAAAAGAGCATGCGCGTGCTTTGCAATCTCGTGACCGAGTGAGACTGGCTGCGCATGCTGTAAATGCGTAAAGCCTGGCGCAGCCACCTGTACGTGCTTTTCGGCTTGCGAGATAAATGCGTCTGCAAGATCAGTAAGTTGCACCACGATCTGCGCCGCCGCATCCCGAAGGAAGAGACGGAAGTCTGTCGCCACTTGATCATTTCGAGATCTTCCGGCTCTGAGACGGAAGTCTGTCGCCACTTGATCATTTCGAGATCTTCCGGCTCTCAACTTGCCACCGGCTTCGCCCAGACGTTCCACCAAAATGCGCTCTAGAGCGCCGTGCACGTCTTCGTCTGAGGACTCAGGGACGAGGACTCCCTCGTGATACTGAGTGATCATCAGAGTCAACTCTTCAACAATGCTTTGAGACTCTGCCGGAGTGAGCAACCCAGCGCTTTCTAAGATGTGCGCGTGTGCGATTGAACCGCGTAAGTCATACGGTGCGAGACGCCAGTCGAAGTGCACGCTACGAGAGAGCGCTTCCATGGCATCGGCGGCAGACTCATTGAATCTGCCACCCCAAAGTTTGCCGTGACTCATACCGCGCTCCTTTCGCTTACAAATACACCCTCAGCCAGGCGCAGAAGCGCATCCTTGAGCGGAGTTGCATCAGCGCCTTTGGAAATCACTAGCACCGTGTCGTCTCCAGCAACCGTGCCAAGAATTTCAGTGAGTTGATGCTCCGACGGAACTTCCACTCTATCCAAGGCACCTGCCAAGAGATGAGCGCCACCCGGAGGCGTTCTTAACACGATCAAATTAGCTGAAACTTCGGCGGAAATGAGCAATTCATTTGCGATACGTGAAAGGCGTGTTACCGGATCTTCGTAACGCGAGACATCGACACTTGGGAGCCCTATCGCATAGGTGAGCCGACCATCAGCTGAACGCATTTTTACAGCACCGATTTCGTCCAAATCCCGACTGACAGTAGCTTGTGTCACATCAAAACCTTCAGTGTTGAGCTGTTCCACAAGGGCGCTCTGTGAATGGACTTCACCAGTAATTACAAGCCTTTCAATTCTGGCTCGTCTTGAAGTCTTCGTACGAGGAATGCTCATGACGCTACCTTCCTAATCGCTTGCCCTAATAAGGAAATAAATTCGGAAATTTGAGATTCGGTCACAATGAATGGCGGTGCTATCCGGATAGTTTGAGATCCCGCAGCGTTCACCAAGACGCCTAATGTTTGTAACTCCTTAGTGACCGCCGGAGCATCCTCTAGATCTAAACCAATCCATAGGCCGATTCCTCGCACCGCGTGGATTCCGTCAACGGTTGAGAGGCCATCCTTCAACACGCTGCCGAGGCGATAATTGGATTCCAGCAACTGCGCCGATTCGATGACCGAAATAGTGGCGATCGCTGCCGCACACGAAGTGGGATTCCCACCGAAAGTCGAGCCATGCGAACCGGGAGTAAAAAGTTGTGCTGCGGGGGTCACTGCAATGATGGCGCACAACGGGAGGCCGCCACCTAAACCTTTAGCGACCGTGACAATATCTGGCACCACGCCTTCATGTTGATAACTAAACCATTTGCCAGTGCGACCCATGCCACCTTGCACCTCGTCACAGGCGAGCAATGCACCATAACGTGTAGTGAGTTCACGCAATGCGAGTAGATAACCGGGCGGTGGCAAAATCACTCCCGCTTCGCCCTGAATTGCCTCAACAATTACCATCGCAACATCACCGAGGGCGAGCGCCTCTTTCATCGCAATCAGATCACCGAAGGGTACGTGCGTGATACCAGGAAGAAGCTGTTCGAAAGGCGCGCGCTTGTTTGGTTGGCCGGTGAGCGAGAGCGCACCCATGGTCCTTCCATGAAATGCACCGTCAGTAGCAATGATGCGACTCTTACCAGTGAGTCTTGAAATCTTGATAGCAGCTTCATTAGCCTCTGCCCCACTATTGCAAAAGAAAACTCGACCGCCACCGGTCATCTGTGTGAGTTTCTCGGCTAGCTGAAGAACTGTGGGATGCGCGTACAAATTACTGACATGGCTCAGAGTGGAAATCTGTTTCGTCACCGCAGAAACAATCTCCGGATGCGCGTGCCCCAAGAGACTTGTCGCTATCCCACCCAAGAAATCCAGGTATTTTCTGCCAAAAGAATCAAAAAGGAAGATTCCCTCTCCGCGCACTAATTCAATTCCCGGTGTTCCGTAGTTGTCCATCATGACTTCGTTCCATTTCGTCATGAGATCACCGTGCCTGCTGCGCCCGAGAGTGCCAGATGGATGATCCCAGGAATCCGTCCATCAACAATTCGCACTTCTTTCACGCCAGCTGCTAGCGCATTGAGGGCGGCCTCAATCTTTGGCACCATGCCTTCCGAGAGCGAAGGTAAGAGCTCGCGTGCATCATCTACCGATATCGCCGCCACAAAGGAAGTTTCATCTGGCCATTGCGTATAGAGTCCCGGAACATCAGTAAGCATCACCAGAGTCGTAGCAGATAGTGCTCCTGCAAGCGTCCCAGCTGCCGTATCTGCGTTCACATTAAGGACTTGTCCATCGGAATCGCTGGCATATGAAGAAACCACTGGGGTAAATCCGGCATCAAGAAG
>JAPLBA010000133.1 GCA_026393015.1 Actinomycetota bacterium
TGCGTAGATGCCGGAGCGACGGGGCTCTCACTCATCAACACCCTTTTAGGAATGGTGATTAACACCGAAACCCTTAAGCCCGCCCTTGCGGGCGTGACCGGTGGTCTCTCCGGTCCAGCGATTCGTCCTGTTGCCGTTCGAGCGGTCTGGCAGGTCCATGCCGCGCTTCCGCAAGTTCCACTCATCGGTATGGGCGGTATTTTGACGGGGGAAGATGCATTTGAATTTATTCTTGCGGGTGCCAGTGCGATTGCAATTGGTACAGCAAACTTCCACGATCCCAGCGCTCTCACGCGTATACAAAAAGAATTGTCAGTACTACTTGCCGAGCGTGGCTTTATTGCACTGCAAGATGCCATTGGTTTTGCTCATCGAAAGGTTTGACATGCATTCAGGCCTCGCACCAATAGCAATCGCACTGGATACAAAAGATTTAGATGTGGCGAAGCAATGGGCAGCAATTTCTTCGCAACAAATCTCAACAATGAAATTGGGTCTGGAGTTCTTCAATCGATTCGGAACTGCAGGCGTTACTGAAGTAATGCAGCAAGCGAATAACGCCCAGCTCTTCCTCGATCTTAAGTTGCATGACATACCAAATACTGTGGCTGGGGCGGCTCAAGCCGTTGCTTCGTTAAAGCCTGCATACTTAACCGTGCATGCATCAGGTGGAGCGGCGATGATTGCGGCAGCTGCGCAAGCGCTGCCCGAAACGAGGATCACCGCAGTCACAATATTGACGTCGCTTTCGGCCCAGGACCTTCATTTGATGGGTTTTCCCCCAGATGTCGCATTACTCACAAAAAATTTAGCGGTGTCCGCGGTGGCGGCCGGTGCTCGAGCAATTGTCTGCTCACCACACGAAGTGAAAGCGTTGCGCGCGGTCTTGCCCCGTGAGATTCATCTCTTAACGCCGGGCGTACGCCCACCTGGAAGTGCATCCAATGACCAAGAGCGCGTGGCAGCGCCGGCAGAGGCGCTCGCTCACGGCGCTGACCTGGTCGTTATAGGAAGGCCAATAACTTTTTTATGGGATCCTCTTAATCTGCGCCTAATGTCTGACGGTTTAGCGCTCATTATCGACGGGCTTAAGAATTTGTAATAATTGAGCGAGCGCGCTTCAATTCTCCCTGCTAATTTGTGAGAGACGATTGGAGCGACGTGGCACTTCCCTTCCTGACCCCCGAGCAGAGAACGGCAGCACTTGAAAAAGCTGCTGCCTCTCGCCGAGAACGAGCTTCACTTAAGGGACGTTTGAAGCAATCAAATATTTCATTAGCATCGGTGATAGCAGAGGGTGCTACGAACGACGCGATCGCAAAGATGCGCGTCATCGCGCTACTCGAATCGATGCCCGGAGTGGGCAAAGTAAAAGCTGCTGCGACCATGGAAAAAGTAGGCATAGCTAATAGCCGACGTATTCGCGGTTTAGGTGCAAAACAGATCGCTGCGCTCCTACTGGAGTTCGAAAAGTAACTTCTCCTGAGCAATCCTGTGGGATGATCTACTCATGTCAGGTCGCCTAGGAAGACTCTTAGTCCTTTCCGGACCCAGCGGCGTGGGAAAGTCCACCGTAGTTCGCCACTTACGTGATTTCCCCACAGAGTGGCCAGGCCTCTGGCTCAGCGTAAGCGCCACCACGCGCGCGCCCCGCGCTGGCGAAATTGATGGCACGCATTACACATTTCTTTCAGATGCCCAATTCGATGAAGCGATTTCAAGGAACGCGTTTTTGGAGTGGGCCAACTTTGCTGGCTACCGGTACGGGACGCCTCGAGATCTAGTGGCAGAGGAGTTGAGTGCTGGTCGGGACGTACTGCTGGAAATTGATCTTCAGGGGGCTCGCCAGGTCCGGGCGAGTGGCATTGGAGCAACTTTGGTCTTTCTGGCACCTCCGAGTTGGGAGGAGTTGGTCCGGCGTCTTTTGGGACGCGGGACTGAGGATGAAGGGGTCATTGAGCGCAGATTGGCTCATGCTCGTGAAGAACTGGCCGCCCAGGACGAGTTTGACCACGTGATCGTCAACTCTGAGGTCGGAGAGGTGGTCTCCGCGCTGGTAGCCTTAGCCCAGTCGTAGAGATTTACTCACAATGTAGGGAAGGCACCCGTGTCGCAAATCGCTGAAGGCATTACGAATCCACCCATCGATGAGCTCTTGGAGAAGACTGATTCCAAATACAGCCTCGTTCTCTATGCGGCCAAGCGTGCCCGTCAGATCAACTCGTATTACTCACAATTAGGCGAGGGTCTCCTTGAGTACGTGGGACCACTAGTAGAGACCCATGTTCACGAGAAGCCTCTCTCCATCGCACTTCGCGAAATCAATGAGGGCCTTGTGACCTCGGAGCCTCTCGATATCGTCTAAGTAAGAGACGTTTTAATGCCCCGTGAAAAAGAATCCGCGAAGATTCGTTAATGAGAGTCATCGTCGGAGTATCTGGTGGAATTGCGGCCTATAAGGCCTGCGAGGTAATCCGTCGTTTCAAAGAATTGGGTCATTCTGTTCGGGTAATTCCCACTCCTTCTGCGTTGAAATTTGTGGGTGCAGCAACTTTTGAAGCGCTCTCTGGAGAGCCAGTGAGTTCAACAGTCTGGGAGCGCGTCGATGAGGTCGCTCATGTCGCGCTGGGTCAGGGCGCAGATTTGATAGTGGTAGCTCCGGCGACTGCGAACACCATTTCCCGTTTCGCTCAAGGAAGCGCCGACGATCTTCTTACCTCGACGCTGTTAGTCACCCGCGCCCCTATTTTGTTGGCACCAGCAATGCATACGGAAATGTGGGAAAATTCTTCCACTCAGGAGAACATTGCCACCCTTAAGAGGCGTGGGGTGCACGTCCTCGAACCAGCTCACGGCCGGCTCACCGGTAGTGATAGCGGGGTGGGGCGGTTGCCTGAACCCATTCAAATTGTTGAGCGTGCGCTCTCATTGGTGCTGCCGCAGGATTTTGCCGGCAAGGCTTTCATGGTGACGACAGGTGGTACGCGCGAGAAAATTGATCCAGTGCGTTTCGTGGGCAATAACTCTTCGGGTAAGCAAGGTATTGCTATTGCACGTGCTGCCGCAGCTCGTGGTGCCACTGTCAGTCTTATCGCGGCAAACGTTGAGTCGATTTTACTTGACTCGCTGGATCCTAAGATTCACATCCATCGCGTGATCAACGCTGATGAGATGAATTCAACTGTGTGGGGTGCAGCCGCCCAAATGGATGTAGTAATCATGGCTGCGGCCGTAGCCGATTTTCGTCCGAAGAGCGTTTCACAATCTAAAATAAAGAAGAATTCAGCGTCCGGGCTCACCATCGAGTTCGAATCGAATGTAGACATCCTGGCCTCGCTCTGCACGGGTCGTTCACGGTTGAAGAGCGGTGCTTTGTTAGTAGGTTTTGCTGCCGAAACAGGGGATGATCGCTCTCCTATTGAACTTGCAAAAGAGAAGATTCAACGCAAGCCGGTAGATCTCCTCATCTTGAACGATGTTTCTGGTGGGCAGGTCTTTGGAGAAGATAGTAACCAGGCCACTCTTATCTTCGGTCCAGATGGTATGAAATCTGTCGAGATTGAAAGAACGAGCAAAGACACGCTCGCCCACGTCGTACTCGATCACCTCAAAGAGAGGCTAACCTAGCCCAATGTCTAATCGTCTCTTTACCTCCGAGTCCGTCACTGAAGGCCATCCAGATAAGATCGCGGATCAGATTTCAGATGCCATCCTCGATGATCTTCCTCGACAAGATCCGAAGAGTCGGGTAGCTGTAGAGACGCTCATCACGACTGGCCAAGTACACGTCGCCGGAGAAGTGACGACAAACGGATATGCAGATGTAGCGGAGATTGTTCGCAAGAAGGTTCTGCAGATTGGTTACGACTCATCCGACAAAGGTTTTGATGGTGCCTCGTGTGGCGTCTCTGTCTCGATTGGCCAACAATCGCAAGATATCGCTCAAGGTGTGAATGATGCTTTTGAGCATCGCGTAGATTCTGGCGCAGATCCGCTCGATTTGCAGGGCGCGGGCGATCAAGGGCTCATGTTTGGCTACGCATGCGACGACACACCAGAGCTCATGCCGCTGCCGATCGCACTCGCTCATCGTCTTGCACAGCGTTTAGCTGAGGTTCGTCACACGGAGATGCTTCCTTACTTGCGCCCAGACGGTAAAACTCAGGTCACGATCGAATACGACGGGGACACTCCCGTTCGCATCGATACAGTCGTGGTCTCGAGCCAGCATGCTGACAAAATCAGTCTGGAGAATCTCCTGAGCCCTGATGTTATCAAGCATGTCATCGAACCTGAGTTGGCTTTAGTAAACATTGATTCCAAGGGTGCAAGAATGCTTATCAATCCCACCGGACGATTCGTTATCGGTGGACCAATGGGCGATGCGGGACTTACCGGTCGCAAGATTATCGTCGACACATATGGTGGTATGGCCCGTCACGGTGGAGGGGCCTTTAGCGGGAAAGATCCATCAAAAGTCGATCGCTCAGCGGCCTATGCCATGCGGTGGGTGGCAAAAAATGTAGTTGCCGCTGGACTAGCGCGTCGCTGTGAAGTCCAGGTCGCCTATGCCATTGGTAAAGCACAACCAGTGGGGCTTTTCGTAGAAACGTTTGGTACGGGTGTTGTTCCTGTTGAGCAGATTCAAGCAGCTGTCGTACAGGTATTCGATTTGCGTCCTGCCGCGATTATTCGCGACCTAGATCTCCTCCGCCCTATTTACTCAGCGACAAGCGCATATGGTCACTTCGGACGTGAACTTCCCAACTTCACGTGGGAATTGACCAACCGCGCTGATGCGTTGAAGGCCGCAGTAAAAGGTTAATCATGGAGCCGTTGGAGCTAATCTCCACCGCTCCTAAGCGGCGGCGCACCGCGTTGCCAGTGTCTTTGCAGGCGCCCATTGCGAGCATCTTGGTTGACACCGGGGTGGTGCACCTTGATCAACCATTTGATTACCTTGTACCGGCCAAGTGGGATGAGATCGCGCTACCTGGAACCTTGGTTCGTGTGCCATTTTCAGGACGACTTTGTGACGGTGTCATTATCGGGCGAAGTGAGGCTTCACTTCATCAATCACTTAAGGCAATATCATCGGTTACCTCCCCGATACCAATCCTTACGGTAGAGCTTCTTCAACTTATAGAGCGGTGTCGAGATTATTACGTCGGTACCTTTTGGGATCTTTTCCGATCCGCGGTACCTCCGCGCCATGCACGTGGCGAAAAGGACGCCTTCTCCTTTCAAAAGGCTGATACTCCTGAACTCGATTCCCGCGTTCTTCCAAATCGCGTCGAGTCGTTCGTGGCAGCAGCAGTTGCGGGGAAGGCGCCCCACGCCATGCTCCTCAATCAACAAGGCCAGATCCAACACCTGATACTCCTTGATGCCATTTCGGAGATGGTGCGACGAGGCCTCAAGGTATTGCTGATTTATCCGGATCAACGTGATGTCGAAATCGCAGAGAAATTGTTCAATGATGCCAGAATGTACACAAGTATTCTGCACTCTGGTTTATCGCCTCAACTGCGCTACCGTAATTACGTTTTACTCATTTATCCTGATCAACGTGATGTCGAAATCGCAGAGAAATTGGTCAATGATGCCGGAATGTACACAAGTATTCTGCACTCTGGTTTATCGCCTCAACTGCGCTACCGTAATTACCTCATTTCAGAACGCAATGACGTGCCGGTAACGATCGGTACTCGCGGCGCCCTCTTCGCTCGCGGAA
>JAPLBA010000024.1 GCA_026393015.1 Actinomycetota bacterium
CTTCTTCTTGTTGCGTTGGTAACCACGCGAGGTAAGAGTGACTTACTTCTCGTTGTTGTAGTGCTCTTCTCCTTTGGAGCTAATCGCCTTATTTTGGCTGGATTATCTGCCGGACTCCCCCGCGTTATTGATCGTACTAAATTGATTGAATCAAATGCCATCGCGGTGACGGGCGGATCCATCGCGATAGTTATAGGTGGCGGGCTGGGCTATGGATTACGTTCCTTACTCGGACACTTCGAATCACTTACTGCTGCTGACTCAATATTGATCGCAATTGCCGCTCTCGGATACTTCACATCTGCCTTATGCTCGCTTCGTCTGAAGCATGATGAATTAGGACCAACCGAACATGAACTCGTGCGAGCTAAATCAGTGGGAATTGTCACCGCTGGGATTCTTGACTTCAAATCGGGATTAGCGCATTTACGTCTCCATCGCGATGCCGCACTTGGGATGATAGCGGTGGCTATTCAACGTGGAGGTATCACGGCCCTTGTGGTCACTAGCCTCTTATTAGAACGCAACACTTTTCATGATCCAAATAATCCAGATGCCGGATTAGCAGGATTAGTTCAACTTGTGTCCGCGGCTGGCCTAGGAGTTTTTGCTGGCGCGTTGATTGCTCCGTGGGCGACGCGTAAGTTCGGACGGCATCGATGGATCAGAGTGGCGCTGGTTCTTAGTGCAGCCCTTGTACCCATTTTTATTTGGGGAAGCCACATCCTTTTAGCTATCGCGGCTTTCTCGGTCGCGGGATTTGGGCAGTCAGTGAAAGTCACTTGCGATGCACTCGTACAAGAGAGCATTGCGGATGAGTTTCGTGGTCGTGTCTTCTCCGTCTATGACGTGTTGGTCAATGCTGCGATCGTCGGTGGGGCCGGATTGGCTGCACTGATTGTGCCGACATCTGGGCGTTCTGTCTTACTGCCTCTGCTTGTGGTGTTTGCCTACTTAACGATGGCATTTCTGCTTCGAGGGTTTAGTAAACCGTCTACTGGTTCGATTGGTTCGATTGGTTCTCCAACCACCACTTCTTGAGTTCGGCAATCGCAATTTCTCTTCCTAGCGGGCCACGGTCAAGGCGTAACTCCATGAGATGGTCATAAGCAGCCCCCACTAATCGAGAGGGCTTTACTTCTAGAATCTCCATGATTTCGTTGCCGTTGAGATCGGGACGAATTGAAGCAAGCTCTTCTTCTTCGGCTAAGCGCGCAATACGAGCCTCGAGATCGTCGTATATGGCGGCAAGTGTGGCTGCCTTGCGAGCATTACGAGTGGTGCAGTCCGAGCGCGTCAATACATGTAAGTGAGTAAGAAGATGTTCCGCATCACGTACATAACGTCTTACAGCGCTATCCGTCCACTCACCACTTCCATAGCCATGGAAGCGCAAATGCAACTCCACCAACGTCGTTACATCGTTCACAATGTCGTTGCTATACCTCATTGCTTTAAGTCGAGATTTGGCTAAATGCGCACCCACCACTTCATGATGATGAAATGAGACTCCACCTCCAGGAATGAGAGCTCTGGTTTTAGGTTTACCGATGTCATGCATGAGCGCAGCCAGCCGAATAACAAGATTGGGGCCACCCAGACGCTCTTCCATTTCAATCGCTTGTTCTAAAACGATGAGCGAGTGCTCATAAACATCTTTATGGCGATGGTGCTCATCAATTTCCAATTGGAGTTTAGGTAATTCGGGCATCACATATTCGGCCACACCCGTGGAGACCATCAAACTCAAACCAATACGGGGGTGATCTGACATGAGGAGTTTGTTGAACTCCTCTCTAATACGTTCTGCAGAAACAATTGATAAGCGATCCTTCATTACATTAATAGCGGTGAACACAACTGCATCTGGCGTTACGCCAAGTTGCGCAGCAAATCGAATTGCCCGCATGATGCGCAAGGGGTCATCAGAAAAAGATTCTTCCGGAGTACCTGGAGTAGAGAGACGTCTCTCGTTAAGGGCGGTAACACCATCAAATGGATCGACGAAACGGCTTCCTGCTTCTTCGAGAACTAATGCCATCGCATTAATCGTGAAATCGCGTCTACGTAAGTCACCCTCTAATGAGTCACCAAACTCGACCTGAGGCTTTCGACTCTCTGGATCGTAAAGCTCGCTGCGGTAAGTGGTGATTTCGATCTGTAAATCACCGCGAGCACCCGAAATAGTCCCGTACTCAATTCCAGTCTCCCAGATCGAGTCGCACCATCCTTGAAGCATTTTCTTGATTTCCGTAGGGCGAGCCGCCGTGGTGAAGTCCAAGTCGGTTGAGAGTCGACCCAGAATGGCATCTCGGACACACCCTCCCACGAGAGCTAATGGGTGACCTCCGGCCGAAAAAAGACTCGCTAGCTCGCGGACTTCAGGCGCGAGGCGCTCGAGTTCTTGCAGCGCGAGTTGCCCGGCGGCAGCGTGGAGCGGCGAGTTCATAAGTTCAAGGGTAGGGGTAGGCAGGGTGGCTCGTTACGCTGTAGCCATGACCCCCGCGCAAGAGCATGGGGCGCTTCCACCTTTTGGGCAGCCGGCACGCCCCACCCCAGCCGCCCTGGCAGGAAAGAAGCGACCTTCCGCCGCTACACCTCCGCCCTCCCATGCCACGCCACAGGTGAGTAAAGAAGGTCGCGAGAAGCCTCGTCGGCGTAATGAAGAGATCAGTGCTGGCGGATTAGTCATCGATCCTTCTGGCGCCCTCGGACTCCTTATTGGTCGCCACGATAAACGTGGACGCACCCTGTGGTCACTTCCTAAGGGACATATTGAACCTGGCGAGACACCCGAAGAAGCGGCCATTCGTGAAGTTGCTGAGGAGACTGGAATTGAGAGTGCGATTACACGTTCTCTTGGTGTTATTGATTTCTGGTTTATGGCCGAAGGAAAGAGAATTCATAAAACGGTGTACCACTATCTCTTCCGGATGACAGGCGGAACGTTGGCTCCTCAACAGAATGAAGTTGATGAGGTCGCTTGGTTTCCACTTGTAGAAGTTTCCAAGCGCTTGGCTTACTCAGACGAACGTAAACTCATAGCAAGTTTTGGCGATCTAAAGAATTTAATCTAATGAAGAGAGTCTTCCTCGCTCTCATATTCGTCATCTCTACTCAAATTAATCTGCAACCAGTGCATGCGGCGACGCCTACCATTAATTATGCGTTTGCAAATATTGCGCAAGCCAGCTCAATTTCACTAGCTAGCATCAGTCTTGAATTGACCTCACCTGATAGAGCCCAGTCATGGAGTGTGCGTATCTTGCGCACTCCCAAAGTGTTTAACTCTCGAAGTGAACTATTGGCATTTGAGAAGAATCCTTCAATCGCATCTCAGGTAGTACTTACTAAGAGTGGCAGTGCAGATTTGGAGAAGATTAATCCCTTTCGAGTACGCATAGAGATTCCTGATGCACCACAAAAATCCTTGGAAATAAGGGGTTATCTTGCAGAGATTTCCACTATAGGTGGAAAGCCCGCGAAAGTTCCTTTCTTTCTCATCGGCAAAGGAAATAAAGGCATAGAGCCCACCCCTGTTTCCTGGATATGGCCAATACTAGATACTCCGCATAGAAATATCGAGGGTGCATTTATGGATGATGTACTCGCTACAAGTTTGCTTCCTCAAGGCCGCCTTGGTCGTATGCTGACCGCAGCTGAGGGAAGGAACTTCACGTGGTACATCGATGCTGAGTTAATTGAAAGCGTCGAAGCGATGAGTAAGGGTTACTCCTTACTTGATGGCAGTGACGGAGTTGGCAAAAGTGCAGCCATTGAATGGTTAGCGCGTCTCCGTGGAGCAATTGTGGGCCACGATGTCTATGCCGCACCTTACGGTGACCCAGATTTAGCTACCTTCATTTCACTCAAGAAACCAAATGCTTTAGCTGCTTTACAAGTAATCGGTGCAAACCGCTTAGCTAAATCTCTTGGAGTGAGTGTGCGTAGCGATCTCGCCTGGCCAAGCAACGGTATCTTCTCATCAAAATCACTCGTGTATTTGAAGAGTGCGGGTTATACAAAGTGCATAGTAAGTCGAAAGATGTCTCCTACTCCTTCGAATGAAACTGCAACCCGTACTTCTTTCGCTAAGGCTGAGGAAGTCGATCTCTTAATAGGTGATGAAATTTTGTCGGAGTATTTAAAGACAATTTCGATAGAAGCGAGCAACCACTTCTACGCCCAACTTGCAATGATCACCGCAGAGCGCCCCACCACCCCGCGACCACAGGTAGTAATACCAGACCGCATGCCGACACTCACGTATAGCCAAGCATTGGTAGCCGATCGCGAACTACCCATCAATGAAATCTCACCCGCTATCCCGGTCGCTACCGCCTCCCCTCTCATCACCCCTTTCATCACACTGACCGCCCTTAAGGTGGCCCCACTGGAGCCTCGATCCACTTCAGTGCTACCTCAGGTAGAGAGTTTGATCGCCCAATTTGGTGCCGTCACTCTGCCCCCACACCTGAGTTCAACTGAGTCGAGGCTGCGCTCCACACTTGTCTTGGCAGCGGCTTGGCGCAGCGCGCCCTTTGCTGGTTACCTCTTCTCTCAATCGACTCTCAAAATTGCTGAACGGATCAACCGGCAAGCCCGAGTGCTGCCCGGGCGCTACACATTGACGGACCTCAATGGGAAGGTGCCACTGACTCTGAGTAATGATGCTTCTGTACCCGTTAACTTACGACTCGAGCTGCGCCCCACCACGCTTCGCCTCAAACAGCCGGCAGCTATCGACCTTCAACTTCCCGCAAAATCGCACTCCCAAGTGTCGGTGCCCATTTCGGCGTACTCATCAGGTGAAGCCTTTGTGGAAGCCAGGCTCTTAGATGCCTCAAACCATCAAGTGGGCGATGTTGTTTTATTGCAAATTTCTATTTCCAGCATTCCACCAGCAGCCATCTTGGTAACTGAGATCGCCGGCGCTGCCCTGTTCCTCGCTGCAGCAACGCAGGTAATTCGCAGATTGAGAAAGCGTCGATCATGAGCGAAGTGATGCGTTCATCAGCAATCATGGCGGTGGGAACTACCATCTCTCGTCTTACTGGACTGATCCGAAATCTCTTACTTGTTATTGCTCTAGGAACTGCAATTCTCGGTGACACTTATCAGGTCGCTAATACCATTCCAATGATTATTTATATTCTCGTGGCGGGCGGGGCCCTTAATGCGGTCTTCGTGCCGCAACTCGTCAGAGCCATGAAAGATAATTCTGACGGAGGGAGTGCGTTTACTTCCAAATTAGTAACGGCCACAGTAGTCCTACTTGGCAGCGCCACTTTCGTCACAATTCTTGCTGCCCCGCTGATTATTCGTCTCTATGCAAGTAAGTTTTCAGATCCTAGTTTTATTGACGAATTCAATCTCACTGTCACTTTTGCACGTTACTGTTTGCCGCAGATTTTCTTTCTTGGTCTCTTTACTATCCTTGGCCAGATCGCCAACGCTCGTGGAAGTTTTGGTCCAATGATGTGGGCACCGATAGCTAATAACCTGGTCGTAATAGTGGTTTTAGGTGTCTTTATTACTATCGCACCTTCAGCGAGCGCCCATTCTCTTACCCCGGGGGAGCAGGCATTACTCGGTGTTGGGACTTCATTCGGTGCACTTATTCAAGCTTTCCTACTTCTGCCGGTAGTGGCACGGTCGGGAGTAAAATTGCGTCCCAACTTCCATTGGAGGGAGTTGCGCAAATCTGCCGGGTTAGCTACTTGGACTCTCATTTTTGTGCTCTTCAATCAATTGGGTTTTATGGTGATTGTAAACTTAGCAACTGCCGTTTCGGTTCGAGCAACACAAGCTGGGATTGCTGATGGGGTTGGGTTTACTCCGTACCAAAATGCGTATCTCATATTTATGCTGCCTCATTCAATTATTGCGGTCTCATTTGTGACGGCACTTTTACCAAAAATTTCAAGAGCAGCAGCAGCCGGTCAGAAGAAAAGTGTCAAGCGTGATCTAGTGAGTCACCTCGGGATTGTTGGGGCCTTTACGATTCCCGCAGGGATGGCTTTTCTCTTCTTAGGCCAGCCGATCGCACACTTGCTTTATATAGGCGCGGATAGATCAAGTGCACATCAAATCGGATCGGTGCTGGCTGGGTTCTCCTTAGGAATCATTCCGTTCTCTGCTTCATATCTCTTGCTTCGCGGCTTCTATGCTTATGAGGACACCAAAACACCGGCTTTCATCACGCTCATTATGAATCTCGTCATGTGCATATGTGCCTTCGCCGCTTATCGCTTCCTCCCTCTGCGCTGGATCACTGTTGGCATCGCAGTAGCTTTTGGAATTGGGTATCTAGCAAGCACTTTTGCGGCCTCACGAATTCTTCACAAAAGAATTGGTGCTCTTGAAGGCGTGCTATGGACGTATGCAAAGTTATTCCTGCTCGCTCTTTTCGCCTTTCTCCCCTCTTTGATCATTCACCACTTGATCTCCATCGCAAACGAAAGCCTCTCCGCAATCATTGAGTTACTGCTCTCTGGAAGCGCTGGGCTCTCCATCTATCTCTGGTTGGGTGGGCTAATGAAAATTGAAGCCCTCACGCAAGTTCGTCAGCCACTTGCGAGGGGTTGGAAACGCCTCACCGGAGCGCGTGGCCAAAGCGGGAATCAATAACGCCTAGGATTGGTTTTATATTCATCGATGGAAGGTAAGAGATGGCTCTGGCTCATGGAACGCGCGAAAATCCCGCTGAAGTAGTAATCGTGGGCTCCGGTCCCGCCGGTTACACCGCTGCGATCTACTCAGCGCGCGCTCAACTCGAGCCGATTCTCTATCAAGGCTCCGTCACCGCAGGTGGCGCCTTGATGAACACCACCGAAGTAGAGAACTTTCCCGGATTCCCCACCGGAATAATGGGTCCTGAGTTGATGGATTCCATGCGCGATCAGGCCGAGCGCTTCGGGACAAAGATGATCACTGATGACATCACTGAGATGGAATTAGCAGGCAGCATCAAACGCCTCGTTGATGGCTCCGGCAATGAAGTCTTTGCTAAAAGTGTCATCTTGGCGATGGGTTCGGCCTATCGCGAATTAGGACTTCCCGATGAGAAGCGACTCTCCGGCCATGGGGTCTCATGGTGTGCCACGTGTGATGGATTCTTCTTCCGCGACCAAGATATTGCCGTCGTGGGCGGTGGAGACTCAGCTGTAGAAGAAGCAACCTTTCTTACCCGATTTGCTTCCTCAGTCACTATGATTCATCGCCGTGACTCGCTACGGGCTTCGAAAATCATGGCTGAACGAGCACATAGCAATCCGAAGATTAAGTTTGCCTGGAATAGCGAAGTAAGTGAGATTCATGGCGAAACAAAGGTAAGTGCTGTCACGCTACGGAATATAAATGATGGATCTACCAGCACTCTGCCAATTACTGGGCTCTTTGTGGCTATCGGTCACGATCCACGGAATGAATTAGTGAAAAACCAGATAACCCTTAATAGTGAGGGTTACGTATTGGTTGATGAAGGCAGTACCCATACCAATCTCCCAGGAGTATTTGCTTGTGGGGACTTAGTAGACCACGTCTATCGACAGGCTATTACAGCGGCCGGTTCGGGATGTCAGGCCGCTCTCGATGCAGAACGTTTTCTTTCCGATTCACACTAAGATCTACATATAACGAAGGGATAAATAATGGGCGCTATGACTGCAGTAACAACAGCTACCTTTGATGCCGAGGTACTTAAGAGCAATCTGCCAGTCCTGGTAGACTTTTGGGCAGAATGGTGCGGACCATGCCGCGCTGTAGCTCCAATTCTGGAAGAGATTTCAAAAGAACATGGCGCAAAGCTCAAGATCGTCAAGCTCAATATCGATGAGAACTCAGAGCTCGCCATCAAATATGGCATTACTTCCATTCCAGCGTTAAACATTTTTGTTAATGGTGAAGTTGTGAAGAGCATTGTGGGAGCTAAGCCAAAGCCCGTGCTCTTGAAAGATCTCGAAGCTTTCATCTAAAGAGGCATCGACCTTAGATATCTCATGATATTAAAACGTGGATCTCGGGGCGTTGAGATTGTTGAGCTCCGTGACACTTTGGTCCGTTTAGGGCTACTACAGAGTATTAATTCTGCAGCGGAGCAAGACCTTTTTGACGAAGAAGTTGAAGTTGCGGTGCGCGCTTTTCAACAAGGGCGTGGGTTAACTTCTGATGGCATGGTGGGCACGCATACTTTTCGCGCACTTGATGAAGCTCGATGGAGATTAGGCGATCGCGTCATCCGATTAAGCGCTCCTATGATGCGCGGTGACGATATTGCGCTTCTGCAAACTCGGCTGATGGAGATGGGTTTTGATCTGGGCCGGATCGATGGCATTTTCGGTCCGCGCAGTGCGCAAGCTCTCGCAGCGTTTCAGAAATCATCGGGATTAAATGGTGATGGTTCATGCGGTCCAGCGACACTACTTGCGCTTCGTCGCCTTCAACGCACCGTCACTGGCGGTCTCGCACACGGTTTAAGAGAAGCAGATGCGATCCGTCGACAGGGACCGGCACTCTCTGGAAAACGCATTGTTATTGATCCGGGTCATGGTGGCGATGATTTCGGCGTGAGTGCCTTCGATCTCAATGAGTCCGAGATTGTGCTTGATGTGGCCTCGCGCATTGAAGGTAGGCTCGGAGCCCTTGGTGTCGCTGTTTACCTCACCCGCGGCTCACAAAGTTCGCCTATTGATGATGGGAAGAGAGCCGAGTTTGCCAATCAAAGCGGCGCAGATCTCTTTCTCTCCCTCCACCTGGATGCACATCGGGCACCGGATGCCCGTGGAGTAGCCACTTACTATTACGGCAATGATGCCCATGGCGCACACTCTGTGGTGGGCCAACGTCTGGCTTCACTCATCCAACGAGAGATCTGCGCCCGAACCGATCTCCTTGATTGCCGCGTACACGCAAAAACGTGGGAGCTACTCCGAAATACCAGAATGCCGGCAGTGCGCGTCGAACTCGGATATCTCACAAATACTGGCGATGCGGCCAGACTTCGCGATGGAAATTTTCGAGAGGTCCTCGCTGAGTCTCTGGCGATCGCAATTCAACGTCTCTACTTGCCTGATGATGGCGAAGGTGAGACTGGAGTACTTCGCTTGAGCGATTTGCGTGAGAAGATATAGACATGAGCACTGGATCGCGCCTCGACTCATTCGTAGCGCGTTATGCGGAGCGGACCAAAAGCATGACTGCCAGCGAGATCCGGGGACTCTTTGCGGTGGCCTCCAGACCTGAAGTGGTCTCCCTCGCCGGCGGCATGCCAAACCTCACCGCACTGCCTATGGATGTGGTCTCTCAAATCGTGGCAGACGTTATCAACGAAAATGGTCAGGTTGCTTTGCAGTACGGCAGTGGACAGGGTGATCCAGTCTTACGTGAGCAAATTACTGAGATCATGAAACTTGAGGGGATTGATTCCCATCCTGATGACGTCGTCGTTACTACTGGTTCACAACAGGCTCTCGATCTAGTTGCTCGCATTTTTCTTGACCCAGGTGATGTGGTTCTTGCTGAGGCGCCTTCCTATGTAGGAGCGCTTGGAACTTTCCAGCAATATCAAGCGCGCATCGTCCATGTTGAGATGGATGATGACGGTTTGATTCCAGAGAGATTGCGTGAAGCCATAGCTCACACGCGTGCACAAGGCGGAAAGATTAAATTCCTCTACACAATCCCAAATTTTCACAATCCTGCTGGAGTGTCGCTTTCATTAGAACGACGCCAAGAGGTGCTTCGGATTGCGCGCGATGCAGATATTCTTATTATTGAAGATAATCCCTACGGGCTTCTTGGTTTTAATAGTGAACCCACTCGTGCAATGCGAGCAGATGATCCAGACAATGTCGTTTATTTAGGCTCTTTTTCAAAGACATTTGCACCAGGCTTACGTGTGGGTTGGGCTGCTGCGCCACACGCAGTTCGTGAAAAGCTTGTATTGGCTAGCGAGTCTTCAATTCTCTGCCCGTCAAATTTTGCACAAATGGCCATCTCTCGGTATTTCGCAACTCAACCGTGGCAAGATCAAATCAAATCTTTTCAAGGCCTCTATCAAGAACGCCGTGATGCCATGTTGGAAACTCTTGAACAACACTTTCCAGCTACTGCCACATGGACTAAGCCGGGTGGCGGTTTCTATGTATGGGTGACACTTCCAGAGGGCATTGATACAAAGGCTATGTTGCCGCGTGCTATTACTTCACGAGTTGCCTATGTTCCAGGAACTGCTTTCTTTGCCGATGGTTTCGGTTCATGGTCAATGCGTCTCTCTTACTGTTACCCATCACCTGAGCGGATTCGTGAAGGTGTGCGGCGTCTTGCGGGAGTCATTGAAGAAGAGATGGAGTTACGTGCCACTTTTGGCAGTGCGGCTATTCCATTGAGTGAACGTCCTCAACGAATCCTGCCACCTAGTGAATTGATATGAGTGAGATGAAGTTATCCCGCGTACTCGTACTCTCTGGGGGCCTCTCCCATGAGCGGGATGTCTCCATCCGCTCCGGTCGTCGGGTAGCAGAGGCTCTTCGCTCGCAGGGCATAGAGGTCAGTGAGGTTGACTCAGATAGTTCACTCCTTCCGGCCCTCTCAGCCCTTGAACCTGGGAGCGTCATCTTTCCCACGCTCCACGGGGCAGCGGGTGAAGATGGCGCCATTCGCGACATCTTTGAGATGCTCGACCTCCCCTATGTCGGATCCACTGCCGATGCCTGCAGGAGATCTTTCGATAAGCCGGTGGCAAAGGGAATCGTGGAAGCTGTGGGAATTCGCGTACCTGCCTCCAGGGTCTTACCGCACTCCACCTTCCGTGAACTCGGAGCTCAATATTTACTTCCGTTGATTGAGAACTCTGTTGGCCTACCGCTGATGGTGAAGCCCGCTAAAGGCGGATCAGCATTAGGTGCGAGTGTGGTTCGTAGCGCTGCTGAGCTTCCCGAGGCCATGATCTCTGCCTTCTCTTACGGCAACGACGTAGTTATTGAACCTTTCATTGCCGGACGAGAAATTGCTGTGTCTGTTATCGAAGAAAGTGACGGAACTCTTACAGCACTTCCCGTTGTGGAAATTGTGGCTGATTCAGGTTTCTACTCCTATGACGCCAGATATACCGCTGGGTTAACTGAATTCTTTGTACCAGCAAACTTAGATTCAGTGTTGAGTACCAGAGCTGCTGATGTTGCTAAGAAGGTTCATTCGGTTCTTGGGCTTCGGGATCTTTCGCGCTCTGACCTCATCATCGACAAGAATGGGGAGATCTGGTTCTTAGAAGTTAATGTGGCCCCTGGTATGACAGAGACATCGTTATTGCCGCAATCTGTAGCAGCCACTGGTCGAGATATCGGCGCGCTATACAAGGAATTAGCAGAACGCGCTCTGGTTCGTAAGTACGCTACTTCTCAATAACTCCAAGGATTCTTTCGAGATCGTCTACAGAAGCAAACTCAATCGAAATCTTTCCTTTACTTCGACCTAATTCAATTTTGACACGAGTATCCAATTGGTTTGAAAGCCGGCTAGAAATTTCTGCTAATCGGGGTGAGGTAGGACGTGCATGCTTTGTGCGAGTCTTTTTCTCATCTTCTAATCCGCCCATTGCGACAATTTCTTCCACTGCGCGCACACTTAAACCTTCGGCGACAATCTTGGTCGCTAATCTCTCAATCTCTTCGGAGCTTGAGAGTGAAAGGAGTGCTCGTGCGTGACCAGCAGAGAGCACACCTGCAGCTACTCGCTTCGCTACTGTTGGTGGCAGTTTTAATAAACGTAAGGTGTTAGAAATTTGTGGGCGTGAGCGTCCAATGCGCGTAGCTAATTCCTCTTGTGTGCAACCAAAATCCTTAAGTAATTGTTCATAAGCTGCCGCTTCTTCTAAAGGATTAAGTTGCGCGCGATGCAGATTTTCAAGCAGTGCATCTCTGAGTAAGTCATCATCAGCAGTCTCTTTCACAATGACAGTAATCTCTGAAAGGCCAGCTTCTTTACTTGCCCGAAGTCGACGCTCGCCCATAATCAATTCATATTTACCTTGAGAGAGCGCACGCACGACTGGCGGTTGCAAGAGGCCAACTTCTTTAATGGAAGCAGCGAGTTCGGCAAGTGCCTCTGGTTCAAAAATTTGTCGCGGCTGACGAGGATTTGCTGAGATGCTCTTGATGGAAACAGTCGCCAGACGGACTAAACCCTCAAGCGAAGATTGAGAGTTATCCACAGGCGTTTTGGGTGTTGTGGATACCTCGTTGACCTGGGGTTTTAACTCTTTTAAGGAAGAGTTCTCCACCGGCTTACTCGGTGAAGAGTTCGGGATAAGTGCTCCGAGGCCACGGCCGAGGCCGCCTTTCTTTCCACTCATGAATAGCTACTTCCTTTGATATCGATGGCGCGTTCGGCTATCTCTCGGGCGGCCGCAAGGTAGGCGACCCCGCCAGGTGAGAGTGGATCGTAAGTCATAACTGTTTGGCCATAGGAAGGGGCTTCTGAGAGTCGAACGCTCCGGGGGATAGCTGAGGTGAGTACCTCGGCTGGAAAGTGCTCCCGCACGTTATCGGCCACATCATTTGCCAACCGAGTACGCCCATCAAACATGGTGAGCAAAATGGTGGAGAGATTGAGGCTCGGATTGAGGTGTTCGGTGACGAGTCGAACAGTACCGAGCAATTGTGTGAGGCCCTCGAGGGCGTAGTACTCACATTGGATAGGAATCAGGAGCTCTTCGGCAGCCACTAAAGCATTAAGTGTGAGCAGGCCGAGGCTGGGTGGGCAATCGATAAGCACATAGTCGACTCGATTCCCTTCAGCTTCCCGGAGCGCCAAATAGCTTTCTAAGAGGCGGCGAAGTCGGTTTTCTCGGGCCACCATTGGGACTAATTGAATCTCAGCGCCAGCGAGGTCCTGCGTGGCAGGCGCGCACTCCAACCCCTCAAATCCAGGTACTTTGACGACCACTTCGGCGAGTGGCCTAGATTCCACCAAGACTTCAAACATCCCTGGAGTGGCCTCGTCGTGGTGCTCTACGCTCAGCGCAGTCGAGGCATTTCCTTGTGGATCAAGGTCGATTACTAAGACTTTAAGGCCGCCCATAGCCAGGGCGGCGGCAATATTGACCGATGTAGTGGTCTTACCCACTCCACCTTTTTGATTAGCTACCGTGAAGATACGGGTAGCGGGCGGGGCAGGCATCCGCTCCTTAAGGCGACGGATTCCAATAACGCTTCGTGTTTCACGTGAAACGCTCACTTGGCCCCCTTTCGCACGATCAGAATCTTGCCACTCTCAATTCCCTCAAGATAGGGCTCTTCGATATCGACCGTAACGGGCTTGAGCTCGGAGATCACTTTCTCCGCCTGTCGCACCTCTTCTTCGACGCTGCTTCCTTTGAGTGCAACTAATGAGCCGCCGGGAGCGATGAGCGGCCAGACCTGCGTGAGTAGTTTCGGAGTAGCAGAGAGCGCCCGAGCGGTGACGACTTGATAAGACCCCTTCGCCTCTTCTGCCCGGCCTCGAATAATAGTGATCGAAAGACCTAGCTCGCTCTTTACTTCTTCCAGGAAATC